>NZ_JAFBFH010000008.1 GCF_016909185.1 Siminovitchia thermophila | reverse complement strand
AGAATACTTCTTTTACATAAGTATAAAAAAATTGGAAGTCATGTTGGGTAGGTGAGATTCCATCTCACTTCACCCCAACATTTGACATAGAACCAAAGTTCTAGCATATTCGGAAATGCCGTTGTATTAATATACATTCCTAGCTATAATTATAATAACTTATTGTAATTATAGGAGAGAGTTCTATGAAAAGAAAAAATATTATTATTATAGGTGCGGCTGGCAGAGACTTTCACAACTTCAATACGTATTATCGCGATAATGAAGCCTATAAAGTTGTCGCTTTTACAGCAACACAAATTCCAGATATTGATGGACGCAAGTATCCAAGTGAATTAGCGGGTGAACTATACCCTGATGGTATTCCCATTTATTCACAAGATCAATTACCAGAATTGATTAAGGAATTACAAGTGGATGAATGTGTTTTTGCGTATAGTGATATTAGTTACGAGGATGTTATGCGTGTGGGGGCAATCGTGAATGCAGCGGGCGCCAACTTCACATTGCTCGGTCCAAACAGCACGATGTTAAAGAGTAATAAGCCCGTCATTTCTGTTTGCGCGGTGCGAACTGGAACTGGAAAAAGTCAGACGTCGCGAAAAATAATTGAAACGCTGTTGGAGCATGACTTGAAAGTCATTGCAGTGCGACACCCGATGCCGTATGGCGATTTAAATGCGCAACGTGTTCAGCGCTTTGCGACAGTCGAAGATTTAAAGAAACATCGTTGTACAATCGAAGAAATGGAAGAATATGAACCACATGTGGCACGAGGAAATGTTGTGTATGCGGGCGTTGATTATGCAGACATTTTGGCAGCAGCTGAAAATGATCCAGATGGCTGTGACGTTATTTTATGGGATGGGGGAAATAATGATTTCTCTTTCTTTGAGCCTGATTTAGCTGTTACTGTCTTGGACCCGCATCGCCCGGGTCATGAGCTGAAATACTATCCTGGCGAAGTTTGTTTAAGAACAACTGATGTAGCCATCATTAACAAAGTGGATAGTGCGTCAAAGGAAGCCATTCAAATTGTAGAAAATAATATAAAATTTGCAAGCCCCCATAGCACGATTATAAAGGCTGAATCAAAGATTACAGTCGATCATCCGGAAAGTATTATTGGAAAACGCGTGTTAGTCGTTGAAGACGGTCCGACGTTGACACATGGAGAAATGAAACTTGGTGCAGGTACCGTCGCGGCAGAGCGTTTGGGAGCGAAAGAAATCATTGACCCACGTCCATTCGCGGTAGGTACATTAACCGAAACGTTAAATAAATACAAACATATTGGAAACGTCCTTCCAGCAATGGGATACGGCGAACAACAATTAAAAGATCTTGAAAAAACGATTAATAAGGCCGACTGTGATGCAGTGATCATTGGGACACCGATCGACTTAACTCGCGTCATTTCAATTAATAAGCCGTGTACACGTGTACACTATGATTTAGCTGAAATGGGCAGTCCGAATTTAAAAGATATTGTAACAGATTTTATCCAACAACATAAGCTTGTGTGAAGTGACTTTCAAAAACTCCTAAAAAGACTAGCGACTGATTAGTTGTGTACTGAACCCCAAACATACAACATTAGTAGCACAAAACCAAGGCCATGGTTTTGTGCTACTTTTTTTATAGAGGAAGTGAAGAAAAGCCGATCCCTGTCTGCCTTTGGGATCAATATAGAGTCCGCACCTGAAACAGGCTCATTTTCACATCCTTATTTGAACCAATTGAGTATGTTGGATCCGTAGAGAGCTTGTACAAGAAAGTGGAATCGATAAAGTTGAAGACTTCTATGATTGACTAGGGAGGAGTAGAGATTATGAATCAAAAATTAAATAATCATCTATTGGCAAATTAAAAACGCAACCTCAGAGAAAGCCTCATAAGGTTGCAATGATCCGCGTGTATAAATAAGTTTTTTCCTTTGTACGTACCACGGACTTACGTGTGGTAATCCTCGGAGTTTTTCCGTAATTTTGCAATAACTTCCCGTGCGTAATTCCATATCAATTCTACGACAGCATTCATTTCCATGCTAATCCCCCCAACCATAATATGGAAAAAATGTATGAAAAGTAAGCATTTTCACCTATAAAAATGATAATATCTAAAAAGTATAATCCCGAAAATAGAGATGTATGGTATATTTTGGTTAGGTCATTATTACTACATATTAGGAGGGTTTTTTTGTGAAAGAAAAAGGAAGGATGGTTGAAAGGTTTGGTAAAGGTTTTGTATTTTTTATTATTGCAACAGTAATAGTTATTATCGCTTCTTCATATGTTGCACATAAAATTGGCTACCAAAATGCAACAACACTACTAGAAGATAAAAAGCTTACAATTGAAGAAATGGAAAATGAACTTTCAGAAATCAAAAAAGAACAAAAACAAAAATCTGAAGAACTTGAACAGTTAAAAGATGAATATCAAGAAGCAACAGCACTTGTAGATCAAAAAGATGAATTGCAAACAAACGTAGATCAATTACAAGTTAATACAAAGCAAAAAAGTGAAGAAGTAGCTTCTTTAGATACTCAAATAAAAGAAAAACAGAAGGAACTAGAGAAGTTGGAAAATGGCGTTGTTGAAAAAAAAGAAGAGCCTAAAACTTTAGCTGCCGGACAATTTGAAGTTGGAAAGGATATTCCAGAAGGACGATATAAAGTTCAGCCAAATGGTGGAAGAGGGAACTTTTTTGTCAACGATGGACTAAAGGTTAATGTAATACTTGGACATTTCTCCGATGAAATGTATCTTAAAGAATATGTTATAAGTTTAAGTGAAGGTGATATTATAAAAAGTACCTTACCTACAAAATATATACCAATTGAATAAATAGGGATCATTTTTATTCCAATAATAAGTGTGGGACTTCTTTTAGTTGCCCAGCTTTGGTCTTTACTTGGCGCCCTTATGTAAGGGCAACCAAAAACGGTGTTTAAACAAGGGTATGATCAGGTTCTATTAAAGATCATTAATATATTTCATAACAGCGGGTAACAGCGAACTTGGAGGGGGAACCATGTACGAACACTATGCTTCTTGTATTGCTCTGTTTAAGCCTTTTGCATTAATAGGTGGAGGCGTTATGGGAGAGGGCAGGCGTACGTATGGTCTTTGATCCTTATTCAGATATGTATACATCAGATAAGTGAAACCCCAAGGCCTCCAGTTTTTCATCATCAGGCTTCAAGGGATCCGGCGGAATTCCTTTTTGCCATTTTATCATTTAGTCAATAAAATCAAAAGCGAAACTGTGAAGTAAGAGTGATTACGAATCTTACTTCACAGTTTCATGTACATTCCCTATCCCTTTCTCAACAATAACATCTTACACTACGCTTTTTTAACTTCTAAATAATGAATTTGATGCCCATCTTTGTTTTGTACTTTAAATGTATAGCCCTCATGCTCTATTTCTGAATCGAGGTCTGCATCGATGCTTTGGGTCAGGAACCAACCGCCGATTGTGTCCACTTCTTCGTGCTCTAAGTTTGTTCCCAGTAAATGATTTACGTCTTCAATTAGTAATTTTGAATCTAAAATAAAGTGATTTTCACTTAATTTGCGGATTTCGGGTACTTCGTTTTCATCAAATTCATCTCGTATTTCTCCGACAATTTCTTCAAGTATGTCTTCGACGGTAACTAATCCAGACGTACCCCCATATTCATCCATCAGGATCGCAATATGGATCCGTTCTTTCTGCATTTTTACTAGTAAATCATGTATGGGGATCGTCTCAATGACTCGAATGACGGGATTGATGAAATCTTCAATTTGAAACTCTTTATCTGTTTGTTGGGCCAGAAGGTTGGCCGCTAAAAATTCTTTCACATTGATAAAGCCTTTAATATGGTCTTTATCACCGTCAACGACCGGATAGCGTGTAAAATTTTTCACTTTAATCGTATTCAAAATTTCTTCATAGCTATCGTCAATCGAGATGGCCGCAATCTCTGTTCGCGGGACCATAATTTCTTTTGCGATTCGTTCATCGAATTCAAAGATATTATTCATATATTTGAGTTCATTCTTGTTGATTTCCCCACTCTTATAACTTTCAGACAGCAGTATGCGCAGTTCCTCTTCCGAGTGGGCTACTTCATGCTCTGAAGCAGGTTTTATGCCAAATAGTCCAATAAGCAAGCGGGCCGACCCATTTAGCGACCATATGAAAGGGTACATTAATTTATAGAACCAAATAATGGGTACGGCGAAAGCAAGGGTTACCGCCTCAGCTTTCTGAATCGCGACTGTTTTTGGAGCCAGTTCCCCCACCACTACATGTAAAAACGTTACGAGGGAAAAAGCGATGGCGAATGACAAAATACTTGTCAGTGATTCATTTAATTCAAAATGCTCGAATACAGGATGCAATAATTTTTCGACGGTCGGTTCTCCCAGCCATCCTAATCCTAAAGCAGTCATGGTAATCCCCAATTGACATGCGGATAAATATTCATCCAGATGTGTGACAACCCTTTTTGCAGCAAGAGCGCCTTTTTTTCCTTCAGCAATTAATTGATCTATTCTTGATGTACGGACTTTTACAATGGCAAATTCCGTCGCCACGAAAAATGCGGTTAAAGCAATTAATACAGCAATTAAAATTAAGTTTATGGTTGTCAATGAACAGCCTTACGAAAGTAAGACTTACACCTCCCAATAAAAGATCGTTCTATTCTTCAGCATTTCCTTGAAGAAAGATCATGACAAATTTCAATAGTTCAAATACAGCCATCAGTGCTCCCGCGACGTATGTCAATGCGGCTGCATTTAGTACTTTCTTTACACCGTGTTCTTCATCATTAAACAATATACCTTCAGAAAGCATTAAGTTTTTGGCGCGTTTACTTGCATCAAATTCCACTGGGAGTGTAATTAATTGAAAAGCCACTGCTGCCGAGAAGAAGACAATGCCAATACCGATTAAAGATAATTGTTGTAAAAGAAATCCCCCAATAAATAAAAAGGGAGCAACGCCAGAAGCAAAATTCGCCATAGGAAAAATCCGGTGCCGCAGGACAAGAGCTGTATATGATTGTTGATGTTGAATGGCATGACCCACTTCGTGGGCTGCGACGGATACAGATGCGATAGAACGTCCATAATAAACTGGTTCCGATAAACGAACGACACGTTTAATGGGGTCGTAATGATCGGAAAGCATGCCGGGCACGACCTCGATCGGAACGTTGTGCAGCCCGTTGCTGTCCAGAATTTGCCGAGCGACCTCCGCACCAGATAAACCCGTCCGGGTTTTCACCTCTGACCACTTATTAAAATTTCCTTTTACCTTAAATTGTGCCCAAATGGAAATCCCTAATGCCAAGAAAATGAAAATGTCCATTGGATGAAAAAACATGGAAGTATCACCCCCAAAGATTTAACTAAGCAATAAAAGTAATGTTTGTATCAATGACAAACTTTCATGAGAGATTTTTTTCTTAATATCGTCATATTTCTTTTTGTCGGTTTTCTCTAATTGAGCCAGAATTTCAGAAACTTCCTTTTCCAACCCTTTTATTTTCAGTCGCAGTTCTAATACGTCAACTTCTTCTGAATATTTTGCAATGATTTCTTTCTTAATGTCATCTAGTGACATTCCATCTTGTTTTCGTTTTTCAATAAATTCAATTCTTTCAATGGAAGACGGGTCATAGTAACGGTAATTTGAAGCGGAACGTTCCGCTTTCAACAAACCAAGATTCGTATAATAATCGATAGTCCTCTTGGTAACATTAGTTTTATCAGCTAATTCACCGATTCTTAATTTTTCTGTCCCAACTAAACCCCTCCTAACCAAAACGTTATGGTTACAAGACAAATTATACAAAAAATGTTGCTTCCAGGCAATGTTTTTATCATGAGGGAAAATGCTTTTGAAACGCGGGTTTGAGCCTGGAAAACTCTTTTTTTTTTTAGGGAAAGTGTTGTAACAATACCAACCGCAAAGGTCGGCCCAACTTATTTATACGTATACCTTTTCTGCGGGTTTCAATATAAGCCGATTTGGGAGCGGCAAAAAGCGATGGGGGCCGGAATCTTCCTTCACGGTTGGCGAATTTTTGGTGAAGATTGCTTAGCTCCAATCAACGAGAGGCATGTTTGAGGGTGCATGCAGGGGCGGATTCCTTTAACGAAACTGTCAGTATGTAAGAGGTGGCACTTATATGTCTTTAAACAATCTGTCCGGCTATGTTGTTATAATAAGGGAGTGTTCAAAGAGTGATATGCTTCCAATGAGGTAGACGGATACAAAAAGTATAATTCATCTTGCCTGATGGGGAGCGGTTCAGAGCGTATAAACGCCAAATTGGACTTGCTTTTTTAAAGAAATGGAAATTCACCCGGGAAAAATTTGCTTTCCCTTCACAGACCAAACAGTAAGGAGTTGCACTTTCATATGAACAAAAATGATATAGCCAACATTCGTAAACAATTCAAGCTTGATAATGATTTATTAAAAGTCAAAGATATTTTTAATGTCTACATCAGAAAAGAAAGCAGCGATATTTACCATCAAGAGAGCCAGCCGTTTTCCATGCTGGAACGGGAGCAGCAGGAGTTGTTCATGAACAATTTCAAGAAGGTGCTGACCGGAAAATTGGATGTGAAATTATTTGAAGTGAAGTTTCTGGAGCATGCAGAAGATCACACACGGTTTATTCTTCATGAAGGTCTGCAAGCGGACGATGTAGATGAATGGAAGGAGCAGATGTTGCGAATCGTTGAAAAGACGTTCAAGGATGTCCAGTACGAAAAGGATATGGTAGTCACCTTCATTCGGGGAGAGTATTTTAAACCGACGAAAAGAAGTCATGAGGAAGCGGAAGTAAGTGGCCGGGACGAGGTTTATATGCACCCTTTTATTCTCTGTAGCATGAATCAGACGGAGCAGCCGAAAAGAACGTTGGTGTTTGATTATATTGAGAAGGAATTTAAGTCGAACGTCGTAGTTGACTCCATTATCAATATGGCATCTCCGAAAGCGGGATTTTTGTTTCCTTGTTTCACAGACAATTCGGCTGATGTCAATCGCGTGTTATACTCGGCGGGCAAAGCAAACCAACCTGATTATCACTTTATCGAAAATGTGTTAAATGGTGAAGATATTATGACTGCAGAGGATGATAAAGCCGTTTTTGAGTTTGTCGTAAAAGAAGTGGTTGGAGACGAGGTGGATACCCATACGCTGTCCAACGTATACGAAGAAATCAACCGGATGATGGATGAAGAGGAAGGGGCGGAGGAAGAGGTTCCTCCAACATTGGATTATAAAGATGTGGAACGGGTGCTAAAGGTGAGTGGAGTGGAAAATGTCGATACGGATCTAGTGGAAATGGCTTTTCAAAAAGTCGTCGATGACGAGAAGTACGAGCTGAAAGCAAGTAATATTGTTCCGAGTTATACGTCTAAATCTATCAAAATTAATACAAAGGTGGCGAATATTTCTATCAGTCCAAAAGACTTAAAGTATGTTAGACAGGTTCATTTAAACGGCAAGCGCTGTCTGTTGATTGAAGTGGAAGAGGATACAATGATTGAAGGTTTTAAATTGATTCCAGAGACATCTTTGAGTCGCTAGAGAGAATAGATATTGAACAATCAAGGGGTTGTCTAAAAGGGTAAAGGCGTTAAAACTTAAAACCCGAGAATGTTGTTTTTACAGCATTCTTAGGTTTTATTTTTTTGCTTTTCAAGCTCAATATTACTTTTCGGATAGCTCCATATAGCTATGCCAACTGTTGTGGATGGCATTTTTACTTTGGGCAGGTAGGGGCATGTCGGGTATTCTGGAACGTATGGCGCTTCGGGGCAGATGGATCGAATGTAGTTTTAAATGAAAAAATATTTAAATAAATGTAATAAAATACGGAATCATTGACAAAATGGAGAGATTAAAATAAATTCTTGTATTAGGGAAACAAAATTAACTACAGTAAAATTTGATTCCCTTAACCAAGTTAGGGGGTGGCCTATTGATTCAGAAACAGTTAGAAACAGAAAATCGTCTGCAAGCTCGGAGAGTGAATTACAAAAAAAGTTGGCGAAAGTATGTATTTCTTTTAAGCTTTCTTGGTTTTATCTTAATATTCTCCATGATTTTGGCCAATTCAATAGGTCCAGTACCTATCCCTTTTCAACAAACCATTGCCATTATGTTGGATGCTCTCCATATCGAACAAGGATTGGATTACATAGAGAGGGATGCCATTGTTGTAATGGACATCAGACTACCGCGTGTAATTGTCGGCGCATTGGTGGGAGGAGCCTTGGGTACGGCAGGAGCCATTATGCAAGGTTTATTTCGAAATCCTTTAGTCGAGCCGGGCTATATTGGCGTTTCAAGTGGTGCGGCATTAGCCGCGGTCATGGTTCTTTTTTTTGGCTTAGTAAAATACAGTTTGTGGATTTTGCCCGGAGCAGCCTTTTTAGGTGCGCTTATATCAATGGGGATTGTGTTGGCAGTTTGGGAGATGAGCAGGAAAACATCAGTGTCGACATTACTGCTGGTGGGTTTGGGGCTAAATCTGTTCGTCTCGGCTGTTATTAGTGTTTTTGTTGCCAGTGCTCCCAGTGAGCAAGAGCTTCGCAGCATCGTCTTTTGGTTACAGGGTGGATTGGAAGGTCCAACTTGGCAACATGTTCAACTCATTAGTCCATTTATTCTTGCGGCTATAGTAGGTGTCTGTTTTTTCGCAAGGGAATTAAATATGATGTTGCTCGGTGATGATCAAGCAAAAAGTTCCGGAGTGAATGTCCGAAGAACAAGATATATTTTGTTAGGCTTAAGTGCCCTTATGACCGGTACGGGTGTAGCTGTCAGTGGGACAATTGGCTTTGTCGGCCTTGTTGTGCCACATGTGATTCGCCTTTTATTCGGTGCCGATCACCGCTTTTTACTTCCTGCCAGTGCGCTCGGTGGAGCGGCATTTCTTGTTTTGGCGGATACTGTTTCACGTATGGCTTTTGAAAGGGTTCATCTGCAAGTGGGGGTTGTTTGTGCTTTAATCGGAGCGCCGATCTTTTTAATGCTTGTTCTCCGTTCAAAAAGGGGGAGTGTCTAATGAGTATCTCGTGCCATCAACTTGTGGTTCAAATCGGAAAAAAGAAAATTCTAAAATCGGTTTCTTTTAGTGCGACAAGGGGCACTTTTATTGGTCTGATTGGCCCAAATGGCTCTGGAAAATCGACTTGGCTGAAAGCTTTAGGCGGATTACTAAGTTATCAGTCTGGTACGATCCGCATTCAAAACAAGAAAATCAGCTCATATTCCGCCAATCAATTGGCAAAAATGATTGGTTATGTGCCTCAAGATACAACCATTGGATTCGATTTTCGTGTGAGAGACATCGTAATGATGGGGAGACATGCCCATATCCCGCGTTTTGGTTTTGGCCGTTTCACCGATTATGAGCGGGTGAATGAAGCGATGGAAAGAACAGCGATTACCCATCTCTCTGAGCAATCGGTGACAAGCTTATCCGGGGGGCAAAGGCAAATGGTGTTTATTGCCAAGGCTTTGGCGCAAGACCCGTCTATTTTATTATTGGATGAACCTACTTCGGCACTTGATCTTCATCGGCAGCTTCAAGTGCTCGAACTGGTGCGCGAATTGGTTGACGAAGGAATGATCGCTATTGCCGCTTTACACGATTTAAACATGGCTGCCAGGTTTTGCGATCGATTAGTTTTATTAAAAAACGGAGAAGTGCAGGCCGCGGGGGAGCCTAAAGCTGTATTGACAAAGAAAAGGTTACAGGAGAGTTATCATGTTGAGACTGCTATTCGCCATGATGAACTCATTCATGCCCAGACCGTCACAGCGTTAAAATATCAGCCTCCCGAACAGGAAATCATAAATGAAAGAAAGAATGGAGTTGGGTAATGGATGAGAAAAATCATATTTTATGGATGTACGCTGCTCGTATTATTTTTTGTGAGCGGATGTGGGCAAAATGAACAAAAGACGAACAGTGAACCGGAAAATCAACAGAAAGATGCGGAGAAAGAGTCTTTTTCGAATGATAAAGAAAAGGGTCAGGGGGGTGAATTCCCGCGTACGGTTGATGTTTACGGAGAAGAAATCACAATCGAAAAGAAGCCGGAAAAAGTTGCGGCACTATCTTTAAATGTAGCGGAAATTGCAGTGGATTTACTTGGTGCGGAGCACATTGCAGCTATAACAACAAGCGCGGAAAATGATCGTTTATCCCATATCACCGAAGAACTCGATCAGATTCCCCATAAAATTGCAGGCGCCACCTCGTTAGATCCGGAAGTTGTTTTGTCGTATGAGCCTGATTTGGTGCTTTTAACGTTAACCCATGGGTCTGAACAGGATGCGAATAAGATGTTGCAATCAGCGGGTGTGCCACTAGCGTCTTTTGACCGTTGGATGACGGTGGAATCTTTAATGGAGAATTATCAACTTATTGGCGAGTTGGTTGGTGAAGAAGCAAAGGCGGAAAAAAGGGTGGCGGAGATGAAGGCGAAAGTGGAAAAGGTTCAAAAACAAGTGGCGGATCAAAAAGAAAAGCCTTCTGTTTTACTGCTTTCACAAGTAGGTTCTAATACAGGCCCTTATATTCTGGGTCCATCCAGTATTGCGTATGACATCGTAAAACTGGCGGGTGGCACACCGGCATCGGATGTGCTCAACTTGGATAAAACAACGCCTGCTTCGATAGAGCATATGATCGAAATAGATCCGGATTACATCGTTCTCGTTGAGTGGGGATCGACAAGCGGGGAATTTTCCGAACTGTTGGATTCACCGGGGTTTAACACTTTGCGCGCTGTTGAATCAGGCAATGTAAAGAATATCCCGGCAAAATCTATTTCCCAGCCCAATGCTTATGTAGTAGATATACTGGAGGAACTGGCAGAATGGATTCACCCAAACCAATGACCAATGCAAGGATGTGTATAAAATGATTGGTATCATAATTTTTGCGTATGGCGGTCCAACATCTATGGATGATTTACTGGATTATTATACTCATATCCATCATGGCAAGGCGCCGAGCGAGGAAAGGATAGAAGCAGTGAAAGAAAAGTATAGGCATGTTGGAGAAGCAAATCAGCTTGGAAGTATGACAAGAAGGCAGGCGCTGGCTTTAGAGCATGCTTTACAGCCTTGCTTTGAGGAACAAGTAAAGTCCTATGTCGCTTTTAAACATACGCCTCCTTTTGTGCGGGAAACGGTTGAAAAAATGGTGGCAGACGGGGTTGAAAAAATCATCACCTTTCCGATTAAACCACTGTATTCAAAAATGGGCATTCGTTACTACCAACGTCAAGTCCGAAAGACTTTGAACATGCTTGGGTGTGATATGCCGATTGTGGATGTTGAACACTGGCATCAACAGGAAGATTTTATCCGAATCTTAGCCCAGCGTGTTCAAGAAGCGTTAGATTGGTTGCCTAAAGACGAATTTCAAGCTTCTTCTGTTATTTTTACGGCCCATAGTCAACCAGGTCTTGCGAAAACGCATGAAATCTATATACAGCAGTTTTCCGAATTGGCAAAGTTGGTTGCGGAGCAATTGCATGTGCCGGATTGGGAAATAGCTTACCGAAGTGCTGGTGAAAAGAAAGAACTGTGGCTTGGCCCTGATGTAAAAGATGTCATTCGAGAAAAAGCAAGTCAAGGCATTAAAGCGGTAGTCACATGTGATTTATTATCAGTAACAACCAATTTGGAAGCTCTATATGACATAGGATTCGATTTACAGGAACAATGTCGAGAATGGAACATAGAGTTAGTAAGGACTGCTTTTTTGGATGATGCCTATGATTTTATCCAAGCCTTGAAGAAAGTGGTCTTGCAAAAAGTAACTGCAGAAGCAAAAGATTGGTTACGCCCTAATGTCATATAGTTTGTTCTGCCCAAACCCGAAAAGAATGTAGTTTCTTTATCGGGTTTTTACTTTCGTATTATTGTGGATGGCTAAAGGGACGGGGAACATTTTAGCGTAAGGAATGTGAATATTGAAGGCATATGCAAAGTAATAGAATAGTAACATCTGGCGTGGATGGGGTTTTATGGTAAAATACCACACATAGGAATTTTATCCTAATTGTGGTAAAAATGGCTTTTCCCTATACTGTATTAGGTCTCGCGGGACTTTAATTTTTTGTATTATAACAGTTTAGTCATCAATTCTTCGAAATCAATCTTAAATTTAGATAATACAAAATAAAGATTCTTATCTCTAAAAGGCTCTTATGAACGATGATTAGGGTATAATAGAGTTAGAGAAGATTTGTGATTAGTTCGCGCTCTGCTTGTTCGATGCTCAAGTAAGAGCGCCTTCATTCTATATGTAAATTTCAGTGTATAAGGAAGGTCGAAATGAGCGATAAACAAACGAAAACAGACGTTATCTTAATTGGTGCTGGCATTATGAGCGCGACTTTGGGTTCGTTACTAAAAGAGTTAGCGCCGCAGTGGGAAATCAAAGTGTTTGAGAAACTGTCAGATGCGGGAGAAGAAAGCTCTAACGAATGGAACAATGCGGGTACGGGCCATTCCGCACTTTGTGAACTTAACTATACACCCGAAAAATCGGACGGATCGATCGATATCCGCAAAGCAGTAAAAATTAATGAACAGTTCCAGCTATCAAAACAGTTTTGGTCTTATCTTGTAAACAGCCAAATGATTCACGACCCGCAGGACTTTATTAGGCAAATACCCCATATGAGTTTCGTAGAAGGGGAAAAGAATGTCGCATTCTTGAAAAAACGTTTTGAGGCACTGGCAAACAACCCTCTTTTTCAAGGAATGGAGTTTTCCGATGACCCGGAAAAATTGAAGGAATGGGTTCCGCTCATCATGGAAGGCCGCACATTGAATGAACCGATAGCGGCAACAAAAATCGACTCGGGCACGGACGTCAACTTTGGTGCATTAACACGCATACTATTTGACCACTTAAAGCGAAGGGGCGTCGAAATCAATTATAAGCACTATGTGAAGGACATCAAACGTAACAGCGATGGCTTGTGGGAAGTGAAGATGCATAATATGGACAGTGGCACAATTGAACACCATACTGCAAAATTCATCTTTATCGGCGCCGGAGGAGGAAGTCTTCCATTACTTCAAAAAACCGGTATTCCCGAGTCAAAACATATTGGAGGTTTTCCTGTAAGCGGACTGTTTATGGTCTGTAAGAATCCGGAAGTGGTAGAGCAACACCACGCAAAAGTGTACGGTAAAGCAAAGGTCGGCGCTCCTCCCATGTCGGTTCCGCATCTTGATACAAGATTTATCAACAACGAGAAGACATTGCTGTTTGGACCGTTTGCCGGCTTTTCGCCCAAGTTCTTAAAGACGGGTTCAAATATGGACTTGATCGGTTCTGTTAAACCGAATAATGTCATCACGATGTTGGCGGCAGGGGTAAAAGAGATGAAATTAACAAAATATCTGATCCAGCAAGTGATGTTATCAAACGAACAGCGCATGGAAGAGTTGCGCGAGTTTATTCCGAGCGCCAAAAGCGAAGATTGGAACATCGTGACAGCTGGCCAGCGCGTGCAAGTCATCAAAGACACCGAAGCCGGCAAAGGAACGCTGCAATTTGGCACGGAAGTGGTGAATGCGGCCGATGGTTCAATCGCCGCGTTACTTGGTGCTTCTCCTGGTGCTTCTACTGCTGTTCACGTGATGCTTGAGGTATTGGAAAAATGCTTCCCGCAACATGTGAAAGAATGGGAGCCAAAAATTAAAGAAATGATCCCTTCTTATGGCGTGTCACTAGTGGAAAATCCAGATCTTTTCCAAGACATTCATGCTACAACAGATAATACGCTAGGTTTAGTGGATCATAGAAAAACAGATATGCTACAGGAAGCCTAAACTGCTGGGCCGAAAGTTTTTACCAATATAAAAAGCCGTATGGATACAGCATTTCACCTTGTATCCATACGGCTTTTCTTGTCTCTTTTGGGCGACGGACTGTGTTCAGTCATTATTTAAAAACGGGAATTTTTTTCAACACTATACAAACGGGAATAGCCACACCAATCCCTATGACACTCTGAATGATGTCTCCGGGAATGGAAGCCAATGGTACAATCCAACTGCCATACAGCACCCGCTCCCAAACGTAATAGCCGGCGATCATAGGAGGTATCGAAACAATCATGGCAACCAGGTTGAAAGTGATGCTGCTTCCTCGCCGCTCTCCCTTCCAGGCAATTTTTCCAACGATATAGCCTTGCAAACCGCGGGTTAAAAAGGTGATAGGCGCCCACAATGTCCAGCCCGATACTAGGTCAAACAGCCCCATTCCGGCGGCCCCGGCAATAGCTCCCTTTTTTGGACCGAATAAAATGGATGCGATAAAGAGCATGGCTGTTCCAAGGTGAACCAAACCGCCATTCGCTGAAATAGGCAGTTTAATATTTAATAAGAGAGTGGCCACGAATACGAGAGCTGTTAACATGGCTGTCAGGATCAGATCAAACGTGTTGGAGCGCGAATAACTAGTTGTTCTTTGCATCATAGACCTTCTTTCTCTCATTTTGTTTTATTGATAAGATTAGCAAAGGATTGACTCCGCTAAAAGTGCCACTTTTATAAAAATAGAAGGGGCCAGATTGCAAAAGAAGCTTGGTCATTCATGGAGAATGATTGTAATGAGGAAGAGTAAGGTGGCCGTTGGCTATTTCAACCGTCCAAGCCAAACGGGCCATTCTTGGGCATTAAGAAAAGCTAACGAGGAAAAGGCGGTTGCCAACGAAACAAATCATACGATTTATCAGAAATCAGGAGGATGATGGGGTGAGTGAAACCGAGATACAACATCTTCAATCGTGACTCATTGGTTGTATCAACTCGTCCAGCCTGGGTAGCAAGACTGATATTTTGAAAAAATAAATCCCGTTCGTCTTCATTTAATTGTATTATTTACCAAATGAATAGAGATAATTTACTAAATATTTAAATATTACCTAATATTGTGTTGATTTAGAAATGAAAACGCTTTACAATAATGACTAATATACAAAAAATAAAAAAGGAAAGGAAGGAAAACAAAAATGAAAAAACCACTCTACCTCGTTTTATGCATGTTGTTGTTTGCCTATTTTGTTGGGCCAATGGAGAGCTTTGCAGCATCTTCACAACAGGAGAACACAAATGAAGTCTATGATCGCTTCGATCTGCCAAAACTGGATAAAGATAAGATTCCCGCCTTGGAAGATAGATATAAAAAAGATATCCAAAAACTGCCGAAACAAAAGAATATTGATTCTGACGAATTAAAACAGTTGGAAAGTAGCAATCATAAAACCACCTCAGTCAGTTCTCAAGGAAACATATTAGAAGAACCAAATGCCCCTGAGTTAAATAGTTCCGTTGAATCAACTTCCCCTGATGTGACTTCTTTAGATGTTAGTCCACTTAGCGCAGATAACAGAGTAAGAGTCACGAATACAACCATAAGCCCTTATAATGCCATGGCACAAATCACCTTTAGAGATTCATCCGGGAGTTGGTATGTATGCTCTGGATCATTTATCAACGAGACGACAGTTCTTACAGCGGCACATTGTGTATATGATTCATATAATGATGAATTTTTTTCATATTGGGCTGTTTCTCCAGGACAAAATGGTACAGAGTTGCCTTATGATGGGATGGCTTCTACCACGGCTTATGCCCCATTAGGCTGGATGTCATCAAACCCTCCAGATCCGAGCAGCGTATATTTTAAAGATGTACAATATGATTATGCGGTTATAAAAGTTAATTCTTCTCATTCACCAAAATTATCTCTCAGCCAAAATGCGGGAGTGAACGATCCGATCATTTCTCATGGATATCCTGCTGATAAAGGTACAGGAACGGGCTATTATTACTTATATAAAAGCTCCGGAAAAATAAATAATATTTCTCAAAATGCGATCATCCATAGCTCTTCTGTCACTGGCGGTATGAGTGGTGGGTCTATTCTTAAGTCCAATTCTATTATTTCTGTCAATAGTACAGCAAGTTGGGGGCCAAAGTTTGGACCATCTGAAATATACCAAATATATCAATGGATGTCCCTTTAGTGACGCACAAAAAGTTCTTACATTTTAACCCTACTCCAAAATTGGGAGAGGGTTTCTTTCCAATTATGTAATAGGCAGATAACTAGATTTTTGAAAAATGGTTTTTGATTGATTATGTCGAAAGATATATTTGTTGTGATGTAAAATTGTCTTGTCTCTTCGGTTTATACGTCTGCTTGAAAAGGGTGTTTAGTGATCATAGCGTCGCGCTAATGTTTTTTTGGATATTTATGTTAAATGATGGAATCATTTATTTGTTCTAAGCTACATATAAATGAAGAAAAAAATCTTATGTGTTCCAAATGTCAACGATTGAAAAAGAGGAAGTGAGAGCCATCAAACCGTTTATGATATTTTGTTTAGCAATCTTGTTAGTTAGTTGCTCTACTTCGGGTAATTCGAAAGAACAGGAGGAACATTCGAAAATGAAGGAAGTTACTTTGAAAATCATTGGTGGAGAAGAAAAAGAATACTATTTGATAGAAATATCAACAAAAGGAGGGCAATCTGACAACAATTCCGCGGTGTTGCCTCAAGGGAGACTAGTAATGACAAATGAGGAAAAGGAAGCAACAATCAAGTTACATATTGATATTCCTTACACCATCCATGTGTCTAAATCGAAAGTGAAAACGGTAGATGAATTTATGGCTAAAAAGACATCTGGAGAGGTAGTAACCGGACCACTTCTAAAAACCATCGAATTTACTCCTCGTCAAGACACAAGTACGCTAGAAATTCGTTTAGACAACGATCACAATGAATGATCAAAGAACAGACTCCGTATGGCGGAAGTTGAAATCAAAGGAATGCTTCCGTCCATGTCCAAACTGCAAGATTGACGGTAATCTTGATTGTCTAAAGTGAGAGAAATCATATATCCGACCAGCATTACATATACCTATTCAAGCAGGGTGACTTCATGTTAAAATGAATTGTTCGCCCCGACCGATCGTGTGGCAGTGGACAAGCAAGCTGAATTATATCCATGGCAAATCACTTAACCAGCAATCAGAACAATGTATTGCATCTTGTAAATCGATGTGTTAGTATTTCATTGTACGTATGACCAAAGTGTTCAATTGGTCAAAATGGTTTCCCGAATGGGGGTGAAAGCACATGGCCATTGATCGGAAGCAGCAAATTTTACAGGCGGCAACAAACTCCTTTTCCTTATTTGGCTACAAAGCTACAACGATGGATCAAATAGCCAAATTGGCCAATGTCGGCAAAGGGACAATTTATACATTTTATAAAAATAAAGAAGAGCTGTTTCATGAAATTATTTCTACTTTAATCCTTGAAATGAAAGCGGCGGTTGAAAAAGAGATATATGATAGTGCAACGTTTTATGAAAAGGTGGATCGCGCGCTTTTTACCTTATTGGAGTTCCGGACTGACCATCAACTCATGATTAAACTCATACAAGAAGAAAAAGAAATGGGAACGCCGGCGGTAAAGGATGTCATCCAAAAGATCGAAAACACGATTATCCAGCACGTGGGAAACATTGTCCGAAAAGGGATTGAAAAAGGCGAGATTAAGCCATGCAATCCCGAAATCACGGCTTTTGTCATTTTGAAGCTTTATGTCGCGCTCATCTTTGATTGGGAGAAGGTCCGGGAGCCGTTGGAGAAAGAGGACATATCAAAACTGTTTAAGTTATATTTGTTTAAGGGGTTATCCAAAAGATAATCCTTATTTTTAAAACAATTTTGACCAATTGAATAAAGTGGTCAATGGTTATTTTTCATAAAATTGACCAGTTGAATATAATGGTCGTTTTTTTCGGAAGGGAGAATAAATGGATGGAGAAATCTAGCTTTTTAACGGAATGGAAGCAAATCCTGACAAATAAAAAAGTGCTGATTCCCGTTATCGCTGTCATTTTTGTTCCATTATTATATGCGGGGATGTTTCTTTGGTCTTTCTGGGACCCATATGAATATTTGAGTGATTTGCCTGTTGTTGTCGTAAATGAAGATGTTGGGGCTGACTATGAGGGAGAGAAATTGGAATTAGGTAAAGAACTGGTCGATAAGTTGAAGGATAACGATGAATTCCAATTTCACTTTGTCCCCAAAAAAGAAGGATACCGGGATTTGAAAAACCGAAAATATTATATGCTGATCGAAATACCGAAGGATTTCTCAAAAAATGCGACGACGCTAATGGACGAAAAACCAAAGAAGTTAGCTTTAAAGTACGTACCGAATGAAGCTTACAATTTCCTTTCTTCTCAAATAGGGGAAACAGCGGCAAAAGAAATCAAGGCCGAGGTTGCCAAAGCTGTTTCCACCACATATGCCGAAACAATGTTTGCCAAGGTTGAAGAAGTAGCGGAAGGTCTTGAAAAAGCGAGTGATGGCAGTAAAAAATTAGATGAAGGGGCTAAAAAAGTAGCGGATGGATCCAAAGAATTGACAGATCATCTTGAAGTGCTGGCATTCAGCTCCATTGAATTTGAAAATGGCATAACAAAGGTACGCTCCGGTTCCAATGAACTTGCCAATGGATCACGGGAACTGGCGGACGGGATGAATCAATTGACAGATGCCAGTGAAAAACTTTACAGCGCGTCTACAGAAGTGCAAGAAGGCTCACAAGCATTAACAGGCGGTATTTCCCAGATGAACAACGGGTTACAGGAAATGAACGGGAAAATACCGGACTTGGTCGAGGGAACAGGACAGGTACAGGATGGGCTCAAACAGCTCCAAACCCAATTGCCAAAGCAAATGGCCGCTACGATCCATGCGAAAATCCAGGCAAGCGGCCAGGAAATGAATCAAGGTTTGGATCAATTGAATCAGGGCATTAACGGGAAACTGCAAAATGACTTAGTGAATGGGCTGTCTGGGCAGCTTTCAGCAGGTGTGGCACAAGGGGTTGCCGATCAAATTGATAAAATGCAAAAAGAGCAGATGGATAAGCTTTCCGCAGCTTTATTAGATAACGGGGTTCCAAAAGAAGCGGTTCAAAAAATAATTTCCCAAGTAGGAGCCGCCTCCCCGACGAAAGAACAAGTGGAGCAAACATTAGTGAATCAACTGCAACCTCAAATAGAAACCGGCGTCAATCAAGGGGTTCATCAAGCCACTGCGGGGATCGATGAGGCATTCGGCTTGTATAAGAGTGAAGTAAATAAAAAACTTGGCGGCTCAACCGCCGGGCTGGAGAAAGAAATTCAACAAGCGGTTGATCCGGCATTGAATCAATTAGGAACGGGTCTTGGAGCTATCCAGTCTGGCCAGCTTGCGCTTCAGGAAGGGGTCAACCAACTGTCGAATGGAGCAAAAAATCTTAACGACGGGTCTTCCAAGTTAAGCAGCGGCCAACAAGAATATGTGAAAAACATGGAATTATTCACACGAAAAATGGGAGAAGCAAATTCTGGCGCCCACCAATTATCGGATGGCGCCAATAAATTACATGACGGAATGGGCCAATTGGCAGACGGCTCCTCGAAAATCAAAGACGGATCGCAAAAACTAGCTGATGGGTCCTCCAGGCTGTCAGAAGGAACAAACGAACTGCATGGTGGAACAGCAGAATTATATGAGAAACTGAGTGAAGCGGCAGAAGAGGCGGGCTCGGTAGACGCTAACGGTGATACGTATGATATGATGGGGAATCCTGTTAAAGTGAATAAGGAACAGGTAAGTCCGGTTCCAAACTACGGAACAGGTTTTGCTCCCTATTTTGTGTCGCTGGGATTGTTTGTCGGTGCTTTATTGATGACCATTGTCTTCAATATGAAGGATCCCGCGGGAAAGCCGCGTAATGGCATCTCCTGGTTCCTTGGCAAATTCGGCGTTGTGGCCGTTATCGGAGTGATCCAGGCATTATTAGTCGATGCTGTCTTATTATTTGGATTGGGAATGGAAGTAAAAAGCATTCCATTATTCCTTTTTGTATCCATCATAACGAGTCTTGCTTTTATGACATTGATACAACTTCTCGTCACCACAATGGGTGATCCCGGACGTTTCATTGCGATTATTATTCTGATTTTGCAACTGACAACAAGCGCGGGAACGTTCCCGTTGGAGTTAATTCCGAAAGTTCTCCAACCGATCAACAACTTATTGCCGATGACATATACCGTTCAGGCGTTTAAAGCGGTGATTTCAAGCGGTGATTATGCGTTCATGTGGCAAAATATCGGCATTCTAGCCTTATACATCCTGGGCTGTGCCGCGTTAACAATGACTTATTTTATGGTCAAAAAGAAAAAAACAAACGGGCAGCATTCAGAGGCTGCAGTATAACGATCAAAGACGGGTATTATGACAATGTTGTAATACCTGTCTTTTTGTCAATTATGTTGGTTTATCTAAAAGGTGGCTGATTATTTAAGCGGGAATGCGATCTGTTTTCTTCCTATTTTCCTTCGTGTTACACTCGGTTAAAAGAGGTAAATGGAGGAATGGAACATGGAGCAGTTACAAGGCAAAACAGTTGTTATCACAGGAGCAAGCAGTGGAATTGGCGCCGCCATTGCCAAAGAACTGGCGGCAGAGGGCGCCAATGTTGTTCTGGCCGCCAGACGTCATGAAAAGTTGAATGAAATAGGGCAGGAGATAAATTGGCAAGCTAGAGGGAAAGCACTTGTGGTGAGGACGGATATGGCCAACAGGGAAGAAGTAGAGGAAATGGTGAAAAAAGCGCTGGGAGCATTTGGACGTATTGATATTTTTGTCAATAACGCGGGCCAGATGCTTTCCGCCACTGTCCAGTCCGGTAAAGTGGAAGAGTGGGAGAAAATGATTGACGTGAACATAAAAGGGGTGCTATACGGTATCAATGCCGTTTTGCCTTCCATGCTCGAACGCTCGGCCGGTCATATTATCAATATTGCTTCTGTTTCCGGTTTTGAAGTGACAAAGATGAGCACAATTTACAGCGCAACCAAGTTTGCGGTCCGTGCTATTTCAATGGGACTGGAAAAGGAATTGGCCAGAACCGGTGTCCGTGTAACTAATATTTCTCCGGGCATGGTGGACACTTCATTGAGCACAAGTGTGTCCAACCGTAAAAAACTGGAGGCTGAGGATATCGCAAAAGCTGTGTTATACGCCGTTACCCAGCCTGATTATGTGAATGTAAATGAAATCACCGTCAGACCTGTTTGATGGAAAAGAAGCCGGGGGCTCCATTTCGCATTTTTCACGCAGCCTTTGAACGCCCCCTTCTGTACTTTTCGCACTTGGTCCAGGGGCGCTGTCACTTCAGCAGAAATCTTTGTTTAATTCTTGGAGTCTTTGGTCGATATGGGAAATGACAAAGTGACATTCTTCAATCTCAAACTTATTTCGCGCTTTCAAAAAATATTGAAGACATTTCACCGCATGTTTTCGCCATGCTGTTAATTCCTCAACTGTACATTGTTGTATCTGTTTTTTAACTCGTTTCCGGTCCATTTTGATCACCCTCCCAGAAAATTCAAATAAGGGAGTTGGAAGGCCTATTTTTCAATCGCGCAAAAAGGTGCTGTCTAAAAAGTCCAACTTAGAGTCAAGACGCTAAAACTTAAAACCCAAGAATGTTGATTTTACAGCATTCTTGGGTTTTATTTTTTTTGATTTTCAAGCTCCAATATTACTTTTCGGACAGCTCTATTATTTTGTCTCCATTTCAAACACTTGCTGGACGTCTTTGTCGCCCCGGCCGGATAAGTTTACGATAATGATATCATTTTGATCCAGTGTAGGGGCAAATTTGGCCGTATAGGCGATGGCGTGCGCACTTTCCAGTGCCGGGATGATGCCTTCCACTTTTGACAATAATTTAAAGGCTTCCAGCACTTCATCGTTGGAAACTGTGTAATATTCCGCTCTGCCTGATTCTTTTAAGTAGCTGTGTTCAGGGCCGATTCCCGGATAATCCAATCCCGCAGCGATGGAATAGGTTGGCTGTGGGTTGCCGTTTTCATCTATTAAGGCGAGACATTTGAATCCATGGAGCTCGGCAGGCACGCCTTTCGTCAAGGAAGGAGCTTGGTCAGGCTCGATCCCGATCAGACGTACATCTTGTTCGTCTATATAATGGGCAAATGCGCCTATTGCGTTGCTCCCCCCGCCTGTACAAGCGACAACCGCGGTAGGCAGCTTTCCTTCTTTTTCCAGAATTTGTTTCTTAGACTCTTCACTGATGATGGCTTGAAAATGTTTTACAATCGTTGGATAAGGATGTGGACCGACCGCTGATCCAAGTAAATAGAATGTATGGTCATAGTTTTGTACCAAATCGTTCAATGCTTCATCAACTGCATCTTTTAAACGACCCTGGCCTTTATCCACCGCGACAACCTTTGCGCCCAATAACTCCATTCTGAATACATTCAGCGCCTGTCTTCTCGTATCCTCTGCTCCCATATAAATGACGCAATCCATCCCGAACATCGCACAGGCGGTAGCAGTGGCCACACCGTGCTGTCCCGCCCCGGTTTCGGCGATAATCCGCTTGACGCCCATTCGTTTCGCAAGCAAAATTTGCCCGATGGCGTTATTGATTTTATGGGCTCCTGTATGGTTTAAATCTTCCCGCTTTAAATAAATTTTTGCCCCGCCAAGTTTGTCCGTCAAATTTTTAGCGAAAGTGAGCGGATTTTCTCTGCCCACATATTCTTTTACATAATAAGCAAACTCTCTATTAAACTCTTCATCATTTTTGTACTTCTCGAATTGCTCCTCCAACTGGTCCATTACTTTCTGTAAGTCAGGAGGAACGAAACTTCCGCCAAACTGGCCGAAATAACCTTTTTGCTTCACTGTGCTCATCTTGTCTCAACTCTCCTCATAAATATAACATTTATATAAATAGTAACAGGTAAAGAATTCATTGTACATACTTCCCGGTTCCGTTTCACACTATTTTGTCAATAACTATCTAGCGCTAACATATGGAAAACAAATCCCTATAAGTTTCGTTTTACAGGAAAAAAAAGATTTCAAACAATGCCTAAACGTTGTTTGAAATCTTTCTGAAGCTGGTCGGTATTTGTAAAGAAGGTATCTATAAATCTTTTAAAACATCATAAACATTCGTCAGTTGCTGAATCTCAAAGGAAGGCACGACCTCATTCCGTTCTTTTTGCTCGCGGTTGATCCAGACAGATTTGATTCCTGCGCGATTTGCCCCCAAAATATCTGTGTTTAAGTTGTCGCCTACCATGATGGCCTCATCATTATGCAAGGACATTAGTGACAGAGCATGCTCAAAGATTCCTTTATCAGGTTTCCCTTTCCCATAATCGCCAGAAATGATAATTTCCTCAAAGTATGGTCTCAATTCTGGGGTGATGGTCAATTTTATGTTTTGCAAGCTTGGTGATCCATTGGTAATCAGCACGAGCCGATAATCTTTTGTAAGTGTATCCAACACTTGAAATGTATCGTCATAAACAAACGGGACTTTCCGGCGGTTTTGGGGAAAAAGTTCTCCCAGTTCAGACCCCAAATCCGGATCATCTATACCCAATTGTTTCAAACCGAGTGTCCATGCGTCTTTTCGATATGTGGGAACAATGTTGCTTAATTTTTGAAAGTCTGCTGTTTCATCCTTAAACTCTCCCCATAACCCTTCAAAAGGATTGATCCCGATCATTTGGGTAAAGGGATATGTTTCATAAGAAGAGTATAGCGCTCTCGCACTCTCGCGAACCGCTTGTTCCAAATGATCCGGGTCTAATCCACAGCGTTCTTCAGCCGTTTTACATGTCGCGGCAAAAGCCTCTTTCACACTTTTTTGATCCCATAACAGAGTATCGTCTAAATCGAAAAAAATAGCCTTGATCATGATATTCCTCACTTTTATTTTTTCATTCACCATTAATCTCATTGTACCTATAAAGCAGGCCAAATTCTAGTCCCGGAACAAAGCAGCCGCAACGCTTTTTCCATATATTTCATCTGTAGGCCGGACAAAAATATGGTTGGAGCTGAATGTTACCAAATAGTCAAGGTTATAAATTATACAATATAAAGCTTTTTATCCTATGGATTTATATTTTATATAAATGATAGGTGTGTTTTTGGAGGTTTTTATTCAATTGCTGATTTGGAAAAGCGGGTATCTGAAGGAAAGTTTTGTGAAGATTTATATGATCGATTGAACGTTCTCTGCTTCGAAGTGTCATCTTTACGACAAAGAAAGCAAGATATACCATTATTGGTAGAAGATTTTGATGAACAGGATCGAGGAAAGAGTCGGATTTTACCCGATGCAGCTTTACAAGCAAAGGAATGTCCATTTTATCCACATATAATTGGCCCGGGAACATTCGGGAATTGGAAAACGTGTTAGAAAGATTCATGAACGAGAGTACTTCATCCGTTATTCCGGATTTATTAGTGATGAAGCAGATGCAAACATTACCGGGGTCTTCTTCCCAGAATAAAATAGATTCTTTGCCATCCTTGGCTTCTACTTCACTTCTACCTTTAAAGGTTGTGGATTAAAAAAACATTACATTACTATGGCAGTTCGTTGGAAAGTAAAAAGCAGGCAGCCCGCTCTTTGGGAATCTCGATTTCAACGCTTTATAACAAGATAGAGATTATCAACTAGAATAGTTATTTTATATAGAAACAAGCTAAATATGGAACGGAAAGGCGGTATTATTGGTGGAAAAGCATTTGTCTCTGTTGATTATGGGTGGTGATCAGCGCTATGTTGAAGTCATTAATCAATTAGCTTCCAAAGGGATCGATATATTTGTAGCCGGATTCGACCAATTGATCTTCTCTCATTCCAACATACATAATGAAAAGCTGGATCAAGTCGACTTTAGGCGAATTGATGCCATTTTGCTTCCTTTGGGCGGAACGAATGCCCGCGGTGAAGTAGAGGCCGTCTATTCGGAGAAATCTTTGAACGTGTCGCCCGATATGTTAAAAAAGACTCCTGAACATTGCATTGTGTATACGGGGATTTCAAATGAATATTTAGACCGTATTGTGAAGCAAGCTGATCGCAAGCTTGTCCGTTTAATGGACCGTCACGATGTTGCTATTTTAAATTCCATTCCTACAGCCGAGGCCGTATTAAACATTGCCATAGAAGAAACAGACTATACGATTCACGGTTCTCATGTGATGGTGCTGGGATTTGGCAGAACGGGTGTTACTTTGGCAAGGCTATTCTCCGCTGTCGGGGCGCAAGTGAGTGTGGCCGCAAGAAAGGATGCCGATCTAGCCCGCATCACTGAAATGGGGCTGCGTCCGGTTCACTTTGACCATTTAGCCGATTATATTGCTAAAACCGATATTTGTATCAATACAATTCCCCAACAGATTTTGGAAGCGGCGATCCTTTCAAAAATGAACCCGGCGGCTCTGATCATTGACATAGCCTCCAAACCAGGGGGAACGGACTTTGCATTTGCAGAAAAGAAAGGCTTAAAGACCATCCACGCTCTTGGGCTTCCAGGGAAAACGGCTCCAAAGACAGCCGGAAAAATAATTGGCACTATATTAGACAGGCTATTAACACAGTCGTCCTAAATATGCTTGCCGCCTAATGGTGGCAGATATTATATATTGCCGTTAAATTTCATATCCTATCGGCAAGCAACGGCCCCCCGGAAAGACAGCCGGGCACAGGCTGTATGAGCAAAGATCGCGGATGTATATCGAGAGAAATTCAAAGACGGCGGGTCTTTTTAAGCAGGCAAGATGGCAATTCACAGCATTCTGATACAATTGTTTTCTTATTTCTTTACTTTTGAAACGGTCATCCCATCCCCAATTGGAATAAGCAGAGAACCAAAGTTTATCCCGCATGTAAGGTGCCATACACACCACATCAAGACCTGAGTTGATACAAAAGGTCTAAGTGGGAGAAAACGGCATCTACATGCCCGAATTCGTTCAACTAACATTCAGTAGGAGATGGAAGAAAACGCCTACTGAATGAAGTTTTACTTTATTAAATTCTTCCATGAATTCAGTATAGCGCTTTGCTTTAGCTCCCGGATCTGCTACACCGCCGCCCGCAAGTACGTTATCAGCAACGATTAAAGCATCTGATTCCGCCAATCTGATGCAATATTCCAAGTAATTTTATAATTAACTTTATCTGTACCAATAAAGAAAAAATCAAATCGCTTATGATCGGCAACGAGTTTTTCAAGGCTTTGGAGAGCCGGTCCTGTCATGTAGGATACTTGATCGCGAAAGCCGGCTTTAGATAGATTGCGGTGTGCCAACTCGGCGCATCTCTCCTCAAGTTCAAGGGAGGTTAATGTTTCATCTGTACCGAATCCCCTTGCAAGGCAAATCCCGCTATAACCCCCAAGGGCTCCTATTTCCAAAATGCTTTTAGCCCCTGAAATGGATATGAGCATGGTTAAAAGCTTTCCGGAGGAGGGGGATACTGATATGGAGGGCAGTCCGTTTTCTTTTATGGATGAAATGACTTCCTCCAAAAGAGGATCTTGGTGATGAAAGACCGAATCGATATAACGGTTCACTTGCTTCGTGACATTCAAACGAGCCGAAACAGATGTTTCTGCATTTCCGTCATGTTTAAAGCCTCCAATAATGGCGGAGCAAATAAGCCATCATTTTACAATGAGGATGATGCCGAATATTTTCCAGCAACCCCTTCACGATGGCAGGGCTGAAACTCGGCTCCAATAGATGCTCTTTTAACAAGCTTAACGATTCTTTTTCAATCGAATCTTCCATTTCTTCGATTTTTTCTTCCATCATTTCAAGGAGCTGTTCCTTCGTTATATTTTCATTTGTCGGTCTTTTTAATGTTTGAAGCAGCTCTTGCGAAATAAAAGGGATGGTCGTGTATTTAGCAAGTATATTTGTTTTCTCGACGAGTGATTGGATCAATAGTTTTACATCAAACGGCGCATCACCAAATAAAAGAAGTTGGGAATAAGTATTGATGAGGCCTTTGACACAATAGATAAGATCATATTTTGAATTTTTGATTGTTTCACCATAGTTCCGTTCCAGCAAGGTTAAAATCATTTTCTCGAATGATACTTCATAGGCATACATTTTATTCATAAATGTATCGTTAATTGTTAGTATTTGCTCTTTCAGGAGTAGTTTGGCAAAGTCATGATGTTTTTGAAAAGAATGGAACAACGTCTCATAAAATTCATATAAAAGAGCGGCGTTTTTCGTGTTTTTGACCAGATAGTCAATATCCGATAAAATTTTCCTCAAAAAGTAATCAAGCAAATCCAATATTAATTCATTTTTTGACTTGAATGATAGGTAAAATGCTCCTTTGGAAATGCCGCAATGTTCTGTTATTTGTTGGACTGATGTGGCCTCAAATCCTTGCTTCGCAAAAAGCTCCAATGCCTTTTCCATAATTAATTGTTTTTTCATCATAAAGCGATCGCTCCCAGGTATTTATTGACAAGTGACCAATCAGTCATTATTATAAATAAATGTAAGAAAATAGTCAATTTAGGGCAGGTGGGATAGTGAAAGGGTTAGTCAATTTTGTCTTAAAGAACAAACTTGCTGTATGGCTGCTTACGATTATCATTACGGTATCAGGCATTTACTCAGGGACTCGAATGAAAACAGAGACGATTCCCGATATTTCCATTCCTTTCTTGATGGTTACGGGGGTATATCCCGGGGCTACTCCTGAACAGGTGATGGAAGATGTCTCCATTCCGATAGAAAAAGCAGCGGAAAACCTCGAATATGTAAAAGCTGTTTATTCCAATTCTTATTCAAATATGGCGAGTATTCAAGTGGAATACGAATACGGGACTGATATGGATGAGGCAAACCGGGAATTAAAATCAGTGTTGGATAATCTGGAATTACCAGAAGAGGTAGAGAAACCGACAACATCTGCGATCAGCATGAATATGATGCCGATTATGGCTCTTAGTGTCAGCAGTTCGAAAGATGATATTGTTGAATTAACATCAACAGTAGAGGAAAGTTTGCTGCCGAAAATTGAAAAGCTTGCTGGTGTTGCTTCAGCCACCATTACCGGCCAGCATATTGAAGAAGTGGACCTTATATATGATCAAGCGAAAATGAGTCAATTCGGTTTGACGGAAGATAAGGTCAAGGAAATGATTCAAGCCAGTAACATGGCAGTTTCATTAGGATTATATGAGTTTAAAGAAGGCGAGCAGGCCGTAGCGATTGATGGCAAATTTATGACCATTGACGAGTTAAAGGAAATGTTGATTCCTGTTACGCCCACACCTTCCAATTCATCACCATTTGTTAAGCTTGGCGATATTGCGGAAATCAAGACAGTCGGAAAGGTTGAATCGGTTTCCCGGACAAACGGAAAAGATGCTATTGCCATCCAAATTGTCAAAGATCAGCAGGCAAACACAGTTGATGTCGTTAATAAGGTCAAGAAGTTAGTCAAAGAGGAAAAATCGAAGTATGAGAATCTTGTGATTGATACAACGCTTGACCAGGGAGAACCAATTGAAGAATCCGTGGCAACGATGATTGAAAAAGCGTTATTTGGCGGATTAATTGCTGTATTGATTATTCTTCTCTTCCTAAGGGACTTCAAATCAACACTCATTTCCATTATCTCCATTCCGGTTTCTATTTTCATGGCATTGCTGCTATTGAATTGGATGGATATCACATTAAATATTATGACGCTTGGGGCGGTCACCGTAGCAATTGGACGAGTCATCGATGACTCGATTGTTGTTGTGGAAAATATATACCGTCGCTTGCATTTAAAAGAAGAAACCTTGACAGGCCGCGCTCTTATACGTGAAGCGACCATTGAAATGTTCAAGCCGATTTTGTCCTCAACATTAGTGACGATTGCTGTATTTGCACCGATGATT
This sequence comes from Siminovitchia thermophila, assembly GCF_016909185.1. GTDB lineage: Bacteria > Bacillota > Bacilli > Bacillales > Bacillaceae_C > Siminovitchia > Siminovitchia thermophila. Next base: position 123,419 of record NZ_JAFBFH010000008.1, on the reverse strand, counting down.
TTTGTCGGCGGCATGGTCGGTGAATTGTTTATGCCATTCGCCTTAACGATGGCGTTTGCGCTGGGAGCTTCATTACTTGTGGCGATTACGATCGTTCCGGCTTTGTCGCATTTCTTATTTAAAAAGAAACTATATGGTGAAAAAACGGAAACGAGCCACAAAGGGCCAGGCAAGTTGGCAAACGGGTATAGAAACTTTCTTGAAAAAGTGCTCAACCATAAAATCATAGCATCAGTGTTGGCGACCCTCTTACTGGTGGGCAGTTTGGCGTTAACGCCACTCATCGGTTTCAGCTTTATGGGAAGCGAAGAAGAAAAGGTAATGTACTTAACGTACACACCAAAAGCGGGAGAGCTTCAAGACAAGACATTAGAAAATGTAAGAGAGCTTGAAGAGAAAATGCTGAAACGCGAGGATATTGATATTGTTCAAGTGTCCATTACGGAAGCTGGCGACGAGACGGCTATGATGATGGGCGGCGGCTCAGGCGGTGCTTTAATGTACCTGATTTTTGATGAGGAAATGGAAGACTTCCCGGAAGCCAGGGAGGAAATAGAAAAGTATGTAACATCACTTGACCAATCGGGCACATGGAAAAGCCAGAATTTCTCTTCAGGATCAGGATCTACCAATGAAGTAAGCTACACTCTTTACAGTGAAGATTTAAATAAACTAAATGAATCTGTAAAACAGGTAGAGGACATCATGAAAAAACATGATGGATTAAAAGATGTTTCGTCCTCTGACGAGGAGGCTTATGTTGAATATACATTCCGAGTCGACCAGGCAGAATTACTGAATTATGGGTTGACAACAGGCCAGCTTGTGATGATGTTAAGCCCGCAAAAAGCAAAAGATGTTTTAACGACGGTGGAAAAAGACGGGAACTCCTTAGATGTCATTGTTCAACAAGAGCAAGATGCTAAACCGGAATCGATCGATGAACTACTGGATAAACAAGTACCGACTGCGCAAGGCAACACAGTGCCTCTTTCCGAACTTGTCAATGTGAAGAAAGGGACTACGTTTAATACGCTTGCCCGCAGTAAAGGCGAGTACTATGCAACGGTTTCGGGGACAGTAAAAGGCCAAGATATTTCAAAAGTAACATCCAAGATTGGTAAAGAAGTAGATAATCTGGATTTACCTAAAGGCGTGACAGTCGGAGTTGCCGGTGTACAAGCCGATATGCAGGAGACATTTACACAATTGGGTATGGCCATGGCAGCGGCAATTGCCATTGTGTATTTTATCCTTGTAGTTACTTTCCATGAAGGTGTCGCACCGTTTTCGATCTTGTTTTCATTACCGTTTACCGTCATCGGATCTTTAGTCGGGTTATTTATTGCCGGTGAAACGATTTCGGTCTCTGTTATGATGGGGCTATTGATGCTGATCGGAATTGTTGTGACGAACGCCATCGTTCTGGTCGACCGGATCATCCGCATGGAGCGCTCCGGATTGACGATGCGCCAGGCGATATTAGAAGCCGGAGCAACTCGTCTCCGCCCAATTCTCATGACCGCTATCGCTACAATTGGCGCGTTAATCCCATTGGCACTGGGAAATGGCGGAGGCGGCCTAATCTCAAGAGATTTAGGGATTACCGTTATCGGTGGATTAGCAAGTTCGACGTTGCTAACTTTAATAGTTGTACCAATCGTGTATGAAGTATTATCCAAGCTATTCAAGAAAAATCGTAGAGAAATAGAAGAAAATTAAGAAATGCGGCCCTGCGAGCAGGTAGAGATTACTTGCTTGCAGGGCTTTATTGTTGTCCGCCAATCTGCGCACTAGAGTTCCACTTAAGGCAGAGGTGCATGAGCTTTTCCTTTTATAACATCTTCCTTTTCAATTCCTATTTACAAGAAAGCTAGAGAAGGTTCATGTAAGACTCAATTACTGCCGCGACTTCTTCGGCCTTTACTTGATCATGGCAAGGAAGGGCTAGCGTATGTTCTTGTAAATAACGGGCATTTTGCTTCGTTTGTCCGTACTTGCGCTGATAGTAGCTCGTTGCACTTAAACAGTAGGTGCCAAAAGTGGATTCTATCTTGTGTTCGCGTAAATAGGCGATTAACGATCCGAGTTTAACCTGCTCCGGGATTTTAAAAACAGCAGACTGGACATTATGAATCACATGATGAGCAATCTTTTGGTTAGTAAAACCTAAAGGTTCCAAAAGCTGACGATACGTTTCCTTTAACTGATTCCTTCTTTTAACAATTGAATCAAGCTTTTGTAACTGTTTCAAGCCCATAAGAGCTTGAATATCAGGCAGGCGATAATTGTACCCGTAATCGACAAAATCTAATTGTCCGTTTGCCGGGACAGCACCATGATTTAACTTTCTTTCGAGCCAACTGCTCCAACGGTCATTATCTGTAATAATTGCTCCACCTTCCCCCGTAGTTAACAGTTTTCTCGGATGAAAGCTAAAGCAAGTCAAATCAGCGATTTTTCCCGACTTGACGCCATTCTCACTGCTGCCTAGAGCACAGGCGGCATCATCAATTAATGGGAGCTGATAATGGTCACACATTTGTTTAATCTGATGAATCCCGGTTGGATTGCCGAGTGCGTCAACAAAAATAACGGCCTTCGTTTTCGGTGTTATTTGCTTCTCTAGCTCTTCTGGCAGCATATTAAATGTATCTAAATCGACATCAGCAAAGATTGGTTTTGCTCCAAGCTCTTCAACGACATTCGCGGTAGCTGGAAATGAAAAATCAGAAACAATGACTTCATCACTTGGCTGAATATTGAATAAGCGAAGGCAGGTCGAAAGGGCTGTTGTCCCAGATGTTGTTAAAAAACTATGGCGAGCACCGACATACTGTTTCAAGCTGTCAGTGAATTGTTGAACGAACGGCCCTTTCGTTAATATGCCGGAAGAAAAGATTTGTTCAAGCTCATGCTGAACCTCTTCAAAGCGAATGTACGGTTCAACTAATCGAATCATCTGTGTTCTTCTCCTTTTTAGACATTTGGCGATTTTTAATGACTTTTGCGGGAACGCCGACAGCAATACTGTAGGGAGGGATCGTTTTATTCACGAGGGCGTTTGCGCCAATTTTGGAGTTGGCTCCGATAGTAACGCCGCCAAGAATGGTCGCGCCGATACCGATATTACAGTTGTTTTCGATGATAATAGGTGAAGAAACGAGAGGAGAAAAGACAATGGCTTCATCAACATCATCTGGGTCAATGTGAAAAGAGGCCAGCATTCGAACCGCGGGACCGATCCCGGCGAATTCGTTAATCTCGACCCCGCCAGCCCCATGGATAAAGCATTGCTGGCCGATCCAACTATTTGAAGCGATCCGCAATGTATCTTTGTAATAACCTTTAATAATCGTGTCATGGCCGATGTAAACATTGTCACCAAGATGAACATTTTCAGGATGGAAAATGCGCACGCCGTCTTCAATAATGACATGTTCACCACAGCTGCCAAGCTCGTCATATGAGAACGTTCCATCTCCTTCTGACTTCCACTTTTTCAACCGGTAAACCTCCAATCGCTTGATCATTTCAATTTCATACTGTTTGCTGTGCGCTGAATGCCTTCTTCTAAGTCTACCTTTGCTTCAAAACCAAGTAGCTTCTTCGCTTTTCTTACCTGAGGAATGCGTAGTTCAATGTCAGCTGTCGCCCGCTTGTCATATTGAATGTTTGATTCAGAACCGAGGACGCGGATGATCGTGTTCGCTAAACCATAAATCGTAATAATCGCCCGTTCATTACCGATATTAAAAGATTCTCCAACGGCTTCATCGACGGTTAAACAGCGAAGAATTCCATCGACCATATCGTCCACATAACACCAGGCTCGAATTTGGGTGCCATCACCGTGAATCGTGATTGGTTCATTTTTTAGGGCTTGCTGAACCATTGTTTTAATGGCGCCCTCGCCAACCTGCCCCGGCCCATAAACATTAAAGGGGCGAACAGCTACAGTAGGTAACTGGTACTGCTTGAAATAAGAATAAGCAAGATGCTCCACGGCTAGTTTGCTGACAGCATAGGTCCATCTTGCTTCTCCGACAGCTCCTAAAATGGTGTGGGTCGTTTCGGTTGAACGGAACGCTACTTGGCCAAACACTTCACTTGTGCTAAAACAGATCACACGTTTTAAATTAGGGAGGGAAGCGGCGGCTTCCAGAACGTTGGCGGAGCCGATCATATTGACTTGCATTGTTTTCACGGGATTTTTAATGACAGTGTCAATCCCGGCAATCCCGGCAGCGTGGACGATGTAATTGGCCCCGTTCACTGCTTGTTTCAATGCTTTCAGATCAAGAACATCACCGGTTATCGTTTGTAAATTTGGATGATCTTTATATGGTTTACACTTTAATGCGTTTCGGGAAAAATTATCAAAAATCGTTACTTTGTTGTGAGCAATTAATTTTTCAATGAGCGCTGATCCGATAAATCCGGCTCCACCTGTTACTAAAATATGTTGATCTGTTAATGGGGCGGGTTTTAAATCATTATTCATATTGTCACCTGCTTGCTCATGCTTTTCTCTTGACTTCATTATTTTATGAAAAGAGTGGATGGAGAAGAACGATGAATCGTGAAAAGGGCTGCCTACCCATTTTCAGACTGGATGATTGCTTCATAGATCTTAAGAAGTTTAGCACTGTTTTTGAGATAATCATGATGCGCCTCCACGTATTCTCTTCCTTTCCTTCCTATTTCAGGAAAGGAATCCTGGTTATTTAAAAGAAAGCGCAGCTTTTCAACTAAGGTATCGGGGTTGGCTGAGATAAGCGGTAATGTTTTTGGATAATAAGAAGCCATGAAGTCACTAATATAACAAATCACCGGTTTGCCTAAAGCCATCGCTTCAATCGCAAATAAGCCGTAGCTCCCTAAATGAAGCTGATCGATAATCAAGTCGGCCTTTTCATAAATTTTTTTAGCCTCTAGATGATTCATGCGTTGAACTAATTGGAAATCGAACGTGAATTCAGTCCGTAATTGTTCAATGGCTTGTAAAATATAACGAGTTCCTTTGATTTGCGGGTTGGTTGGAGCGTGAACGATAAGTGGTCGTGTTTTCTTTTCCAAGAAAGTTGGTGCATATTCGGATAGATCAATCATTTGTGGCACAAAAAAAACGTGCTGATAGTAAGGCTTGACATAGTAATGCATTTCATGATCAGGAGCAATGCAATATGGAATGTTTTCAGCAAGGAATTCCAGTTTACGGGAAATCCAGTCGTCATTGTTCATTTTTACTTTCGCATAGCGATTAATTTGTAATGCCTTATTTAAGGAACGAACTTCACTCCCCCAGTGCTCCATAATGATTGGTTTCTGAGCAGTTCTAAGTTGTTTTAAGTCAGAATGATCAGTTAGTAAACTCGTCGAAAAATGAAAATGGAATAGATCAAATTCGGGAATGAGCTGATTTTGAATATAGTTTACTTTGTTACTGCTTTCTACTTTTTTCCAATCTTTTATTTCATACTTAGACGGATAGCCTAAATAACTATGAAAATTGTTAATTATTTTTGAGATGGCTCCGTTTTTTTCTAATCCCTTGGAAGATGTATGCAGTTGATTGGCAATTTCCATCGTGCCTTGAAGCACTTTTAATCTCGGTCCGACATCCGTTTCTTTCATAGCTTTTCTCCCATCCTTTGTTTTAAAGATAAGAAAGTACAGTATTTGTTGTCTAACTCCAGCGCCTATGCCTAGTAGTCTTTGAGACGCAGCATATTCGACTGCATGGTGGGGAATCGAGGAAACATTACACGAGGCCATCGTTTGCTTAATAAGGTCAATATCGGCTCTTTTCGTTGTTATGTTTCCCCAGTTGGGAGTCCTCCCAGGCGCAAGAATGAAGACAATCGCTGCTGAAGGCTAAGGGCGCCTTTTTCAGCAATTGTCTAGCTTTACGTTCACTTCCTTATCCTTTATATCATTGCAATTAGCTCCAGTTTGCACGTTGCTAAACAGGTGCATGCGTTTTGTTATATTGTATGAAACAAACATCCGGAGGATGTAGGCAAGGAAAACAAGGGAAAATCCGATTTATCTCGTTTGTCTCGAGCAGGAGAATGGGAAAGAAAAGTGGAGTAAATAGGATGCATCCGTAACATCCTTTAACTCCGTGATAGCAAGAAAAAGAGAGTGTAATATGAAACAACTTTTGCGATAAGCTGAACCTAGACATCCTCGTTTAGCACACACTTATACTGATGTAAAAGGATTCTTTGCCTATATAGAACGCATGCTTCCTAGGAAAGTAGCGCTTACCTTATCGCAAGTATGGCGGAATGTTGGCTCATCATACATTGGTTTACTCTCCAAGGGAAGTGCTTGTTGCTATTAAGAACTTTCCGGGATGAAGCCTTGAAGGCCAACAAAGTCTCTTTTTCCAGCCAATGATCCAGACTTTGTTGAACGGAAGGGGTGAATGCAAGGTTAAATTCGGAGCTCAGCTATTTTGTCTATTTCACATTTCATTTAAAAAATATTATTAAAATTTAAAAATTGCCATTTATTACTATAAATTACAATTGATAAAAATGAACAAAAAACTATAATCAAACATGAGATGATTAGTTTAATGATTTCATAAGAAAAATAAGGGGGTGTTACTTGCTGAAGAAAGTTAAAAACAATAATATATTTATTGGAGCGGTATTTGTAATGAAAATGGGTAAAAGAAGCAGGTAAATGGATTTGATGTTTAGTAAAATTTATTGAAGATATTTCCGGATAAGTAAAGTTATTTTATTTTTTGGAAAAGTATATTCTTGAGAGAGGAATATACTTTTTTTTAATATAAACCACTAGTGTTGCAACTGGGTTGCATACGATAGTTTCAGACACGTCTGAAAAAGAAAAAAACCTTTGTAAAGGACGGATAGGTGATGGCCTGGCCAAATCCATTACAAAGAAATATTTTATGGACAAACATACACTATTTACGTCATTTGGTAAATGGGCTGAAGCGATTACCCTGGAATTAATTGATGAAGCAGCATCTGCAGGTAAACCATATCCATGGCGAACGGAACAGTTTGCTTGGAACCAGCTTTATATTGCCATGATCGCCTACAGTATACGACTGCTTCTTAGGTTGGAAACCAACACAACATTGGCCTTATATCAAATATTCACAAAGTTCCGAGCTTTGCTTTTTCCGACTTTAAGAGCTGTTGGAAATCTTCAGCCTACATAAGGAAATGTCAATCGTCCCGGGTATCAATATACATATTTTACCAAATTAACATCACTTTGAGTAAGGTTTGTCCTTTTTGCAAATTTTGATAGAGGATATAGTTCTGAATAGTCAGTTGAATAGTTTTAACTTTTTAATGCAGCGCTGGTGGTCATCTATACCACATTTCAGTCTGGTATTTACTAAGTATTATTAATATTAAGATAATTACCATATGTTCCCATAAGTTACAATTGATAGAATATGAGCAAAAAAATATAATTAAACATGAGATCACTAGATTATTAGTATAAATGATCTCATTAGAAAAAATAGGGGGTGTTACTTGTTGAAGAAAGTTAAAAAGGTATGGAAATGGGTAAAGGAAGCTGGTAAATGGGTTTGGCGTTTAATAGAAGTTATTGATATATTCGGATGAGGGAAATTATTTTATTATTTTGAAAAAAGTATATTCCTGAGAGAGGAATATACTTTTTTTATGTGATATAAAATGTTTCCTACTTTATTGTTTTTACTTAATTATTTGCTTACATAAACATGATCATCTTTAATCATCCTGTCCTTACATTTTTATAGATTTCTCCTACCGCAAACTACTTTACGTAAAACCGCAATGAGGATTGCGGTGAAATTCGAAATAGATAGACTATAATATAATTAACAAAGAGAATGAGTCATAATGGCTGAAGCTGTAAATAGGCTTGGGTAAATGATTTGCTTGGCTGTGATGAAAAGGGGGTTGGGGCTAGGCGTATGCATAGAGATGAAGCCGGATGACATTTGAAATATGTTTTTATAAATAAAATAAATGGACATTTTAGAAATATAGCAATCAAAATGAGTATGAAAAGTTTAGGTGAATCAAATGGAAATTATGAAGGTGGAAGGGCTTACTAAAGTTATTAAAAAGAAAACACTCATTTATGATATTTCATTTTCTATTAAACAAGGTGAAGTTTTTGGATTTCTTGGACCCAATGGTGCTGGAAAGACAACGACGATTCGGATGTTAACGGGGATGATTAAGCCAACAAGTGGAAACATTTATATCAATGGCTGGAACATAGAAACAGACTTTTCCAAAGCAATGAGGCATATGGGAGGGATTGTGGAAAATCCGTCACTCTATTTGTATATGAGTGGTTGGGAAAATTTGAAGCAACGTGCTCGACTTTTAGATTCAAACCCGACAGACAAAGACTTGTCTGACATCGTTGAACTTATCGGCTTAAGCTCTCGCATTCATGAAAAAGCAGTTCATTTTTCACTTGGGATGAAGCAACGTTTAGGGATTGGGCTCGCACTGATCGGGCGGCCTAAAATGATCATTTTAGATGAGCCAATTAACGGTTTAGATCCACAGGGAATCATCGATGTTCGGAATCTTATCCAATACCTTTCACGAGAGAAAAATATTTCCGTTTTTATTTCCTCACATATTTTAAGTGAATTAGAACATGTATTAGATAGAGGAATTATCATTCATGAAGGAAAAAAAGTGACGGACATTGAAAAAAAAGATCTTCAAGAAGCTGATAAACATACGTATCAGATTGAATTTCAGACCGAACTAACGAAAGAAGAGATCAAAGCTATCTTTCATCTTCACAAGGTACAAATCATACATATGACAGACAGCCATATTCATTTTTCAACAAATACGAACGGCGCACAACAAATACTCTCAAGTTTCATTAATCAAAAAATAGTCATCACCCACTTTTTAAAAAAGGAAAAATCATTAGAGCGTATCTATTTAGAAGCAATTGGTTCTAAGGAGAAAAGTGTATGAAAGCAGCTATAAAAAATGAAATAATAAAGCTTTGGTTAAGAAAGAAAATTGTTGTTCTTTTAATAATTAGTGTTGGAATGATGATTCTTTCGGCAACGCTAAGCTACTTTGATTCAAATGAAGTTAAAATGGCTTCCAATGAGATATATGAAATGGAAAAACAATCGCTCAAAAGTTTATATAGTAATAAAGAAATAGACTCTACATACATAGAACGTTCATTGGAAATTATTGATACAAAAATGGCTCACAATATACCTGCGGAAGGTTATCAAACAGGGGCAATGCTGTTATTTGAAGAAATCACGGGAGGATTTTTTATTTCAATCATTTTACCTTTTGCAGTCATTATTTTGTGTAGCGATATGATTGTAGGCGAACAGACTACCGGAAGTTTAAAGTCGCTATTGTTTTCTCCCTTGGGAAGAGGCAGATTGTTATTCTCTAAGATTCTAGCAGTTTTTTTTGTTTTACTAGGCCTATCTATATTTTATTTTCTTCTAGAATACATCACAACAGGAACGCTTTATCGTTTCGGTGGATGGACTGATCAAATCGTGTTGACCCTTATAAACCCTGGTATTTACTCAGTGTGGCAAGGAATCGTATTAGGGTTTTTGCTTTTAGTAATTTCAATGACTTTCTATATTTTATTAGCAATTTTCTTTTCTGTTATTTTTAATAATGTCATGAGTTCAATTTTAGGATTTATCACTTTTGTATTAATTCAGTATACTTCCCCGCTTTATATGGAAAAAATTCCTTATCTATATTACTCCGTTTTCCCTAACGTAAAATTAGCGCTGTTTTTGGAAGGGGGAGGGGCGACACAACCATATGGTGTCAGTCTTATTTCGGCGATTGTCGTCATCGGACTTGCAATAGTATTATTATTATATCTATCAATGGTGATTTTTAAGAAAAGAGATATATTTGTGTAAAACTTTTTATGATCAAAAACGATAAAGGAAGTAGTGTATGGATTGTGTAAATGATTGGAATAAGGTGTCCAATAATTTTATAAAAGGAAAAAGGATTGAATACTCGCTTATTTTCGTTGCGACTTTTCTTATTACGTTTATCTTGTACCTATTTTCATTTCATAAGTTTATAAACAGCATGTTGATTTACATAATGATTTTCATTACGGTCTTTTTTTTCATAAGCTTGCTAAGGTTAAAAAGACTTTATCACTCCATTTCATTTAAATGCGCAAATAAATTGATTTTCTATCAATCTGGCATTGTTATAAAAAATGAAGTCATTATTCCTTGCCGTAAAGTGTATCAAACAAAAATAAGGCAAGGGCCGATTTTGAAGAAATATCATTTAGTATCTTTAGAGATCATTACTGCAGCAGGTTCATTAGAGATTGACTATATAAAACATTCGACAGCAGAATCTATTATCAAATACATTGAATTAAATGGAAATCAAGAGGAAATAAAGAATGAGTAAGATGCATCCATTCCTTATTGTTTCTTATGCGGTCAAACTGGCGATAAGATTGATCCCTCCTTATTTATTAGTGTTAATTTTTCGTTCCAGTGCAGGTTTAAAAACGATCAATGAACATATTAGTGGAACCATTATATCCATTCTTGGTTGTAGTTTCATTATGTTCGGGTTCGTGAAATGGTTTACTTTGCGTTACAGTATACAAGATGATCAAGTAATCGTTAAAAACTTTTCATTTTTGCAACAGACGGTAGAATACATTGACGAAAGAAAGGTCGTTAATTGTGTGACGACAAAGTGGTTTCCAAGTAATATGCTGGGAATTTCTGATTTGCGAATTCAGCTGGAAGGGGATGAAGATGAGGCAACCATTTCTCTGCCCGCGATAAGAGAGCAAGATCGACTCGCAATTATGAACGCCCTAAAAGCCGAAGAGACCAACTCTGATTTTATAAAAAGATTTCAAGTAACACCAAGAGAAGTCCTCGGAGGCTTAATCACCAGAGGACTTATATTTACACTTTTTGTAATTTTTCTATCAACCCTTGTTTCAAATATTTCCAAATCCGAAACTTGGGAAGGGTACTTTTCTATCGAATTTTGGATACAAGGAATCGCCAATTTGCCAGGTTCCGTCTATATGTATGCTTCAGCTCTCTTAATCATGTCATTGATAGCACAATATTCCAAAGCAATCAATTTCAATCTTCAAATGGATGATCAGCAAATTAAAATAGTGAGCGGAGCATTCTCCAAAAAAATTGTCAGTATTTACATCAAAAATATAAAGGGTTTGATGGTTCAACAAACCCTCGTTCAAAAATTATTTAAAAGGTCGACCCTTTATATAGAAACAATTGATCAAGAGCAAAGAAAAATCCTTTTACACCCTTTTGTAAAAAATGAAGACATCCCTATGTTTATAAAGTTGTGTTATAGAGAGGACATCCATTTGAAAGAAGAGAAATGGAACAAGCAAGGCGGGAGGCATGCTGTACTCCTCATCTATTTAACTGCATTTTTCATTACGGGTTTGTGTCTCTACATGTTAGCTGAAATCTTGTTCCCGATCGGGATACTTGCCTTACTGATTTTATGTAGCATAAAGGTAATGAAGCATTGGAGTGTAAAATTTCAAATTGAAGCGGATCATTTAATTGTTGAACAAGGAGTTTTCATCAAAAAGACGCATATCTTGCAAAACGCTCATCTTCAATACGTAAAAACAAGGAAAATGCCTTGGCATCACCTGGCAATTCGACATGTACAGTTAGGTTATTTTAATAACTCTGTACGAAAAAGGATCAAGCTAAAGTCCATTCATAAAAATCATCTCCATTTGCCATTGCTGTAAAAGTACTAATTAATATGGAGTATTAATTAGGAGGCAGTTTAGATGAAGCCGGTTTATCGAATTAAGAATAATCTTTTTGAGTTAATTTATGATAAATATGATACACAAGCGAACCTGGCTAAAGAAATTCAAACAGATCCCTCGTATTTGTCAAAAATACTATCAGGAAAGCAAAAAGTAAGTCCGAGAATTGCTTATGTCATCGCCAAATCCTTAGGGGTATCTGTCGGGGATTGCTTTTACATTAAAAATTCCAAGCGAAAAGGGAGTTAAAATCAAATGGCAATCAAGGATATTCGTTTCATTGCCGCTTGTCATGGAGCCCTGGTGGGTATCACTTATTGCAAAAGCCTATAGCTTCCGCCAATCCATGTATAACAAACGGTGGATACTCAACCAAACACTGCGTTGATGAATTACTAGCAGTCATATAAACATCGGCAGGTTATAAGCAATTTGTCACTTTCCATACAAAAGATGCATCCAAAAGAGTATAATACATAAACAAAAGCAAAATTATAAAGTGAAACTTCATTCAGTAGGAGTTTTCTTCATCTCCTACTGAATGTTAGTTGAACAATCGGGCATTTAGGTGCCGTTTTCTCCCACTTAGACCTTTTGTATCAACTCAAGGCTCTTGAAGTAGGAGTAGTACGGCACCTTACATGCGGGATAAAAATGGCCACTATCAATTTTGTAAAACAAAAGGAGATGCAATGAGTAAATATAACCAAACAGGTTGGAACTTTGACAATAGCTATGCACAGTTGCCGAATTTGTTTTATACGAGCATAAGCCCAACTCCTGTCCACTCGCCCAAATTGGTTATTCTGAATGAACAGTTGGCTGAGTCTTTAGGGTTGAATGTGGGAGCGCTTCAAAGTGGTGAAGGAGCAGCGGTGTTTGCCGGAAACAGCATACCAGCTGGGGCTGAGCCGCTTGCACAAGCGTATGCGGGACATCAATTCGGCCATTTTACCATGTTGGGTGATGGGCGGGCAGTACTATTGGGTGAGCAGATCACACCGCAAGGTGACAGGATGGATATTCAACTGAAAGGTTCAGGCAAAACTCCTTACTCTCGCGGGGGTGATGGCCGGGCGACGCTGGGACCGATGTTGCGCGAGTATATTGTCAGCGAGGCGATGCATGCGCTTGGTATTCCTACAACTCGCAGTCTGGCTGTTGTGACAACGGGGGAGCTCATCTGGCGCGAAACAAAGCTTCCGGGTGCCATTTTGACACGTGTGGCGGCCAGCCATCTGCGGGTGGGAACTTTTGAATATGTTGTCAGATGGGGCGGAGTCGATAAGCTTCAAATTTTGGCCGATTATACCATTAAGCGGCACTTTCCGGAGATTGCAGATGATGAAAACAAGTATCTCTCTTTGCTTCAGGAAGTGATCAACCGCCAAGCGGAGCTGATCGCCAAATGGCAGCTTGTTGGTTTTATTCACGGAGTCATGAACACAGATAATATGGCTATTAGCGGAGAAACAATTGATTATGGGCCTTGCGCTTTTATGGATGTTTACGATCCTGATACTGTATTTAGTTCTATTGATACCCAAGGCCGGTATGCTTACCAGAACCAGCCGATCATTGGAGGATGGAATCTTGCCCGGTTTGCTGAGACGCTATTGCCGCTCTTGCATGAAGAACCAGAGCAAGCGGTAAAAATCGCGCAAGAAGAGGTTTCCGGATTTTCGGAGCTGTTTCATTCCCATTGGCTTACGGGAATGAGGGCTAAACTCGGCATTTTTAATGATGAGCCTCAGGATGAAAACTTGATTACCGATCTCCTTGATTTGATGAAAGATCATCGCGCGGATTATACGAATACTTTTCGGGCATTAACGATGAACCGGTTGGAAGGAATGGATCTTTTTAAAACAGAAAGATTTACCCAGTGGCAAAAAAGATGGCGGGATAGGATGGAAAGGCAACAAGAATCAACCGCTTCCTCCCAGGAGCTCATGAGGAAAAGCAATCCTTCCGTCATTCCGAGGAACCACCGCGTAGAAGAGGCGCTGGAAGCGGCAGTGGAAAAAGAAGACTACAGCGTGCTTGAACGTTTGCATAACATTCTTTCCACCCCTTATGCCTATACAGAAGAGCAAGCAGAATACTGTACGGTGCCCGCTTCAACGGCTCCTTATGTCACCTATTGTGGTACTTGATGTCTTTATCTTCATAAAGCAGCATTGCAGACGTCGTAAACAGTACATGGCATGAATCGAAAGATTTGGCGCTGGATTTGGTGACATGGTATATTCAACTAGGAAGCTTAAATATACTATACGAGGAGAGTTGACATGCGGAACTTACAGGGGAAAAATGCTTTAATTACAGGAGCCGGCAGAGGGATTGGGCGAGCAACCGCTATTGCTTTTGCGAAAGAAGGCATCCATGTAGGTCTCATTGGCAAAACGTTTGACAACCTTGAAAAAGTGGCCAAAGAACTTGAAGCATACGAGGTCAACGTAACGGTGGCAGTAGCGGATGTATCGGATCATGACTCGGTGATGGCCGCCGTTGACCATGTAAAATCGGAGCTTGGTCCAATAGATATTCTGATCAACAATGCGGGAATTGCCAAGTTTGGAAAGTTTCTAGACCTTACTCCTGAGGAGTTCAAACGAATTATTGATGTCAATGTGATGGGAATGTATTATGTGACAAGAGCGGTTTTGCCAGATATGATAGAAAGGCAATCCGGAGATATTATCAATATTTCTTCTACTGCCGGGCAAAAAGGCGGGCCGGTTATGAGTGCATACAGCACATCCAAGTTTGCCGTGTTGGGTCTTACCGAATCCCTGATGTATGAGGCAAGAAAACATAATATCCGTGTTACCGCGTTAACCCCGAGCACTGTCGCCACTGATTTGGCGTTTGCGGAAAACTTGACGGATGGTAATCCGGAAAAAGTAATGCAGCCGGAAGATATCGCTGAAGTCATGGTTGCACAATTAAAATTGCATCCCCGCGTCTTTATCAAATCAGCCGGATTGTGGTCGACCAATCCTTAACTGTATAAAGGGAGGCAATCCAAGGCCGAACCATCGGCAGTTGGATTGCCTCTTTTCATTTCATATAATCGGGTAAAAATGTAACGATTTCAGGAAAAATGACAACGAGCGCCAAACATACAATCATCATAAGCAACATGGGGATGACCCCTTTGAAAATACGCTGAATGGGTACGTCTTTGGCAACCCCGCTAATAATATAAACACTTAAACCGAGCGGGGGAGTCAATAAGCCGATATTCATGACGAAGATCATAACGACTCCAAACCAAATACCGTCAAATCCAAGCATTGTAATTAACGGGTACACGACTGGCAGCGTTAATACAAATATGGCGATCCCTTCCAAAAAAAGACCTAAAATGAAATAGGCGATTAAAATGAACACCAATATGATCATTGGCGACATATCTAGATTGGATACAAACTTCGTAATGACGACCGGAATTTTGCTTAATGCCAGAAATTTGCTGAAAATATCAGCGCCGATCAAAATAAAGAAGATCATAGCAGTTAATCGGGTCGTCTCATTTAACGATGATTTAAAATCGTCCCATTTTAATCTTCGCGTTGCAACTGCTAATAAAAATGCCCCAAAAGCTCCGACACCGCCGGCTTCCGTCGGTGTAAAAAATCCAAAGTAAATTCCTCCGATACTTAACGCGAACAGAAAAAGAAATGGCCATACACTTGATAAGGACTTTATTTTTACTTTTAATGGTTTTTTTCCAGTTACCGGAGCTACATCAGGATTTCTTAGCACGATGATGTAGACGGCCAGCATGAATAAAACCATCTGTAGTATACCTGGAACGAGGCCAGCGATTAATAACTTGCCGATTGGTTCCATCGTTAGAATGCCATATAGCACAAGGATGACACTTGGTGGAATCAGGATGCCGAGGGTGCCTCCGGCGGCAACACATGAAGTGGATAATGCATCATCATAACGATATTTTTTCATCTCGGGCAACGCAATTCTCGCCATTGTGGCGGTTGTCGCGTTGACAGATCCTGAAATGGCCGAAAACAAAGCGCTTGTGCCAATCGTTGTCATCGCAAGCCCGCCTTTTACATGCCCGATCCAAGAGTCTACGGCGGTGTATAAGTCATTTCCAAATCCACTATAAGACAAGAACATCCCCATTAAAATAAATAAGGGTATGACGCTTAAGGAATAAGAGCTTGCCGTCGAAAAGGGAGTAGTTCCCAATTGAACAAGTGCCGACTCCCATCCCCTGATCATGGCTAGTCCGAAAGTGCCGACAATGATCAGTGATACACTGATTGGCACTTTCATGAGAAATAACAGCAGTAACGTAACAATCCCTAAAATACCCAACAATTCCGGACTCATTTCTTATTCACCACCAAGCTGAAATGTGTAACCGCTTTAAATATGGCTGTAAGCGCAAAGATCACAAGTGTAAAGGAAATCACAAATAAAAAAGGGTGAATAGAAAGAGCCAAGTCTGATGTCGTTGTTTTCCTCTCCATGAAACGGAGCCCGTTGTCAAAAATATGCCTCGCCATAAACAGCAGTGTAAATGTTATGACGATTTCAATAACGCCATTTAAAACATGTTTCGCTTTTGTTGAAAATCGGTCAACGAGAAAATCAATCGTGATATGATCCCCATGACGATGTGTAATAGCCAATGCAAAAAAAACAAGCAGGGCCGCCCCGAGTTCCGTCATTTCATACGTTCCTTTTAATGGTTTGTTCAAAAAGTTTCTGCCTGCCACATCCAATGTGATCATCACCATAATAAAAATAAGAAACATATTTGAAATGAACTGTTGAATATCAACTATCTTATTTAATATTTTTTCCGCCTTCTCTACTATATTGGCCATGGTTTAAGCCTCACTCCTGCTTGTTGCTTAATTCAACTGCTCGATCATACACTTTTTGTCCAGGCAACCCTTTTTCATCAACGTTCTTAATCCATTTTTCAATGGTAGGGTTGATATATTTTCGCCAATCTTTCAATTCCTCTTCACTTAATTCGTGAATTTCAATCCCTTTTTCTTTTGCTTGTTCAATGGCGTCTTGTCCGAATTTATCAAAAACTTTTCCTGTTTGCTCGGCCATTTTCTTACCGGTCAATTCTTTCATCGTTGCTTGATCCTCTTCGCTCAGGTCATTCCAGATGTCTTCATTCATGACAACGAACATGGTAGTAGAATAAAAGTTTCCAACCGTCGCATAGTCAATGACTTCATCCAATCCCCATGTTTTAATAGCTTCCCAGGGTGCAATGGTTCCATCCACCACGCCGCGTTCCAAGGCTTCAAAATTTTCGTTCATGGGCATGGATACAGGTGTAGCTCCAAGCGCTTTTAACCACTCACTTGTTTCGGCCGAAGGGGAACGAATTCTCATGCCTTTCAAATCATCCACACTTTTTACTTGCTTTCCGACCGTAAATAATTGACCGGGATCCGTCGTATACAGCCATAAAGGAATCGTTCCGGCATATTCATCATCGAACTCGTCAAATTCGTTGTATAATTCCCATAAATGATCGGAGCCCTCCACCGCGGACTTCGACATAAATGGCAGTTCCATCACAGAGGTTAATGGAAATTGATTGGGTGTATAACCATGAACGCTTAAAGCCAAATCGACTGAACCTGTGGCAGCGGCATCAAAATGTTCATCCGGTGCCGCCAAAGAGGCTCCGGGATAAGAATTGATCTTTATCCTGCCATCTGTCGCTTTTTCTAGTTCAGCGGCAAATGTCTGAATTTCCTCTTCCATAAAATGTGTGGGTGGGAAAAAGTGTGAGAAGTCAAATTCATGTTCTTGGCCACCTCCGTCGCCATTTCCGCTTTTGTCTTTTTTAGCGTCTGTACTTTCACTTCCTCCACCGCAGGCAGACAGAAAGATTAAGCTGATTAATGCCATGAGTTGAAAAAACCACTTTATTTTTCTATGGGCCATAAATTGCAAATTTTTTCACTCCCCCTAATATTGAGATTTTAAATGTGAAGCGTTTTCATTTAGGACGAAACTCCTCCTCCTTTTTTATCGATTTTCTATAATCATATATTATTTAATATATGTTATCAAGTTTTTCTAGCATATTTTTCTATATTATGAGAAAAAAAGCTATAATATGACAAAAGAGATTGTCAAAAGATCCCTTAAAGCCAAATAGATGGTTATTCTTGTCCAACGGAGAAAAAACAAAAAATGGTCACCCGACCCGGTTATTCGTGCATGGAATAGGAGGGTGGCCAATAGATTGTATATTCTTATAATGAAAAGCTTTGGACAGCGTCTTATGTTTTTCTTATGATAAAACTCAAATGTCTTCCAGATGTCTTGTCTTGACGATAGGAGAATCCACCCTTGTTCAAATAGGTACAAGTCCGGTCAAGGGTGATGTGCTCAGAAGGGATGCCGATGAGTTCACATTGTTTTTTGACGGTAAGCTGGTTGTCTATATGATATTTTTTTGTTTCGGCATTGAAATAAATAAAGTCATCAGCATAACCGAGGTCTTTGAATTTTGTGTACACATTCTCATCAACTTCAAATTTTTCCTGGCTCAAAGCTGCGCCAAGATGAACACGAAAATCCCCCGGATGACAACCCTCCGCGTGTATGACGTGCTCAAACATCTTCAAGGTAATTTCTTTAGTCGTGCCCCTCCATCCGGAATGAATAACACCAATGAGACCGTTTGCCTCATTGTAAAACAGCACTGGGACACAATCGGCAGTAAAGCAGCATAACAATACATTCGGCTCATATGTGTACAAGGCATCCGTATTCGGAATGGCCGTTTCAGGTCGGTCGGCACCGCGCCCTTTGTCATCGGCCGTCACCTGATGGACATTGGCGCTATGCGTCTGATGAGCGCACACAAAGTCATCCAACCGGCAGTTTAAAAAGGCGGCCAACTTCTGGCGATTTTCTACAACATGATCAAGGTTTTCACATACATGGAGAGCCATGTTGTTCATTTCAAGCCTGCTTTTATCTTTCATCGTCATCCCTGCCATGAAACGGTCATTGCTTGTGTACATGTTTATTTTCATACCTTCACCTTCTTTTATTTTCATATTCGCCAAATGTCGAATCTGATCCTTGGAAAAATCAGTTTTGCGTCTGTTTCTGCCACATGCATATGGAGCGAAAAATAAGCAAGTGCGTCAACAACGAAATGATATCGACTCACATACAATCTTTTTCATATGCAACAATAGAAAATCTGAAAACGATTCTGCCTAATGACAGGAACCTCTTTTTTTCACGGGTGTTACGAAAAGGATCATTACAAAAAATGAAAGGGGAAAATCGGAACATGTCAAGCTTTAAAGAGACAAAAATATAATCAACATGCTATCGTTTTACATAAAGGATATACCTGCTAAATGGCTAAGTGTTTATGGGTCTAAATGGCGGTCAACTTCAAATGGAGTGGTTCTTTAACATAGAGACATATGCTTATTTATCCTTTGGTGAAACAAGTGCCACTTTAAAGTTAGAATCGTCGTATATGATTTCGAACCTGTCTATTGAATGTGCCAAAGATGCGAATGGATTTTTTTCTAGTGTCGTTTTTTTGATGTCTTTGATTGGGATTTTCTTTAATCGGTCCTTGTTGAATGGTTCGTTATGTATTTTATATCCAGTAGATATGAACAGGGTTGCAAAAGGTATGGTGAACAAAAGTGTTTCAAGGTCTTTTCCAATGAAAAGCGGACTAAAGCAGGCAATGATACAGCCCCAATAGAGAATAGATAACCATGCATCCTTTTACGATATCAAAATATTCGAGCTTTCTTTTTAGTGTGGGTTCGGGAGTTAGGACATGACCTTAAGGTAGGGGCCCGTCATTTTTTCAAACTTTACACTTAAAATTATAGCATAATGAATGGAATGACATGAGAGAAATCGAGAAGTGCCCCTCATTGATGTGAAGCCGAGTGCTGTATAGATAATGTTCCGGTTTCTGAAGATTAATGTTCGTGAATCGGGGCTCTGCATGCTTCTGCCATGATTGGTTCCGCTGCCATAAGTACCCATAGCTGCAAGTCAGCTATTTTAACAATAAAGGAGGATCACCCTCTTATGCCCAAAACAATTTATCTGCACACATAGTCACAGCTCCAATGTTTTAATATAATAGAATTTAATAGTTTGTAAGAATTTACAGGGGGATGGAAAAATGGAGAAAAAGTTTGATCGGGAAAAGCTAATGGCCAATCTGTTTAAAGCACGTTTTCCTTTCCTTTATATAGCTACATGGGAAGAGGACAGAGTGCTTTCACTCATAGAATCGATTGCTTCCAATCAGGCATTAATTAAAACAGAAAGAAAAGTCATCACATGGAAAATTACGACCGGGATTGAAGGAGAGGCTAACGGAAAAGGAGATACAAAATCTGCGCTTAAAGCTTTGGAACTTATTGAGAATTATCAAGAGCCTGCTATTTTTGTCCTGCATGACTTTCATATTTATTTTGGGGACGAAGGACGCACTCCAGACCATCAAATTATCCGTAAATTAAGGGATATCAGCTTGAAGTTGAAACGCAGTCCAAATCCTAAAAATGTTGTATTTCTTTCTCCTGTACTAAGGCTTCCGCATGATCTTGAGAAAGATATTACAATCGTCGATTTTGACTTGCCCACTTTTCATGAGATCAAACAAATTTTGGACGATCTTATTGAGGTTAATAAACAAACCGGACGAATTGCAGTTAATCTGAGTGAAGAGGAAAAAGAAAAACTTGTAAAGGCAGCACTTGGACTTACGTTGTCTGAAGCGGAAAATGCTTTTGCACGCGCAATGGTAGAGGATGGACAACTATCTATTCATGATGTAGAAGTGATTTTAAAAGAAAAGGAACAGATCATCAAAAAGACGGAGATTCTTGAATTTGTCAATAGCCACTTGAATATGGATGACATTGGGGGGTTGGAAAATTTAAAGCGCTGGCTGCGAAAAAGAAACAAGTCGTGGCTGGAGTCTGCCCAAAAATACGGTCTGCCGGCTCCAAAAGGTGTGCTCATAACAGGTGTGCCTGGATGTGGGAAAAGTTTAATCAGCAAAGCGATCAGCGCGATGTGGCAGCTTCCTTTATTACGACTGGATATAGGAAAAATTTTCAGCGGGATTGTCGGGAGCAGTGAAGAGAATATGAGAAAAGCAGTTCAAACGGCTGAAGCCATTGCCCCTTCTATCTTATGGATTGATGAGATTGAAAAGGGATTCAGCGGTTTAAATTCATCCGGCGACGGCGGTACGGCCAGCCGTATTTTTGGCCATTTTTTAACGTGGATGCAGGAAAAGGAGAAGCCGGTTTTTGTCATAGCGACAGCCAATAACATTTCGAGCCTGCCTACGGAATTGCTGCGAAAAGGCCGATTTGATGAAATATTTTTTGTCGATTTGCCGACGCATCGAGAGCGGGTCGAAATTTTCAAGGTTCATTTACAGAAAAGATTAAAGGATCCGAACGTTACCGGAGACTTTCAAATAAATGATAACAATTTACATCAACTTGCCGGATTGACAGAAGGATTTGTCGGGGCAGAAATTGAACAGGTAGTCATAAATGGATTATTTGAAGCATTTTACGAAGAAAGAAGTGTTACACTGTCTGATTTTGAAAAGATATGTAAACAGTTTATCCCGCTGTCAGTGACCCAGGCTGAACAAATCAAGGGAATCCGTGACTGGGCCAATGTCAGGGCTGTAGCTGCAACCCCGCGCGAAGACCGAGAGGAATACACGGAAAGTAATGAGGCCGCAGGCATCGGTGATATCATGGCATCACGTGGCGGAAGGACGATCGACTTTTAATCTGATTGAAAGGTGGAAAATGCCCATTGAGTATTGAACTTGTACTGATCCCGGTAGGAATTGCACTGGCACATGCTGCGGGCTCGTTAATCGAGAAAAAAAGCGGCCATACATACAGCATCCAAACAGTCATGAAGAGACAGCATTTGCTGCAAAAAGCCATTGAACAATATGGCTGTAACGTTTATGAACTTAATGAAGATAATTGTCAGGCAGAAGTAGGGGATATTAAAATCTTTTTCCAACAAAATGACAAGGGAATTTTTGAAGCAGTATTTGATGAAAGTGTAGAAAAGGAACATGCATTGGAGTTTATTGATAACCTGCACGTAGAGTATAAATATTTGATCCAGCAAGAGACGTACCAGAAGCTGCTGCAACAGGCCCAGGAAAAAGGGTTGGAATTGGAATCGGAAGAAATTCAGAAAGATCGTTCCATCTTATTAACATTCAATGTAAGTGAGTGGTCGGCAGGTGAGAAAAATTGAGGGATAAAAAATTACAAATAAAAATTACAGAGGACGGCCAAGTTTTTGCCGAGACAATCGGCATCAAGGGAAAGGATTGTTTGGAGTATATAGAGATGCTTGAACAACTGCTGGATGCTGAAACAATAGACTCTAACTATACAGAAGAATACTATCAAACAGAGATCCAGTCTGTTCGCCAAAATAAACAGTTTATAAAGGAGGGCGATTAGTCGATGGCGATCACCAGCAAGGGAAAAGGGTGGGAGTTGAGAAACTCAATCTGGATGCTTTGGGCCATCCTGACATTCGGATTTTTTAATTATGTTTCTTTTTATTATATTTCTTTTCGCGTGAAACAGAAAAAATGGTTTTTTGCCGCTCTGCTATATTCATCGATATTTATCACGACGATGGTTATTAACAATATTTTTTCGGAAGAACATTGGATGTTAGATGCAGGGGCTGTTTTTTTGATAGTCGGATGGGCTGTTTCGATCATCCATGTATTTAAAATAAGACCAGAGTATTTGTTAAGGCTTGAAGCCAAGACGGCAAGCGGCCATAAAGAACGGGAGATTCAATCGCTGAGGAAACAGATAACGCGGGAGTATGGGGGTACTGTTAAATCTCCGTCCACAGTAGCGCCTGTTCAACAAACAGTTAAGGAAAAACCGGAAGATACGATTCAACTGATTGATATTAATACTGCTTCCGAAGATGAAATTGCAGGAGTTCCGGGAATCGGCGCTTTGTTCGCCAAAAAAGTGGTTGAGGCCAGAAGCAGGGCGAACGGCTTTACATCGTTTGACCATTTTGTAGAAGTCCTCGCCATTAAACCGCACTTGGCTGAAAAGATGAGACCTTTCCTTGTTTTTCCTGAAGAAACGGAAAATAGTTCCTTGGAAAAATCAGAGGGGAGAATTGTTGACTTCTAATGAAACTCGTTATTCATCGTTACTTGTCTTGTACAACTGTTGAAGGCCCTGGAAAAAGATTCTGTCTTTGGGTGCAAGGCTGCTCTATTCGCTGTGAAGGTTGCGGGGTGCCTTGGACATGGTCAAAACAGAATGGAAGCACGATCACGGTTGAGGAGCTTTTTAAGGAAATCGAAAAGAGCAAAGAAGAGAATGATATAGAGGGTGTCACATTTCTTGGCGGCGAACCTTTCGATCAAGCGGAAGCTCTTGGAAAGCTTGCTGGCATGGTAAAGAATGCGGGCTTGACAGTGATGACATTTTCCGGTTATCTGTACGAGGAGCTGAAACATAGAACGAAAGCCCGAAGCCTGCTCGCCTGTACAGATTTATTGATAGATGGGCCTTTCGTGAAAGAAAAGCTTGATTTAAGCCGACCTTGGGTTGGCTCCTCTAACCAGCGGTTTCACTTTTTATCACCTGCCTATAAGCACTTGGAAAGCGACCTTTCCTGCATTGACAATAAAATTGAAATTCGAATTTCAAAAGACGGGACTATTTCAGTTAACGGGATGGCAACGCAGGAAGCATTAAATGAGTTATTTGATGTAAGTGAGTTTAAAAAAATCAAAACGGTATAAAAGAGGTTGCCCAAAGGGGTATGGCTTTTACTCGCGGTTATTAGTTCAAATTGCTTTGGATAAATAATTGTGGAGTTTGGCTGCATGTTCTTTTGAGGCGGCTTTTTTTTCGTGTCACTTCTTTTGGGGAAAATTTGTTTATAAGTATTACATTTAGTGCAATAATAGGCTGTAAGTATTATATAATAGGCATAAAGGTCTATGACAACAATTTGATGATTGGAGCCTTGTATGATGGTAAGGAAACAGATGGAATACATACAGCATGAAAAGAATGCAACCCTCATTACATCATTAGGACAGAATGAAGTTTTGCGACTTGTTGCTGTGGCCATATCCGAAGAAATCCTTCAATGTAATGCCGCTGGGTTTACGTCAAGAAGATGGAACATACAAAAGAATGGCTGGTTATGGCGTAATGCTCGAAACAATGATCTTTGATCCAGAAGAAGATCTTATGATTCAACGAATCATGAACACAAAACAAACTTTATATATACCAGATATGTCCATGGATCACCATCTGGTTTCGGATTATGTGGAAGCGTTTAACATCAAATCATTATTAGCTTCACCCATTTTCTTTGAGGATGAATTATTCGGCCTCATTTTTTTGTTTAATGATAGAACTCCTATGTGTCTATCGGAACCCGAAATCCAAGGGGTTGAAGTGTATGCGCATATGGTTTCTGTAGCCATTCGGAATGCCGGTATATTTAAACACCGGGAGCTTATTGCCGAGGAGCGGCTCATGCAGGGAGTGCTGCGCGATTTATGCATGTCTACATCATCTGAAGATAGTTTGCATACGTGTTTTTTCTACTTGGGAAAGGTTTTACATACTTGGCAACTCGCGGCTTATCTCTTGGATCCATGTGACCAACATACCATTACCCTCATAAAAACATGGGGTGATAAATTAGAATTGGGGCAGAGCCTGACAACGTTGATTCAAGATGTTGTAAAAGCAAAACAAATCCTGTTTATTGAAGATGTGCGTGAAGATGAAAGGCTTAAAGGACAGTGCCATATGAAAAGTATATTGTTGATTCCTTTCGCTTCAATGGGGCAAGTGGCGGGGGTAATAGCCGCTTTCAACGTTTACCCCGATGTCCAAATCCCGCTGGCCCAGTCTATTGTGGATGCGACCGCTCTTACGCTTTCAAATGTACAGTATGTGGATAGACTGGAGAATATGGTGGAAGAAAGGACAAAGGAACTCGCTGCTGCTAATGAAAAAGTGACAAGCATCATTGATGGAATGACAGATGGTTTCTTCACTTTGGATCAAGAGTGGAAATTTACTTATATCAATAAACATCAATTTTTACCCCAAAACAAGACTGTGACAGAAGTATTGGGCAAGAGCATATGGGATATTTTTCCAAAGGCAGTTGGTACGGCTATGTATAAAGAATTTCATCGGGCGATGAGGGGAGACATTCCTGTCCATTTTGAAATGCGTTCAGTTTATGAAGATGTTTGGCATGAAATCGTAGCCTATCCATACGATGACGGAATCTGTTGTCTTTTCAAGAACATAACGGAAAAGAAGAAATACGAGAAAGAGCTCAGAAGGTTATCCAGCTTGGATTTAATTGGACAAATGGCAGCGGGTATCAGCCATGAAATCAGAAATCCAATGACGACGGTGCGGGGTTTCTTACAGTTATTAAAAATGGAAAATAAATTTATCCAATACAAACGCTATTTGGATTTAATGATAGAAGAGCTCGATCGTGCCAATGCGATTATTACGGAATTCCTTTCAATCGGAAATACAAGGACATCTGAATTACAGATGCTTGATTTAAATACCATTGTTCACGATATCGTTCCCTTAATCAAAATCGACGCGGCCAGTCAAAGCCAAATAATTGCTGTTGAGACGGGAGATATTCCGCAACTTCTCTTAAATCGTAATGAAATTAGGCAATTATTAATGAATCTTTACAGGAATGGCTTTGAAGCGATGAACGAAGGGCAAGTGCTGACCATTAAAACATATAAAGAAGGGAACCATGTCGTTCTTGCCGTGCAGGATCAAGGAGCGGGAATCAGTCCTGAAGTAATGGAAAAGCTGGGAACACCCTTTTTTACAACTAAAGACAATGGCACCGGTTTGGGGCTCGGTGTGTGCTATGCCATT
This sequence comes from Siminovitchia thermophila, assembly GCF_016909185.1. Lineage (GTDB taxonomy): Bacteria > Bacillota > Bacilli > Bacillales > Bacillaceae_C > Siminovitchia > Siminovitchia thermophila. The sequence continues at coordinate 97,581 of NZ_JAFBFH010000008.1, read as the reverse complement.
GCTGCCCGTCATAATGCAACAATCGATATTGAGACAGGGTCTGAAGGGACGACGTTTTTTATTAAGTTTCAGGCAAATTAATTCTTGCGTAGTTTCAAAATATGATCATGACAATACATACAAACTTTTAAAAGAAATATAGATATCTCGACCTTTTTAAAGATAAGATGTTGGATTCATAGGATTTATTTATACATTTATTGCGATTATTGTACGGCTATCAAGAGTAAAAATTGGATAAACATGCTGGGGGGTTCAATAAGTCGATTATTCGGCCTATGGACACCCCCCTCTGCTTTTAAACGTTGTGAGCTTTATTTGTATGTTACTTTTAAAAGATATATCCTTTGCGGGCGGTCCTTAATGGTTTATGGCTATTCAATGATGTAGATGGATTCCATCGTATCGTCGGAAGGGCTTTGAAAATATGCGCCCATCGCATAAAGGTGTCTAATCGTTTGTATATGAGATTGGTTGATTTCCTCTCCGGGTGTAAGGAGCGGGATGCCGGGAGGATACGGAAGCACTGTTTCTCCGCAAAGGGAGCCGACTGCCTCGTCCAAAGCGGCTTTTCGGCGGGGCATATGAAAGGCGTCCCGCAAGGAAACCTTCGGTTGATATAAAGTGCCTTCTGGATCAAAAAAAACCAATTCCTTTTTTGGCGGTCTGGCTTTTTCAGACCAATGTTGTAATGTTTCATCAACCTTTTTGATGGAGGATACGACTTTATCAATATCGCCTTCTTTTTCATGGAGCGAAAACAAGAAAACAACATGGCGTGGGTCACTCATTTCGGCGGTTGCGCCTTGCTCATAAAACAGGTCCAGCAATTGATATCCGGAAACAAGTTCATTTTTACACGAGACAATCCACTTCAAAGGATCTCTGGCATATACTTCCTGACTTCCTCCCCATATGGAAAGTATTTTGAGATTCTCAGAAAGAGTTTTTCTGCGGTCTTCCAAACGCTGTACGGTTTCTTTTAACTGTTCCCTGCCGCGCTCTACTAAATGGCGTCTTGCAACATCCAAGGAAGCAAGCAACGGATATGAAGGGCTTGTGGACTGAATCATACCGAGTACTTGTGCCAACCGTTCACGGGAAACGAGCTGGCCTTTCATATGGAGCATGGAGGTCATATGCATGGAGGTTAACATTTTATGCGTAGACTGTATGACCAAATCGGCTCCTTTCGAGAGGGCGGACGGCGGAACTGTTTCCGCTTGGCCAAAATGGGCGCCGTGCGCTTCATCCACAATGAATGGTACGCCGGCTTGATGACAAATAGCCGCTAATTGGGTAAGGTCTTGACTCATCCCATAATAATTTGGATTTGTAATCCACACTCCTTTCACATCAGGGTATTTCTTTAAAGCCTGTTCAATATAATATGGTTCCGCCACCATTGCTGCTTTTGTGGTGGACTCCATTGCCGGAGCAATGTAGATCGGCTCGGCCCCGGCCAACAATAAACCGTGAAATACAGATTTATGCATATTGCGTTGAACAAGAATTTTGTTTCCCGGCTGACATAAGGAGAGCGCTATTCCGACGTTTCCTATCGTACTTCCTCCCACAAGAAAGAACGTATGATCCGCTCCAAACGCATCCGCAGCCAAACGCTGCGCCTTTTTGATCGCATTTGACGGATGATGCAGATCATCAATCCCTTTTGATTCAGTGGCATCGATAGACAATAGATTGGAAAAATGTTTTAAAGAATTTTCGTCAAAGACGCGTCCATCCTTATGACCTGGTACATGTAATGAAGTGCGGTTCTGTTCCTCATATAAACAAAGCATTTCATAAAGAGGGGCTTCCATATGTAAAGATGTACTTGTTTTTATATGATGATTCAAATGACCATCTCCTCTGTTTTATAGTAGAAACGATGAAAAAATATGAATTTTCTACCTTTTCATCGTGCTCATTATAACCTATTTTCGGTAGGAGGTGAAAGAGGGAGTATGTTTTTGGGGGAGAGAATGAAGACGTGGAAAACAGCCATATTACGCGGGAAAGGACTTGGAACGGGCCCATCACGGCTTGACTCCTCGTGCCAGATTGGAATGGAAGCGGGAACAATTGTAATTGAGGGGAAAGCTTCACTTCGCTTTTCAACTAGATAAATCGCTTGAAAAATAAAGTGAAGCCAAGAGGTTTCATAATGTTCTGAGCTATTCCTAGTCTAATAAATCTTTGTTCTTTTTGTAGGATCGCTTTAATGAAATATAGTTTGATAAAAACGCAACCAATCCGACCGTAATCAGGAGTCCGATTACATCCGCCAACTGCTTCTTCAGTGTTGATACTCCCATAAACAAGATGTATAAAATGAAAAAAATAACAACAAAAATAAAGGTTTGGTAAATCAACGCTTTTCTTTCTCTTTGAAACTGTCTGGCCGTTACTACATTTTCGTATTCCATACCAGAGAGCATATACCTTGTCGCTATATAAAGAAGCGGGGTGCAGAACCCTAATCCCCAAAGGATGTTAGCGTCAAAATGCCAGATAGACAATAGTTCTATAAAGGCAATGGCACCGAAAAGTATCATCGAGGTGACAGCTGCTTCAGCCATAAAGTAGACTATTTTCAAGCGTTTGTATTCATCTTTCGGCAGAAAAAACGTTAACCATGATGTAATCAATGTGACTCAACCTCCCAAAATAATTCATCCAATGTTTTTTCCAATGCTTTGGCAATGGCAATACAAAGTTGCAGGCTTGGATTATATTCGCCTTTTTCGATCAATCCAATCGTCTGCCTTGTGACTTTCACTTTTTTTGCCAACTGGATTTGTGTCATGGATTTTTCTAATCTCGCCAACTTCACTCTGTTGTTCAATGTATCACCTACATTCATTGCCTGATGTAATATATATATTACTTATGTAATTTATATGTTACATCACTTCGGTTATGAAGTCAATTGGTTTTGACATTCACACTTTCCATATATGCCTTTTATTAAATGGAAAAATTGGTATGGAGTAAGCGCCAGTGATCAGGTTTTGTAAAAAGGTGTGAAGGCGGATAGGGAGGGAGGACCCGTGGGGTTAGTTGTTTTTTAACAATGTGTAAGAGAGCAGCATGTAGATGCCACTCTCTTTGTGGGAATTATTGGTTTTTTCCTGGATGGTCATAAACATGCTCAGGATAGTCGGTAATGATTCCATCAACATTCAGTGAGAACAATTCGTAAGCTTGCTCCTGCGATCTGGAAGTGTATGGATACATTTTCATTCCGACGGCATGAACGCGGTCTATAAGCTCCGGTGTCACAATACTGATCGTCGGGTTAAAATAATCGGCATATGCCGCAAAGTCCGCAAGCTGTTCATCTGTAACGCCTGCCCATCCGCCGCCTAATAACACACCATGGGGTAAAAGCGGCAGAAGCTCTTTGGAGGTTTCGATGGATTCATGATGAAAAGACTGAATGACCATCTTTTTATTGTTTGGCTTATGCATATTTCGTTCAATCAAAGCTTTCGCTACCTTCTCTTCGATCCCGGGATATCGTTCAGGTGATTTAAGCTCAATCAAAATGCCGGTTTTTCCACGGAACTCATCAAGTACTTCCTCAAAGGTCGGAATTTTTTCACCTGCAAATTTTTCACTGAACCAGCTTCCTGCATCTAATTGTTTCATTTCTTCCAATGTAAGATCTTTCACAGCACCCGTTCCATTCGTGGTCCGGTCTACCGTTGTATCATGCATAATGACTAGTTCGCCGTCCTTTGACATTTGGACGTCAATTTCTATGTAATCAGCCTTCATGTCTACACCTTTTTGAAACGCGGCCATCGTATTTTCCGGTGCATGGCCCGATGCCCCCCGATGCGCCACATTAATCATTTTAAGCTGCTGTTGTTTTGAAATAGGGCCCTCCTGTGCCGCAAGTGCTGGAGCTGTATACATTCCCATGGCGAGGCTTGACATTAAAACGATGGAAAAAAACTTCTTCAAATCACTCACTCCCTTCATTTTCAACTCTATTATAAGAAGTAATGATAAAGCCTTCATGAATAAATGATAAAAATACTGTAAGAATATTTGGTTAATTAGTCGCGTATCCAAAGTCTTGCTTTTTTTTTTTCAAAAGACTAGATGAGAACAGGCTTGCAAATAGGCGTATGCCATGGAGCAAGGCAAGCCCGCAACATATAATATGGGGAGGAAAGCTTCAGCGCCAATTCATTTGATGAGAGGTGACAGCTTTGAAAATGGTAAAAACGATTCATAACATGAAAACAAATATCATCGCCCAAAACGGAAACATTAATTTTGGAGCGACAGTTCAAAGCAGCCATACTGCAAATACCAAGATTGCCGGGGTTTGTTTTTCATTCGGCGATTGTTCTCATGTCATTGATCTGAATAAGCAAACGACGGCAATCGGCGTTAGCCGAGGGAAAAACGGCAAAGGGGAATAAGGAGCGAACTTTAACCAAACGTGGAAAATGGGCATATATATAAACAACGACGAGTTGGGAGGAGAGAGTATGCCCTCAAACATAAATATATACAGCATTAAAATTAACAATATTTCCAACAACGGTTCTCTAAACATTGGTGATGCTCTGCATAATTCACATTCAGCCAACACCAAATCGCAAGGGGTCAATTCCTCGTACGGGGATATTTCTCCGACAACTTCGGGCATGGAAAATGTGTTCATCGATCCTGATGGAAATGACCAGGGGGACATCGCAACTCCAGCCAATGTGAACGCTAATCAGCTTTAATGAACGCTTCTAAGAAAGGAGTAAAAAATGCCTTACTTTATAAATATTCTCACAATGAAAACCAATGGAATTACCAAAAACGGGAACTTGGATATTGGAGCAGTCATCCAAAACAGCCATACCGCCAATACAAAGTTTATAGGAGCCAACCTTTCTCTGGGTGATTTGTCTCCTTCCACTTCCTTAATGGGCAACGGCAGCATTGACACCGATATAAGCGACCAAGATCAAATAGCCACTCCATCGTTCCCGATCAGCAATCAATTTTAGACAATTAGGGGAGATTGACCATGCTTCCATTTCCGTTTCTATCTAAAGGTGGACTGCCAAAATGGCTGACACAATCATATTTAAACAATGACATTCAAAAGTTTGTTCAAGAAATGGTTGAGCAGTCCATCTCCTCATCTATCAAAAATGCAAAGATGATGGGAAGCGTGCACGAAGTTGAAGAAGAAAGACCGGAGCAAGCGAATGGGACACTCCAGGCATCCACTTTTGAAAGCAATGATCACGTTTACGTTCGAGTGTTTGTCAAGGATGAATCTGTACTTCCCAATGTGAAAATTTATCATAGTTCCAACGAGCTTGTCATTGAAGGGATGCCCTCTTCAGATGACCGGCATATCATTTCCCTGCCTTCTCCGGTGCGAATGAAGGAATCTGTTTCGGAATATCGTGACCATCATTTGCAAATCAAAATGAAAAAAAGAATCGATCCCCAATTTACAGAGGTAGCTGTCCCGACATTGGATTAGGAGCAGTTCTTTGTATTTTGTTTTGAGCAATAAAGGGGGGACAAACAAATGGACTTTGAAAAAATAAAACAATGGATGGAAATTACACAAAAATATCAAAATGGGAAGTTTTGGGAAACAATTTTCGATGGCAATTCCTTTGATGAAGATGAGGAGACGTCTGAAGTACATCCTTTACAATCAAAAAACAAATCTGATCCAAAAAAATACCCGAAAACGGATATTTATGTAACGGAAACGGATGTCGTTGTATTAATGGAGATTCCTGGTGCTTTAAAAGAGGATATTGCCCTGTCCGTTTCGGGCAGTAAGCTTTCTGTCAAAGGAGTATTGCAGCCACCCATGATCAATGGGGCTTCTGTCTTGAATGAACGAAAATATGGAGAATTTCAAAGAAATATTGATTTGCCGGAGCCTGTCGACAGTAAAGACATCTATGCCCGATTTAAAAATGGACTCCTTACTATATCCTACGCACGAAAATATACAAGGGAAGAGAACATCATGATTCGGTAAGTCAACATTTTATCGTAAGGTGTGATGCATGTTATGCCCTTTAGAAGAAAAGAACTTAAAAATCACTTCCCGGAGGACATTTTTCAAAAAATCAGAGCGCTCGAAAAACAAGTGAAGAAGTTGGAAGTGATCGAAGATCATGTGGAGGCTTTGCGGGCGGACAAAGGATCGGCTCCTTTGGCAAATCAAAAAATAGAGAAAGATTTGGAAAAAAAACTCTTATTGTTTATAGAGGAGGCCATCAAAGGAGAATTGAAACCGATACGGCATTCGTTGGAAGGATTGTCAAAAAGAATTTCCAAAATGGAGAAGCGTGTTTCTTTTTATGAAAAATGGTTAGGGGACTATTTGACAATGTACGATCAGTGGATGGAAGAAAACAAGATGAAGGGAAGGGACAAGAGAGAGCAGGAGACGCCGATTGTGTACCAAGAGATCAAGGTGGATAAATTGTTTGTTGATAAGTACGAACAGGTGAATAACTTGGGAAATCTTGGCATCAAAGATTTAAGTGGGCAACTAAATATCGGTGCCACTTTTGAAAACAGCTCGAATCCCAGTGAATATCTTGATAAATGGACAGAGAAAGCAGATAAGTTTCATCAAACGATGGAAAAGCTCAAAGGGCTAAACAGGCAAGACGCAGAAAAGCCTAGTGAAGGAGCAAAAAAATCGGAATAAGAGATTTCTAAGACACAACAGCAGTCCCGGCTTTTTTCTTTTTGAAGGGGGATGTCTTAATCAAACATTTGATTAAATGAAACAATAGACGAATAGGGGGTAAAACGGAAAAACCTTACATAAATGTAGGCTTTCCGTTTTTTTATTTTACCTATGATCCTGTAAGTCCTTACAATGTTCCCTCATTCATTTGGCGGTCAGCGTTTGGCCGATCAACAAGTCTTTTGTGACCCGGCGAGAGCTGCGATTGATTTTATAAGACTTGCGCACCATTTCTCATCGAAGAATGGTCGCATTTTTACTGGGTATGGCCCAACTGGAAGATCGGTATGTATCTAGGAGAAGATGGCAATATGACAACAAGCCACGGATAAGACCCTGGCCATTTACAGTTATATTTTAAGAATGCTCACATCACTGCGGAGCAAGAGGAACTGATCAGATTTGTGGACCAGGTAGGCAAAGAAGATTTTGAATTGGTGGAGTTTTTGCAACAATGGTTTGATACGAAAGCATTTGACTGCGGGGGCTATTCTCCGAATGAATACGCTATCAAGTTTTTCCACGAGCGTTATAGAGAGGAAATGGGTGAAATATAGAGGTTATGCCATATGGGAGCCCTATAATCAAGTTTATCAACTGTATAGGTATGATAATCAAGCGTTGAGTGCGGTAGCCTTCAATGACTAGAAGCGTTACACTTAATATAGGGACCCTTCTTGCTATATTTAAAAATGGCAAGTGGGTCATAAATGCATCTAGATGTTGCAGATTGTTTATAGGAGGGACACCCAGATGTTAAAACCATATTTAGTGGTAGAGTGGAACGATACAGAGACAGATGCGAAAGGCTGGCTAGTCGTCCATAACTTTGTGAAAGGCTACACAGGTGGCGGGACGAGAATGCACCCGTCTGTGACAAAAGAAGAAGTAGAAAGACTCGCTGAAGCAATGGCTTATAAATACGTAGCGAGCGAATCTAAAACGACCGGAGGTTGTAAAGCAGGTATTTCCTATGATTACAAAGCGCCGGACGCGTACGATGTGTTAAGAAGATTTTTGATTGCGATGATGCCTTATATAGATAACGGTGTATCTTTGGGAAGTGATTTAGGAACAAAATATGAAGATGTTTTGAATATCTTCCATGAATTCGGTATTGATATTCCTCTCACGCAGTCAATGAAGCAAGACCCGGCAGTATTACAAGGGATAAAAGATTATGATGACCTATTAACAAAAAAAGTGGACGGGCTGCTTGTAAATGATGTTGTGACTGGCTATGGTGTCGCATTTTCTGCGGATGAAGCCTGGAAATTTAAACATGGGAAAGACGGCGCGAGAGTGGTCATTCAAGGATTCGGCTGCGTAGGTGCAAGCTGTGCATTGAAAATGTCTCAAATGGGATATAAAGTCGTCGGTATTTCAGATGCCAATTTGCTTGTAACGTGTAAGGAAGGCTTGGATGTTCAAAAGCTGATCGACCATAAAAATGCTTACGGAGAAATGGATCGGGATTATTTTGAAGCAAATTATGAAGTAAGACCGAACACGGAATGGCTTGATGTCGACTGCGATATTTTAATTCCGTGTGCGCTGGAGGATGTCATCAATGCATCCAATGCTGAAAAAGTAAAAGCAAGCTTGATTGTGGAAGCAGCGAATATTCCGATTTCAGCTGAGGGAGACAAGATCATTAAAGAAAGAGGAATTGATATTGTCAATGACTTTGTCGCCAACCTGGGGGCAATCCGTTCCTATGACGCTGTTATTTTTGGTTTGGTAGAACCAAATCCGCAAGCGGTGATAGATGATATTGAGAGACTGTGCCGGAAAAATGTGTCCCGCTTGTTTACGGAAGCGAAAAAACAAAATCGTTATCAAAGAGACGTTGCTTTTGAGATTTTTAAACCGGAAAAGAGCGATTTAATAGAATATACGGCATCAAGTTCAGCAACAGCCGTTCAGTAAAAATGGATGGGGAGCGCAGTAAAGCGTCTCCCCCGAACTCGTGACTTTGATATGATAACGAGGTTTCGGATCTTCATATTCATTCACAAATAGGCAGTACCGAACAATCGTAAGGAAAAAAGCTAAGGTTTTTAACATATTGGGGGGAACTGAATGGAAGAAGAACTAGGGAGTCAACAGTCAAAAGGATTAAAAAGATCGATGAAAAGCAGACATTTGTTTATGATGTCTATAGGAGGAGTCATTGGAACAGGCCTTTTCCTTGGGTCTGGGTATGCAATTGGTGAAGCGGGACCTGCTGGAGCCATTACCGCATACTTGTTCGGTGGATTGGTGATGTACCTCGTGATGATCTGCCTTGGAGAGTTATCAGTGGTCATGCCGGTATCAGGTTCATTTCAGGCGCATGCAGAGCGATTTATCGGTCCCGCAACTGGATTTATGATCGGATGGACTTATTGGTTGAGCTGGGCCATTTATGTGGGTTTGGAGTTTATCGCCGCCGGATTGCTGATGGCCAGGTGGTTTCCGGATGTCCCGGTATGGGTTTGGTGTGCCATTTTTGCTTTACTCCTATTCGGCATTAATGCATTGACCACTAGAAGCTTTGCCGAAACGGAATATTGGTTCTCCGCCATTAAAGTACTTGCTGTACTCTTCTTTATTGTCGTTGGCGGTGCGGCGATTTTTGGACTCGTTCCGATAAAAGGCCAATCCGCGCCATTTCTTTCAAACTTTTTCAGTGATGGACTATTTCCAACGGGATTTATGGGTGTTTTTATATCGATGATGACAGTTGTCTACGCTTTTATGGGGTCGGAAATTATGGGGGTTGCCGCAGGTGAGACAGAAAACCCGGAAAAGAATATCCCGAAAGCCATTCGAAGCATTGTCATCCGGATTATGGTTTTCTATGTACTGGCAACCTTTATTTTATCGGCTATTGTTCCGTGGAAAAAAGCGGGTGTGCTGGAAAGTCCTTTTGTAACCGTATTTGATATGATTGGTATTCCATATGCCGCTGATATTATGAACTTCGTCATATTGACGGCCGTTCTTTCAGTGGGAAATACAGGTTTATTCGCTTGTACAAGAATCCTGTATTCGCTATCCCAAAGCGGACAGGCTCCCCGTTTATTTGGTAAATTGAACAAGCGCGGCATCCCGATGAACGCCCTTTTCGTTACATTGGTGTTCGCATTGCTCTCGCTGTTAACGAGTGTCATGGCGGAAGAAACATTGTTTGTCGTGTTGCTGGCCATTAGCGGTGTTGGGGGAGTAGTCACTTGGATGGCGATTGCATGGGCCCAGTATAGGTTTCGTAGGCAGTATATTGCTAAAGGTGGGAAAGTAGAAGATTTGACCTTCAAAGTTCCTTTTTACCCTCTTGTCCCCATCCTCTGTTTGCTCATGTGTGTAGGAATCGTTGTCTTCACTGCTTTTGATCCCACACAGCGCACGTCACTGTATATCGGATTCGGCTTTGTTGCCGCATGCTATATCTTTTACTATTTCAAGTTTGCGAGAAGTAAAGTGCATGCACCAGTCTTGAGAAATAAAGAACCTGATAAATTTGCGCAATAGAAATGGGACTGCACGAATTTTGCCCGCGTGAGCTTAAACAGCAGGTGAAGGCTGGGTGGATGATAGAGATTCGTATGAGGGCCAAAGTTACCCGGCTCCGTGGATGCAGTTATACAGTTTAGATCCATTTTGAAGTACAATGAAGTTTTTACGATAGAAAGAAATAAAGAATGAACATCTTGGGAGGGCTTATCATGAATAATCAAAAAGCATACACAGTTTCAGATGCCATTGTGGAAGAGTTGGTGCGAGCGGGAGTTGAGGTAGTTTACGGGATTGTCAGTATTCATAACATGCCGATCTATGATGCGATGCTCCGCAGCGGAAAAATCCGCATCGTCACTGCGCGCGGAGAAAGCGGGGCGGTCAATATGGCTGACGCCTATGCTCGTGCGACAGGGAAATTGGGAGTTGTGCTAACGAGCACGGGAGCCGGTGCGGGAAATGGCGCGGGTTCATTGACGGAATCATGGAACGCCGGTACTCCGCTTCTCCATATCACAGGGGAAGCAGATTCCCATTACATTGGAACAGATCAACGTTATATCCACGAATGTAAAGATCAATTGAAGATGATGGATGGGGCGAACAAAGCGGCGTATCTCTTGAAGAGACCGAAGCAGATCACGCCATTTATGCGTAAAGCGATCGAAGAGGCATTAACAGTTCCAACAGGGCCTATTACTGTACAAATTCCAACAAATTTCCAGCCGCTGATCATTCCGCGCAATCAATTAATAGAAGTAGGAACTGTTCAAGATACGAAAGTGAAAATTAATCTGCCGGCCGAAGTAGTTGAAAAAATTGCAACAGCCAAAAGGCCGATTGTGTGGGCGGGTCATGGCGTCATTGCTTCAGGCGCATCGGAGGAACTTCTGGCATTGGTTGAAAAAATCCAGCCTGCTGTTGTGACAAGTGAGGCGGGAAAAGGCTCCATTCCCGAAAATCACCCGCTTTGTATCGGCAATTTTGCGTTTTTTACGCAGTTCGAGGAGCTCTTGAAAAAGTCGGATTTGCTGATCAGCATAGGCGTCCGTTTCCGTGGTGGAGAGACAAATGGCTGGACATCTCCGTTACCTGAAAACCACATTAATATTGATGCGGATCCAAATGCGTTTAACCGCAACTTTGATACACTTTATGGATTGGTCGGCGATGCCAAGGCAGTTTTGCAAGAGATCAACAACGCGCTGGCCGAGAGGGAATTAACGCCGGATACCGCTTATGTGGATGAAGTCAAGGCTGTCCGTCAAGCAGTGCGTGACGATCTTTGCAGTTCCATTAAGCCTTATGGTGATATAGCTGCGATTATGCGTGAACAGCTTCCTGATCATACAGTCCTGATAACGGATGTGACGATCCCCGGCTATACTTGGGGGAATAAACTGGTTGACGTCCACGAGCCGAGAAATTACCTTTACATGGCAGGCGGAGGAATCGGACAGGGCTTGCCAATGGCAATCGGTGCCAAAATTGGCCAGCCGGATAAGCCGGTCGTACTCATCGCGGGCGATGGAGGCTTTATGTTGAATGCCGGTGAAATGATTACGGCGACCCAAGAAGATGCGCCCATTATTGTCCTGCTATTCGATGATGGCGGCTACGGTATTTTAAGATACTACCAGGAAGCCGCTTACGGCAGACGCGCGGCTGTTGATTTGAAAAACCCCGATTTCGTCATGATGGCAAAATCAATGGGCTTTGAAGCAGAAAAAGCAAGTTCCGTTCAGGAATTTGAAAAAGGATTGGCAAACGCGCTTGCCAGCCAAAAACCTTATATGGTTGTTATTGATGTGGAGGCAGTAGGTACGCTCCATTATAAAGACTCCGAGGAATATATCGCATCTTTCCGTCCGCACGGGGAATAAACAATCTGTCGTCATCCTCTTTGGAACATGAGAATGATCGTCTGCATGAAAAGCTGAAAACAGGAGGCATCATGGTTATGACACTAAACTTGAAACTATATATAAACGGAGAATGGATAGAGTCTAATAATCCGGACAAGCAGGATATCTTAAACCCTGCCAATCAGCAAATCATCGCCAAAGCACCGAAAGCGACGAAGGAAGAGACAGAAAAAGCGATTCATATGGCAAAAACAGCATTTGAAAGCGGCGTTTGGTCAGAAAGGACTCCCCAAGAAAGGGCGCAAACGTTGCTGGAGATCGCTGAAAAAATGGAAGAGAGTATGGACGAGCTTGCGGATTTGGAAATGCAAAACAATGGGAAAACAAGACGGGAAGCACAAGCGGATGCTGCTGAGGCAGCTAACACTTTCCGCTATTATGCGGGACTGCTCAATCATCCGAATGGACAAATATATGAAGCGTCACAAGATATGCAAACGATGATCGTAAAAGAACCAATGGGGGTTGCGGGCTTAATTGTTCCCTGGAATTTCCCGCTATTGATGAGCGTCTGGAAAATGGCTCCCGCCTTAGCCGCGGGAAACTCCATTATTTTAAAGCCGGCTGAAATCACCCCGTTGACGGCTGTAAAAGTGTTTGAGCTGATGGATCAAACAAGTTTACCCAAGGGAGTGGCCCATTTAGTGATGGGTTCAGGAGCCATCGTTGGTCAAACGATTGCTGAAAGCGATCATGTGGACATTGTTTCCTTTACGGGAAGCACGGGCGTTGGACGCCAGATTATGAAGGCGGCAACAGGCAATCTGAAAAAAGTTTCCCTCGAACTGGGAGGGAAATCACCGAATATTATTTTTGATGATGCTGACCTTGAAACAGCGGTTGACTATGCGCTTTTCGGTATTTTTATGGGAGCTGGACAGGTCTGCTCGTCAGGGAGCCGCATTTTGGTGCAAGAAGGCATCTACGACAAGTTTGTTACAACATATGTGGCAAGAGCCAAAGCAATCAAAGTCGGGCCGGGAAATGAAGAAAGCTCGGAAGTGGGCGCGATCGTCAGTAAAAAGCATATGGAAAGCATTTTGGAATATATCCGGATTGGAAAAGAAGAAGGAGCCACACTTTTATGCGGAGGGAAGCGCATAGAGCGGGACGGGATGGAGAAAGGCTTTTTTATCGAGCCGACCGTTTTTACAGATGTAACCAGTGACATGCGGATCGTCCGGGAAGAAATCTTCGGTCCCGTAGTGGTCATCCAAAAGTTCAAAGACGAAGAAGAAGCAATCAAGCTGGCAAACGATACAGAATTCGGTCTTGCGGGCGCGGTATTTTCCAAAGACCAACATAAAGCCATGCGCGTCATTCAAAAAGTGCGTGCAGGAATTACGTGGGTGAATACCTACCATTTGACAAACGTCCAGGCTCCGTGGGGAGGCTACAAACAGAGCGGTATCGGCAGAAGCCTTGGGACTTATGGGCTGGATGAATACCAGGAAACAAAGCAAATCAATATCAGCCTGAATCCTCAACCGATTCAATGGTTTGAATAAGAAAGGCAGGCTCAGCTTGTAGAGAAAGTAGCTGTTCTTTCTCTACAAGCTTTTTTATTTTGTGTTTTTACAATATGTTTATCTGACGTCACCCTTTTTCTTAACATCGAGTCTATTTGTATTGTCTCTTTCGTATTCCGGTTCTCCACCAATATCGGGGGGTCAAAGAAGCCATTCAAAACAAAGTAGAATGTTGTTCCTCCCGGATTTTTATTTGTTGCTCAATTTCATTCATAATGTTTTCCAATGAATGGACGACACCTTTATCGTCTTTAAACATGACGTGTTTGGGAGAAAAATGAACGGGAGAATCCAATCCGGCGGCTGCGGAAATCCGGAATAGCCCTTTTCGGAGTGTGATGAGATAATTGGCGGCCCGATGCTTCTTTTCTTCAATAACTAATGCCTTTTGCAGTAAAGGGTCGGTTGTGGCAACTCCAACGGGACAGATATTGGATTGGCATTTTAATGTTTGAATGCAACCGACAGATATCATGAAGCCTCTGGCAATTTGCACAAGATCGGCGCCCATGGCGAGCGCTATAGCCACCCGGTCCGGGGTAAAAAGCTTGCCGGACGCAATTATTTTGACGCGATCCCGGACGCCGTATTTTTGAAGTGTGGATACGAGGATGGGAAGGCCCGACTTCACAGGCAAACCAACGCTGTCTGCCAGTTCTTGATAAGAGGCTCCCGTTCCGCCTTCACCGCCATCTATTGAAATGAAATCCGGTCCTTTTCCCGTCTTTCGCATGTAACTTGCCAACTCTAAAACGCTGTCGTTTCCCCCAATGACTATTTTGATTCCGACAGGTTTTCCGGTCGTTTCTCTGATTTTCTCAATAAAGTCGCACATCGTTGGAACGTCGTGAAATTGACGGAAACGGTTTGGGCTGTCCAAAGATGTATATGGCTTTACTTTGCGAATGGCGGCTACCTCTGGATTTACTTTTTCCGCATCAATATGGCCGCCGCGGACTTTTGCGCCTTGCCCCAGTTTTATTTCAAAGGCCTTTACTTGCGGGATTTCGCTTTTTCTTTTTAACTCCTCCCAATCGACATCCCCGTCCGGGTTTCGAATACCAAATAAGCCGGGCCCGATTTGCACCATAAGATCAACGCCGCCTTCAAGGTGATAGGGGGATAATCCTCCCTCCCCGGTATTCATCCACGTTCCTTTTGCCATGGAGAGTCCTTTTGATAAAGCAGTAATGGCATGTTTTCCCAGTGCCCCGTAACTCATCGCCGACATGCCGATAAGCCCTTTCAGGATAAATGGATGCTTGAGCCCGGCTCCAATGACGACAGCATCATTATCGTGCAGTAGATACGCCGATGACTTATCCTCCTCCCATTTTTCAACCCTTTGTGTAAAAAGAGGGTCCTTAATAAGTAAATACTTTTGGGTCAATGCCAAGGTTTCAGTGTCTACTTTCAATTCTTCTGTTAGTTTTGGAAACAGATCATTTCGGACGTAATAGCCTTCTTCTTCAAAGTCACGTTTAGAGCCAAACCCGATCGCAGCCCGCTTATATTTTGCGCTCCTCACAATATGTTCATAGTCGTCTCTTGTGTAAGGCCTTCCCTCTGTATCGCTATTAAACCAATATTGGCGCATTTCCGGCCCGATTTTTTCTAGAAAATACCGGACCCTGCCAAGCACCGGATAATTCCTTAAGATGGAATGCATCTTCTGATTTCTGTCAAATAGAAGCAAATATGCAAAAAGAAAGATGATTGTTCCAATGACAAAGATGCTAGTTATAAAGCCAATCACGATGAACAGATGTGCAAGATCCATGTTGACCTCCAATTTAGTACAAGTTATAAAGCCAGAATGTCTGTAGAAAGTAGTATTTCCATTCTTGTTGTAATCATTTATTCGGGAGAAAAGTTTGAACGATGGAGCATCATCCATCATCGGCACGCGAGAAACGGGCTTTTACCGCCGCCTTCTGTTTCGTTCAAGGCTTTGGGTAACGAAATAATAAATGATACCATTCATTCGGTATTCTCTTTTTTGTTAAGTACAATGATATATATATTTTTCAAACAAGATGGGGAGGAGAAACATGGAAAATGTTTCAAAGGATATGAAGTTGTTTGAAATGAATTTAATGTTGACCCAAAGCTTGGATAAACAAACAACTTTAAGTCGTTTGGTGCAATCGGCATTTGAATTGATTGATCAAGCAGATACCGTTATTTTGTATTATCTGGAGGACGATGGTCTTCTGCACTTTGCCGATGGAATGGGGGTTCACAAAGAGGCGATACGTCATGTTACATTTAGGCCAGGTGAGTCATTGACTGGTACTGTTTTTCAAAAGAAAACGACTATGACGGCGTGCGGTGAAACGGTAAAAACATATATGAAAACGATGAGTAAAGAAAATCATCGTTATTTGCAACGAGGTGTATATAACCGTGATATACAAAGTGTCATCTGCTCTCCTCTACTCTATAAGGGTGAATGCATTGGGGTGCTTGCCGTTGATAATTTTGACGAAAAGGGAGAAGTTTTTAGTGACGAAGAAGGAAAATTAGTTGAGATTATTGCCAGTCAGGCTGCTATTGCCATTGTCAATGCTCAATTATTTGAGGATTTGAATAGAAGAAATGAAGAGTTACATTTTTCTCTCGATGTTCATGAAAAATTTACTAAAATTTTATTGGAAGGCAGCGGCACTTCCCAAATTATGAAAGTATTAGAGCGTATATTAGATGAGCCGGTGTACTACAGTGAAATCAACGATGAGGATGGTAACCAATTTCCGATTATTTCGGCGCATGAAACCCTTGGATATCTACAAATCAGAAAGCCGATCCATCATCTAACCAAGTTGCAACTTGTTGCTTTACAACAGGCCGCGACAGCGATGGCATTGGAGCTAATCAAACAAAATGCGATTTTTGAAAGGGATGTCCACATCAAGGATGAGTTATTTCATGAAATTTTAGAAGGAGCGCCTTTTGCCCATACATTAAAAAATCAAAAACAAATGGGCTTAGGTGAATTTCAAGAGGTTACTTGCATCATTATTTCTGGAAAGATTGCTCCATTATGGGACCCTAAGACCGTTTTTGAGAAGGAGCACTTTATCAGATATGTCGAAGACTGCATGAAAAGAATCCAGCCTCAATGTGTTATTTTAACAAGGGGATATGACGTCATCATTCTGGTGTCACATATAAGTAAGGAATCTTTGCGGGAATTTAAGAAGCAACTGTTGAAGAAGAGCAAACAAGCAGAGAACATAACTATTGGTGTCGGGAATGGTGTTCCAATTCATGATCTCGTCATCTCTTACAGGGAAGCGGTAGAATCTGTAGTTTATGCAAAAAGGGAACAGCAAAGGCCGCTCGTTCTTTATTCCGAGCTCGGAACTGTCAGACTGTGGCAAAGCTTGGATTTCCCGATTTTAAAAAAATTTGTGGATGATCAGCTGGGTCCGTTACTCGACAAGAATTATCAGGAAGAATTTCACACATTAAAAACGTATATGAACATGGACAGACAGCATAAAGAAGTTGCGAATATGCTTGTCATCCATCCCAATACATTGTCATATCGCTTGAGGAAAGCGGAAGGAATATTGGGGATTTCTTTACAAAATGGCAGGGATTGGAAAAACATTCATACAGCTTTGGAAATTCTTGAATTTATCAATACAGATTTGTGATGCTACACAAACATTCAAGCGAATGATTGTTTTATCACACATTCCACTCCATATTTCAAAGAATTACAATTATTGAAAACGATTACGATATTGGGAGTGGATGACTAAATATGGATCAATTATTAGGAAACAAAACCATTGCGGAGGTACCGATTTACAAAAACTATATCGGGGGAGAATGGGTAAGTTCAGAAAGTGATCATGTATATAAAAGCATTAATCCGGCAAATACCGAAGAAGTATTGGGTTATTTTCAGAGTTCTTCTATCAACGATGTAAAAAAAGCGATTGCTGTGGCCAAAGAAGCTTTTCCTGCTTGGAAAAATACTTCTGCCCCGGTAAGAGGCGAAGTCATATTTAATCTGATTGGGGAACTGGAACGAAACCGGGAAGAACTCGCCCACATGATTACAAAGGAAGTGGGAAAGGCCATACGGGAGGCACGGGGGGAAGTAGAAAAGACGATCCAGGCAATGAAGCAGTTCAGCGGTGAAGCAACAAGGCTTGCCGGAGAAACATTACCTTCCTATCAGCCTGATATTTTTGCTTATACGATACGTGAGCCATTGGGAGTAGTAGGCGTAATTGCTCCTTATAATTTTCCGCTTGGTATTGGGATATGGAAAATTGCTCCGGCCATCATTGCGGGAAACACCGTTGTCTTCAAGCCCGCAAGTACTACGTCTTTGATCAGTGTAAAAATGATGGAGTTGTTTGAAAAAGCGGGAGTTCCCGGAGGAGTTATTAATATGGTCACGGGCAAAGGATCGGTTGTAGGGAAGGAAATCGGCGAGAACAAAGAGTTGAAAGCTGTTTCTTTCACCGGTTCTACCGATGTGGGAATAACTTTAGGCAAAGCTGTAACACGACATGGAGGAAAAATGCAAGCTGAAATGGGAGGGAAAAATCCGGCCATCGTTCTGGAGGACGCCGATATAGACAAGGCGATTGAAAGTATTGTCATTAGTGGATTTTATGATAATGGCCAACGCTGCACGGGAACGAGCCGATTGATTGTGCCTAGGTCTATCGCAAAAGAAGTGACTCGTAAGCTGGTCGAAAAAGCGGAATCCCTGACAATTAAAAATGGATTTGCGAAAGATGCGGTAAATGGCGCGGTGATAGATGAAAATCAAATGAACACATATTTACGATATGTTCAATTGGCACTGGAAGAAGGAGCAACGCTTGAAACGGGGGGAAGCCGGCTTACCAATGGGGATTTGGCAAAAGGATATTTCGTGGCACCAACCGTTTTTAGTGGAGTAAAGCCCGAAATGACCATTGCAAAAGAAGAGATTTTCGGGCCAGTCATTGGAGTGATTGCAGTTGAGGATTATGAAGAAGCATTAAAAGTGGCCAATCAAATTGATTTCGGTTTATCTTCTACCATCTATACAAAAGATCTGAAAAAAGCCTTGCATTTTGTAAAGAATATCGAATCTGGTGTGACACACGTAAATCTCCCATCTACCTATTTCGAGAACCATTATCCATTTGGCGGCAAAAAAGAGTCGAGTATAGGGCCGAGGGAACAAGGTAGCACGGCATTGGATTTTTGGACAGACATTAAAACAGTCTATATGAAGGCTTAGGAGATGGTTGCGGTGAAAATAGTTGGCGTTGTCGGCTGCGGAGCAATGGGAAGTGGCATGGTCAAAAATTTACTTAAACATCAATACCGTGTTGTCACCTATGATCCTGATTTGGAAAAACAAACACAAATGAAAGAGCTTGGAGCCCAGCCTGTTTCCCATTTTACGGAAATGGGCGAACATCTTGATTATCTTTTATTGTCACTGCCCGCCAGCGAGCTGATTAAGGAAACAATCATCGGAAGAGAGGGAATTCTTCCCAGACTGAAAAAGGGCGCGGCTATACTTGACATGAGTACAACGGACGTACATGTGACGAAGGAACTTTTTGAAACATGTAAAGAAGCAGGAGTCAACTTTTTTGATTGTCCTGTTTCGAATGGGCCACAAGGGGCTCAGGAAGGAACTTTAACCATTATGACGGGAGGAGATTCAGACAGGTTTGAAGAAATCCTTCCGATTTTGCAGGCTATTGGAAAAGAAATCCATTATGTAGGATCAAGCGGCTCTGGGCAAGTGGTCAAACTTTGCAACAATATGGTGGTGGCAGGGATTACATTATTAATGTCGGAAGCGCTACACATCGCAGGCAAAGTGGGAGTCGATCCTCAAAAAATGATGAAAATCATGCAAAAGAGTTCAGCGGAAAACAAAGTGATGTACGTATTTGGCCCCAATATAATAGAACAGTCCCATGAGAAGGTTGTCTTTATGCTGAATCATATGCAAAAAGACGTTGATTTATTTTTTAGACTTACGAAATCAGAACGTGCGGGCACATTGTTGAGTCCGCTTATTAGAAGCATTTTTGCGGAGGCCCAAAAAAAGGGTTGGGGCCATCTCGATATGACAGCGGTAAGCTGTATTTTAAGAGATTTGGATGATCAGGAAGAATAATGGACAAGCAAGAAAGGGGGAAAATGGGATGGGGGATTCTGGCAGGCTTGAAATTGTAAAGGACTGGCGGTTGCATGTTATTGTATTTGTTCTTGTATGCCTTACTGAAGCGGTAGGACAATTCAGTATCAAAATAGGCGCGGGAGTGATTCTCCTTCTGCCGATGTTGTACGCATTTTTCCTTGGTTTGGGGCTTTATTTTACACCGATCATGAAGGAAAAACAGGCCAAAAATGCTGAGCCGCTTATTGTTTTGGGAGTCACCCTTTTAATTGCGAAGATTGGTGTCATTATAGGGCCTCAGATACCCGCGCTTATTGAAGCAGGACCGGCTCTTTTACTCCAGGAGCTTGGCAATTTGGGAACGATCCTCTTAGCTCTTCCGCTTGCCGTTTTACTAGGCTTTAAAAGGGAGAGTATTGGGATGACTCATTCGATTGGAAGGGAGCCAAACGTCGGATTAATTGTAAACAAATACGGCTTTGACTCACCGGAAGGCCGGGGTGTGATGGCTGTCTATATTTTTGGAACTGTATTTGGCGCCGCTTTTCTCGGATTGCTTGCCGGCTTTTTAGCAACGATCACCCCACTGCACCCTTTATCATTCGCCATGGCGTCCGGGGTCGGAAGCGGAAGCATGATGGCAGCCGCAAGCGGTTCCTTAATTGCTGCTTTTCCGGATATGGAGAATCAAATTATCGCATTTGCCGGCGCAAGCAATTTGCTTTCTCTTTCCACTGGATTATATATGAGTATTTTTATTGGCTTGCCGCTAACTGAAAAATACTATTCATTGTTGACAAGGAGGAGAGGAAAATCCAAGGAAGGGAAAGGAGAGCATTTTAGTGCTTAAAGATATTCGTGAATGGTTTTTGGTATTGCTCGTTTTTGGTGTATCGGCCGCGTTTGGAAATTGGCTCGGGTATGATGTACTTCCGATCATGGCCATTCCCGGAATGTTGCTTTTAATTTGTGTCAGTATACTGGGACTGATACTTGAGAAAATATTACCGGGCAATGTACCAAGTGTTGGTTATATAGGGATTATCGGAATCATTATTTCCATGCCTTGGTTTCCAGGATCATCCTATGTAGTGGAATGGACGAATCATATCAACATGCTGGCTCTTGCTACTCCCATTCTTGCTTATGCAGGAATATCAATAGGAAAAAATTGGGCCGACTTTAGGAAGCTTGGTGTCCGAAGCGTAATAGTTGCATTAATGGCCTTTTTGGGAACTTTTCTCGGTTCAGCCATTATTGCCGAAATCATATTAAGGGTCCAAGGAATTATATAAATAACGCTTTGCCTGTTGGAGAATGAACTTTGTGAACGGGTTTTAGCTTGTAGAGAAAGCAGATTCTCTCCAAGCTTTTTTATTTTGTTTTGTGCCTATAGAATCCGGGAAAACAGGTGACAGGTACTTTTTTTGTTTGCAGTGCTCCGCAAGCTTCTTCCTTGATCGGTAATGAGATCGAACCAGCAATGAATCAGGTGCCGATTATCTTGAATCGCTACCGTAAGGAGGCATTTGCTTGGGTATTAGTCATTTTTTGATGATCGAATTGAAAAAATCGCGTTGAAGCTGAAAGAGGTTGTCGAATGGTTTTTGACAGATGTTTTTTACCAATTTCATACTTTTAAAAAACTATTATACAATGGAGAGGGAGGCAATTGTTTTTAAAAAGGCAATCGGCAAGGTAATATCGCGTTTGGACAAACGAAGAAAGGTGATGTGATTCGTGATTGAACGCTTAAAAAATAAGTTGATTGGAGTCGTGAAGGCTGTTGACCGCTACCCGTTAACGATGCTTTTTCTTGTGGCTGTTGCAACAGTGAACGTGATTTCCATACAAAATGAAAAGGAAGATTTTTCAAAGTATCTTTTTACGTTTGTGGTCGGAGCCATGCTGAGTGTTGTTGGCCAGCACGTGTATGAGCGTTTTTGCACAAAGGCAAGTGAACGCTTTATGCTGATGGGCGGCGCGATCCTTTTAACTGCTGGTTATTACTTTATGATTCCATCGGCATCCGCATTTAATATCGAAATTAGCATAAAAACGGCTGTTGCCATGTTTGCACTGCTCATGGCTTTTATTTGGGTTCCCGCTATTAAAAGCAAGGTAACCTTTAATGAAAGCTTTATGTCCGCTTTTAAAGCATTTTTTATCACGGCGCTTTTTTCAGCCGTTCTCGCTGGAGGCGTCAGCACCATCATTTTTGCGATCGATCAGCTTCTTTTTTCCATACATTATAAAGTCTACTCTCACGCCTTAAACATCATTTTTTCTTTGTTTGCACCGATCTTCTTTTTGTCCTTTACGCCCCCTTATCCAGGGAAAAAGGATACGAATCTATCAACAGATCAACTTGAAAAAATGGAAAGGGCCATTTCGGTTCCAAAAACGCTGGGTATTTTGATTTCTTACGTCATTATTCCGCTGACTGCGGTGTACACCATTATTTTATTTGTTTATGTCCTTTTAAATATTCGCGGGGATTTTTGGACGAATAACCTGCTTGAACCGATGCTTGTTTCCTATACGATTACCGTTATTTTCGTGTGTATTCTGGCCAGCAGCCTGGACAATCAATCCGCAATGATATTCAGGAGAATTTTTCCGAAGGTACTCATTCCGATCGTACTGTTTCAAACGATTGCTTCGATCTTAAAAATATCGGAAGCAGGAGTGACTCATGGACGCTATTATGTCATTATGTTTGGGATTTTCGCATTCATTTCAGGCATTATATTCAGCTTTTTCCCTGTTCGAAAAAATGGCTGGATTGCGGCTGTTTTGATCGTTTTTTCCGCTATATCGATCATTCCTCCCATAGATGCGTTTACAGTCAGCCGAACCAACCAGATAAATGTCCTGAAAGATACTCTGACTGAGAACGGCATGTTGGAAGAGGGCAAAATTGTACCGAACTCATCCATATCCGAGAAAGATAAAAAAACGATTACGAGAACGGTCAGTTATTTGGACAGCATGGATTATCTGAAAAAAATTGATTGGCTGCCGGATAACATTCTTTACGATGATCACTTTCAGAAAACCTTCGGTTTTCAAGCAGTATACGATGGAATAGACGGGGGCGGTAAATCACAATATGCCGATCTGGACTGGCAGGAAAGCCCTGTCGTGAATATAGAACCTTACGATCGAATGGTTCAACTGACGGTTAATAGTAAAGAAGTACAGCAAGTTCCAGTTGAAATCAATAACGTACATTATATATTGAAGCAAGAATTGGAAAGCGATGATATCATCCTCCGTTTGGTCGATGAACAGAACGCCGAACTGATAAAGGTTCATACAAAAGAAGTGTTTGCTGAAATCCTTGAGGATGAAGAAAGTTACGGGGGAGGCACCAAAATGCTGTCTGTAAAGAAAGCAACTGTTACCCGTGAGAACGACAAAGTAAGAATGGATTTGCTCATTACTTCTGTGAGTCATTATGACAATCAGTTTTTTGCAGATATGTTTGTACTACTTAAGATCAAATAAGCACCTTTGTGAATGGCACCCTCCATCGTGAGAAACGATCAAACGATGGGAGGTGCTTTCTAATGCCTTTCATTACAGCTTTAGAGAAAAGCGAGATGGGGATTTACTGAATGATCTGACTGTTATGGCTGGATTGGCTTTTATACAGCCGAGTTCGCTCGCAAGTTTGGAAAAAAGGGCGTCACTTTTTATATTGCTCTCCAAACGGGTATTTCGTAAGGGGGAGCTTGTCATTACAGGAAGACTGTGACAGTATAGGCATATAGGAAACAATTAACTATATTTTTTTGAAAATGTTAAATAGCGAAATGAGGAATGAGAAGATGACCAATTTGCCCAATTGCCCAAATTGTAATTCTGAATACACGTATGAGGATAGAGGATTTCTTGTTTGCCCGGAATGTGCCCATGAATGGCATCCGGAAATGAAAGCAGACAATATGGAAGAAGAGCAAGTAGTCAAAGACGCCAACGGCAATGTATTACACAATGGTGATACCGTTACAGTCATTAAAGATTTAAAAATAAAAGGAAGTTCGTCAGTCGTAAAAATGGGGACAAAGGTAAAGAATATTCGCCTCGTTGAAGGGGATCATGATATAGACTGTAAAATTGACGGCATCGGCGCCATGAAACTAAAATCGGAGTTTGTCAAAAAGATTTAAAAGGCTTTTGTGAGAAATGAGACTCTTAAAGCATTTACGGGTGAGTGAAGCCAAAAACAAAGATGTTTTGGTAAAAGAAAGAGTAGGGCTGGGACATGAGTAAATACGTTGCGGGATAAAGTGAAACTTCATTCAGTAGGCGTTTTCTTCCATCTCCTACTGAATGTTAGTTGAACCAATCGGGCATTTAGGTGCCGTTTTCTCCCACTTAGACCTTTTGTATTCACTTAAGATTTTGAAGTGGGAGTCTTACGGCACCTTACATGCGGGATCAATTATCCCAGTGTATAATACGCAAGCTTTTAGCGTAGTCAAAATAGGTAGACTCCTGCGGGAATAGCTCGAGCTGAAGATCCCGCAGGAAAGCGACCTTTGCTTTCCGAGGAAGCTGAAGCCGTGCCCGCGGAAAGCGAAATATGTTGACGTAGCGATGATAGGGATTTTTTTAACACAATTAAACCGAACAATTATAAATGAATTGTTCGGCCTTTGCTATTTGTGTCACAGACTCCTTCTTTTTAATGTACGTATTGAAACTTCATGTTCTCCTAAGATTCCAAAGATGGACTTTTGGTCTTCCTGAATCATCTTCACAAGCATGTTTTCATAGAAAGCTCAGCCAATCTTCGTAAAATCATTTTATTCTCTTTTTGGATATATGCCGCCCGTATAACACCACGTCCAAGCTGTTTCATTCCTTCTTTTTCCGATACAGCTATGTAAAAGAAAGCTGTGTCCGATTTTTGTGGCGGCGATTCTTTCTATGGTATGTTCACTGGTCTTTAATGACTGCGTGTTCTGAACATCTATCATTTGAAAAAAGCTAATAAACGTTTTATGAAGGTTTTTATTATATCTTTTGTTGTGTTCCATTCATGGTGAAAGAATCGGGGATATTGAATTAAAAAAGGAGTTTAACAGAGACTCACAAGATTTCAACTCGAAACAGGCTTTCTTTGGAATATTTCGCTTTATCGAGCCAACTAACAAACTAGGAGTGATCAATCTATTTCTTTTTTACAGATTGCAGAAAGATAATATAAAATAATTTCTTTCCAAATTGCGATTTTTTCCATGAGGATGGGCAATCATGTTGCATATAATCAGTCGTGTACGATGAAAAAATCCTGAGACATTCGTTGCGGGATGGGTCGAGGAGGCTTTCACGCTTGTAGGCAATGAACGTTTTTCCGTAATACTCGTAGAGTGCACGACATTGGCCTTGTGTAAATTTGCTAGTACCATTCATCGAAATTGGTTATTGGTTGGAGTCAAACTTTTGTTTCAAACCCTATCAAATTTACGAGCGTTGATTTGATTATATAGACTCTTGCTTTACTTGTCATCATTGGAAAATGTAATTGTTGGAAGCTTTTCAGGATGAAAATTAAATTTTGCACAGAGGAAAAAACTAGCTTTTAACGAGTGCATATCACAAAACTTAATGAATGGAGCAGTTACTTCTTTTCTTTATGTGGCTAACCTGCCGGTTTAAACAGCAGCCATAATATAGAGATACATATAATAGGCTACTGGTATAAACGAGATGATGAAACCAATGATTCTCGTTTTTGGCTTAAATTGTAAAACCAAGCCAATTATCCAAGTTAACAATAGTATTAAGTAAAAATAGTTGTTTGTAGGTTCCGGTGTTTCCGCTATTCCGCTCATTAAAAATCCTAAAATACTTGAGATGCCAACAAACAGCCCTGTCATAATGTTGACTATAATCAGTACGGTTTTCATCAGTTAATGACCTCCAATAAAGATCGTTCACTTGATTTTAATGTGGTTCCCATCCAGATTAGTGCAACAATATCTTTGAAGGGAAGGGAGAGACTCTTTTTAAGATGATGTTATGCTTGAAATATATGATAATGCTTATTTTATATAATTTCCATAGTTTAAATTTATTAAAATAATAAGATGGGTCAGTTCCAGCGACCTGTGATCAGAAAGATTGGCAAAGGCATAGCAATGATGTAAAAGGATACATCAAAAAAAACCGTCAGGAATACTTTTTGAAGGTCGCCACTAGGTAAAATGCTTGATTTTTATAAATTAATATCACAAGATTAGTTTATTACTTTTAGTAACTAAATAAGCGGTCTTTAAAAAATTGGAGGGATACTAGTGGAAATCGGAGTGACCACGTTTGTTGAAACAACGCCGGATGTTCAAACAGGTGAAGTGATCAGTCATGCTCAGCGGATTCGCGAGGTTGTCGAAGAGATTGTACTTGCCGATCAGGTTGGATTAGATGTGTTTGGAGTTGGTGAACATCATCGAAAGGATTTTGCCGCCTCTGCGCCCGCAGTTGTGCTTGCGGCTGCCGCTTCCCGAACAAAAAGGATTCGTCTGACAAGCGCGGTCACGGTGCTTTCTTCAGATGATCCGGTACGGGTTTTTCAAGATTTCGCCACGCTTGATGGCATATCAAACGGCCGGGCTGAAATTATGGCGGGGAGGGGCTCATTTATCGAGTCTTTTCCACTGTTCGGCTATGATTTGAATGACTATGAAGAGTTGTTTGAAGAGAAGCTTGAATTGCTGCTGGAGTTGTGCAAATCCGAGAAGGTAACTTGGAAAGGGAAGCATCGGGCGGCCATTGATCATCTTGGTATCTATCCACGACCTGTCCAAGACCCGTTACCGGTGTGGATTGGGAGCGGGGGCAATACACAATCGGTTATCCGGGCGGGTACGCTTGGGCTCCCGCTTGTACTTGCGATTATCGGGGGCAGGCCGGTGCAGTTTGCGCCTCTTGTGGAACTGTATAAAAGAGCTGCCGCCAAAGCGGGGCATGATGTGTCGAAGCTTCCGGTCGCCTCTCATTCTCATGGATTTATAGGAGAGGATACGGAAGAGGCGGCAGATACATTTTTCCCGTCTACCCAGCATGTGATGAATGTAATAGGCCGTGAACGCGGCTGGGGTCGCTATGATCGTTCAAGCTATGATGCGGCGCGGAGTTTTGAGGGAGCACTATATGTGGGAGATCCGGAAACCGTGGCACAGAAAATCATCCACCTCCGTAAAGAAGTCGGCATTACCCGATTTATGCTCCATGTACCGCTTGGTACGATGCCCCATCATGAGGTCATGAAAGCGATCGAACTGCTTGGAACAGAAGTGGCCCCGCGCGTCCGGGAGGAAGTTGCGAAATGGGAGGCCGGGTAATAAATAACATCTCGCCAAACGAAGATTTTCGTGTGAACATGACGAGTGATAAAAGCCGCTCGTCATGTTTTTTTAAATGAGGATGTTAACAGCGTTATCTTAAACACCCTTCAAGAAGGAAACGTTATCTTTGACAGATAAGAACGAATGAAACGAAAGTTAAGTGTTAAAAATGTCTGAATATGTGTGTCTAGTGGAGCTGGTGTTTAAAAAGTAACACTATACAAAGAGAATATATTAATTTATATTAGAATCCTCCAATCACATTTATTTAATCCTGTCAATGTATTTACACCCTGTACTATACAAAATGGGGGTCTTTTCTTTAAACCTCAAATTTCTTACGCAAGGAATCCTTCTGAATTTTTTTTATAGTCGGCATTTAAAATTTATATATTCGATCAAACTGGATGAAAAATTAATCAAAAAATAAACTTTCGAAAAAATATTGCAAAGTGGGTGCCCAGATATTTAAATAAATCATTTTGTAAAAATAAACCATGAGACCTAGAATAACAATGATAAAGCCGCCAAATTTCATTAAGGCAGAAGAATATTTTAGGATAAACTTAGTCTTACTTATAAAAAGAGCCATTAAGATAAATGGAATACAAAACCCCAATGAATAAGCGGTAATATTAGCAAATGTTTGTCCAGGATTTAAAACGCTCGCGTATATAATTGCTGCAAAAATAGGACCTATACAAGGTGTCCAACCAGCAGCAAACACAAAACCAACTATAAAAGAACCTAAATAAGTAGCAGACTTCTTTTGATAATGAAGTCGTACTTCTTTAAACATAAATTCAGGTTTAAATAATCCCATTAAAAACAGACCCATTGTTGCTTAAAAATTCCACTAAACATTTTAATGTAATTTTGATAGGTAGAAAAAAACAACGTATGAATCAATATTTTTCTTCTAAAGTAGACAGTGGAAATATAAAATGCGGCCTTAACCCAGCATTTCCGGGCTAAGGTCGTTCCATTTTTTACCATGTAAGCAACTTCAGATTTCACACGAAAAATTTCTTATTGGCTCATTGCAAACTTTGCCTATGGCGAAGGATGACACCCCCTTTTTTCCTAGTGTAATGGATAACTCGTAATCTATCACTTTGTGGCTGAACCAGTCGATATGGTAAATAGGTACATAAACCCATTCCCCCCCTTTTACACTAATGTTTTATCAGATAGAAATAAATGTTTGTAAAATTTAAATAAAACACTTCCATATAGTTGGGTTGTATGTTAATATATTACATGTAAATATAAACCAAAGATTAGGAGGTTGTTTTTGGTATGAGAAGTATGAAGGCTAGGGTGTTAATTGTTTTATCAGCATTTGCACTTCTAACCACAGTAATACTGAATGTACCAGCGGCTACAGTCCAGGCTCAAAATGCAACAGAAAGTTTGCTCAATCAAGAGGTTAGCGATGTTGTGCAAAATGTTGATGAAGAAGACTTGGAAAAAGCGAGAAAGTTTGTAAAAGAAGCATTGAAAACCAATGATGATTTTACATACTCTGTAGACCGTAAAAAAGCACTCCAAATTGGTTTTTCTGCAGATCAAGTAACAAATATGGCGATGTTTTTTGAAAGCTTGCCAACAGAGCAAGTAAAATTTTTAGAGGAAGGGAAACAGGTTGCAGTAAATGGCGATAATCAAATGGAGCTTATGATTGCGCCTGCGATACCTTACGTTGTATACATTTCATTGCAAGAATTAGTCGCAATTTTGACAGCGCTTGGATTAGCGGGAGTGGCACAACAGTTTTTAAAAGATGTTTATACGCATGGGATCAAAAAAGCATGCAGAAAGTATTCAAAGAAATATAAGAAGATTAGAGACTTCTGTAAAGATAATGGATATCCTACGAAGTGAGAAAGAGACTGGGACAAAACTAGCCAAAAGTAATTAAAGAAAAAAGAGTGGCATGCATCAACTGCCACTCTTTTTCTAGTTTTAATGGGTTTTGCCCCAGCACCATTTTATAAATAAATCGCACAAAGAGCCGCAAAAGCACCTATTAAGAAGTAATCGTCATTATCTAATTTCTTACCGCTTTTAACAAATATATTTAAAAACCAATGCAATTTTGTACCATCAGTTGTTTTTGTAATCAATTTTTTGCTGATGTTGTAGTACGCTACTTTGTAGAGGGCGAATGCAATTGTACAGATCAAATAGAACGAGATAAACTTACCAAAAAACAAAAGCATTGCTGGTCACTCCCCCTTTTGAAGTCTTCAACCAACAACTTAATTTTACCAAAAATGTTTATAAGAGAAAAGGAGACGTTTGTAATCTTTACCTTCTGGAAATTTCCGGGAACACTTTGAGAATTTGCTGGTGGAGGGTGAGCACTAATTGGTTATGCAATAACCTCAAGTATCAAATTACAATTCTATTTTCGTAAGAACGATAGATAAAAGAGACCATTCTTGCTTCTTTTTTTCTTAAATAGATTATACAAATGGGAAGAGGGGTCCATAAGTCAATTTTTCAACTTTAGGACACCTCTTTTTGTAATATTGCCAGCAGCTGAAGCAGTTACGAAAAGTATAAAGCGATTCAGATTTCCCCCAAAGATATACAGGCATTTGTAAATGAGTTACAAAAAAACAACCCACGTATTCAACTTGATAACGAATGCAACTAAAAGTGAAAAGCAACCGTCCTCTTAATTCGAGGTCTTTTCTTATGCTCTTTTCAATATTTCAACAGTTGTATTTTTACACAATACCTGCGATACAATTCAAAGCCTCCCCACAAAACCATTTGGTAAAAGTAGATGGTGGCCGAATAATGGCATCTTTCGCTTTTTCGGTAATGAACAGAAAAGAAAAAGTGCCGGCGCATCTTTTTTTTTCGGATTCTATATCACGAATAAATAAAAAAAGCTTGTAGAGAAAAACCATTTACTGCTCTACAGGCTGAGTGCACTTCTAAAAATATTCCAAAAATGATTACAAAAGCCTATATCTTCAGCCTTAACATTTTGAAGTGAATTTTCTAACTTGAAAAAAGCTGCCTGCCTTATATTCAAACTATTGATCAGGCCATGCGCTGAGGTTAGTTCGCGCCGCCTCTTGTCAATTGGCATCCCTTTTTCAAGGGGAGTTGGGCTAGTTAGTCACGAAGTTTGCTCAAGGTGCGCTTTGAATATTTCCTCCGCGATATCTTCGTTTACTCCTTTTTCGAGCTTTATGAGCATTTTGATGATTCGCCACGCTGATAGTTGAATCGTTGAAAAAATGACGACTCCAATCTGCTTTTCTTTTATAAAGCCGCAAAATGTATGGAATCCCATTGTGGTTCCTCCATGGTGTATGAGCGGAAACTCGCTCCATTTGACTTGTTCAATAAACCAGCCGAGACCCATGCTAGTTTTTTTCCAGGAGGTTTTTCCATGCGTTTGATGGGTCAATGCCATCGCCTCTTGCAAAGGGCTTTCCTTCAACCCAATTTGATATTCCAGGTACTGCAGCATGTCATGCAGGCTGCTTTTTAAAGCTCCTGCGCCATTTATGGCCGGTAGTTCCATTGGCCGAATGGGCTCTTTTTTTTGATTATATGCTTTTACGTATCTGCTGTTTTGCTCGGCAGTACCTGTGATAAAAGTGTCTTTTAAACATAATGGCTCCAAAATATGGGATTGGATAGCTTGCTCATAAGTTACTCCCAATATTTCTGCCAGGATGTTTCCCAACAGACCTACACCAATATTGGAATAACGCCACTTTTGATCTATTTCTCTTTTTAAGTCATAATCCAGGAAAAACTGATGTATGTCATCATGGGTAAAGTGTTTATACGGATTGTCTTTATCTTGTTTATTTTCTTTCATTCTTTGGCGGATTTTTTTCATATCTTCCCTTGGAAGTCCGGAAGTGTGTGTGGATAAATGCCGGAATGTTACTTCTTTTCCGTTATAAGAAAGTGCATTTTTATATTCCGGCTTAAACGTTGTAACAGGTTCATCCAGGGAGATGGTTCCTTCCAGGACTAATTTTGCAAATAATAGACTTGTAAATGTTTTGGTTGTGGAGCCCATTTCGAAAATACAATCACCGATGTCGGTGTTCCTATTCTCGTCATACAAGTGCCCGCTTACCCACTTCTGTTCTTTTGTGATGACACCAAGACCCATACTGGCGTTCTTTGCCCGGCCCAATTCTTTTTGAATTAATTTGTTCGCTTGTTCATTCAAAATGCTCATATTCCCCCCTTTTCTTTTTATATTACTTTTTAGTGGGATAAAATTCCATAATAGAAAGCCGGCAGTTGTTATGAAATTCCCCAGCTCTTTAATAACGATGTAATAGCTGCTTCTAATTCATCCTCTGGTATTCCGGCAAATCCAAGAATCATTTTTGGCGGATGTTCCACCTTTTTCTCCAGTGAATAAGAGGAGAGGGGGTGGATTTTCATCTTGGCATTCACGGCTTTTTGAACGAGGTCTTGTTCATTCATGCCATTTTTGACGACAAGGACAATGTGAAGGCCAGAGTGCTCGCCGATGACTTCGACTTTGTTCTGATAAGGCTTTAGGATGTCCAATGTTTTTTCTAATTTTTTGCGGTAAATTTTCCTCATTCTGTTCAGATGCCTTTCGAAATCCCCTTTTTTCATAAACTGGGCAAGGATGTGTTGGTCAATCCTAGAGACCGAACAGTGATAAAAGAAAATGTTCGCATCTTTATATCTTTGTAATAGTTCCTGGGGAAGAACCATGTAGCTGATCCGCAAAGAAGGGATAAGTGATTTGGAAAAGCTCCCCAGGTAAATGACTTTTTCACTATGGTCCATGCTTTGCAGGGAGGGGATCGATTTTCCGCTATAGCGGAACTCACTGTCATAGTCGTCCTCTATAATGTAGCGGTTTGCATGACCCGCCGCCCAATTTAACAGCTTGATCCGCCGGTTGACAGAAAGGACAGATCCATATGGGAAGTGATGGGAGGGCGTTACATAAACAACGTTGATCCCGGTTTGGTCAAGCGTATCCACTTTGACCCCTTCGTCATCGACCTCGAGAGGATACACTTCGTTTTGATGGCTTTTTAAAATATGAGAGATGACATGGTAGCCCGGGTCTTCCACTCCATACACCGTTTTTTTAGGAAACAATAAAATAAGTTGTTGTAAAAGAAAATCACTGCCGGCACCAACCACAATTTGTTCGGGAGAGCATTGCACTCCTCTCGCATGATATAAGTAATGGGCAATTTCCCGGCGAAGCTCAAATTCACCTTGCTTGTCGCCCAATAAAAGGAGTGCGTGGTGCTGTTCGTCAATTGTGTCTTTGGCGTATTTCCGCCATTTGGCAAACGGGAAGTGTTTCGTATCGATCCTGCTGGGAAGGAAATGATATTTCATGTTTTCTTTTTCGTCTGTCGGCACATATGAGGTGGCGGCGGCTGTTTGTACATACTCCAAATCTTCATAGGCAAGCACAAAATAGCCTTTTCGCGGAATTCCTTCGACATAGCCTTCTGCCATTAGTTGATCGTAGGCAGCTTCCACTGTATTTTGGCTGATTTTTAAAAAGTCCGCGAGCTTTCGCTTAGACGGCAACTTGGAGCCATACTCCAGGCGGCCTTCGGTAATTTCTTTTTTAATATATAAATAGAGTTGTTCGTATAAAGGTACGTCTATAGATCGGTTTAAATTGCAAGATAACATATCCATTTTTTTAACTCCTCCTTATCTGACCCTGTTATTTTTATGAAAACTGACACTTTTAACAGAGTCACTTACTTTCTATAATAATGGGAAATGAAACAAATCACAACTTGAAGGAGTGGGGAACATGGGAAAACAACTGGGAACTGAGACGGTTAAAAGAGGAATGGCGCAAATGCAAAAAGGCGGCGTCATTATGGACGTAGTTAATGCGGAGCAAGCGAAAGTCGCGGAGGCTTCCGGCGCAGTGGCTGTTATGGCGTTGGAAAGAGTGCCATCTGATATCCGCGCAGCAGGAGGCGTGGCCAGAATGGCTGACCCGAGAATCGTTGAAGAAGTGATGAACGCCGTATCCATTCCGGTTATGGCAAAATGCCGGATCGGCCACATTGTGGAAGCAAGAGTGTTAGAAGCGATGGGCGTAGATTATATTGACGAAAGTGAAGTACTGACACCTGCGGATGAAGAATTTCATCTTTTAAAAAGTGATTATACAGTACCATTCGTATGCGGATGCAGGGATTTGGGAGAAGCCGCCCGCCGGATCGGGGAAGGGGCCGCCATGCTGCGGACAAAAGGGGAGCCTGGAACGGGCAACATCGTGGAAGCTGTCCGCCACATACGCAAAGTCAATGCGCAAGTACGTAAAGTTGCCAGAATGAACGATGATGAGCTGATGACAGAAGCGAAAAATCTTGGAGCACCGTATGAAATCCTTAAGCAAATTAAAGAAGAGGGCAGGTTGCCGGTTGTTAATTTTGCGGCAGGCGGTGTTGCCACTCCCGCAGATGCGGCGCTGATGATGGAACTTGGCGCGGACGGTGTATTTGTCGGATCAGGCGTCTTTAAATCCGAAAACCCTGAAAAATTCGCAAGTGCCATTGTACAAGCAACGACATACTATACGGATTATGATCTAATCGGCAAGCTTTCCAAAGAATTGGGCGCGGCGATGAAAGGGATCGATATTAATAAGCTCAGTCTTGAAGAGAGAATGCAAGAGCGCGGCTGGTAGAAGTGCTGCCGCTTGACTATTTTTTACATGAAGGGAGGTCGAACGATGACAACAATTGGCGTGCTGGGATTGCAAGGTGCGGTAATAGAACATTTGAAACAAGTAAACGCTTTGGGGTTAAACGGAATCATCGTGAAGAAACCGGAGCAGCTTCAGGAAATAGATGGGCTCATTTTGCCTGGCGGAGAAAGTACAACAATGAGAAGGCTCATTGATCAATATGGTTTTCTTCAGCCACTTAAACATTTTTCCAAGCCGATTTTGGGCACTTGCGCCGGATTGGTGCTTGTTGCAAAAGAAATCGCCGATTCCGATGAAGCCCATCTTCCATTAATGGATATCAAAGTGAAACGGAACGCTTTCGGCCGCCAAGTAGAAAGCTTTGAAACGGAGCTTGATGTCAAAGGGCTGGGTAAACCTTTGACGGCTGTGTTTATTCGCGTCCCTTACATCGAGACGGCAGGTGAAGGGGTGGAAGTGCTTGCCACTTACGACGGATATCCGGTGGCCGCAAAGCAAGGAAGCATCCTTGTGAGTGCTTTTCATCCTGAGTTGACAGGGGACAGGCGTTTCCTTGCAATGTTTGTCCAGATGGTAAAAGAAATGAATCCGGCAGTTCCTTAAGGGATGTGCGGACTGCTAT
The DNA here is from genome assembly GCF_016909185.1 of Siminovitchia thermophila. Taxonomy (GTDB): domain Bacteria; phylum Bacillota; class Bacilli; order Bacillales; family Bacillaceae_C; genus Siminovitchia; species Siminovitchia thermophila. The sequence continues at coordinate 63,020 of NZ_JAFBFH010000008.1, read as the reverse complement.
TTCCAATCAAATACTAGCCACAAAAATAGTGGTTCGCCATCTATTTATGTACGCCGGAAAGAGCCGCTGTCATCAGATTGTCAGCGGCGCTCTTTTTTTAGCTTATCAGACAGACTTGAATTTTCTTTTGAGATCCTCCACTTCTGCGCGAATGCGGTCTCTATATGACTTCACTTTTGCTTTGCGTTCCGCAGAGCGCTCTTCCCGTAATTTTTCCCGTGCTTGCTTTTGTAACTCCATTTCTATTTCGCGTGCGTGTTCAACCTCTTCTCTAATCATGCTAGCTTCATAGCGGCGGGTTTGAGAGGAAAATTTAGACATGATATCATCGTAGACGGCATCATATTCGTCAGACATCACCAAAACAATCGCAACATCATTGTCTTGTAGACGGGATGAAATGGCCGCAATTAAACTGGATTCTTCTTCAAGGTCATTTATATCTACTATCGCCCCGATGGCGGCCCCCGCACCAAAACCGAGCAGTACACCCAATGGTCCGCCTAAAACCCCCACAAGTGAACCGATCAAGCCGCCGATTAAGGTATCGTCTCTTGAGTGAACGCCTGTATCAAAGCCATCTTTCAAGACGATTTGCTCGTTCTCCTTTTTTAAAATAACCACCTGTGATAATGCGAAGTCGTTACTTTGGTATTGCTTTTGCTTTAATTCTGCCAGCGCCTGAAATGCCTCGCTCTCCACGTCAAAAAAAGTGACAACCACATTTTCCATAAAACATACCCCTTCCTGAAATAATCGGTTACTATTGTTATTCTCTTTTTTTACAATAGAAAACATTTAATGTATGACAAAAAAAAGACATCGACTGTTGAAGAGGCTGATTGACGATAATTTGCCACTTTTATGTGACCTATTTCTTTTTATGAGAAGGTGGGACATATTGAGGAGACCCTGAAAAGGGCGAGGGTAAAATGTCATCGGACTGTATCAATATATTTCATATAGTTATGCGACTTCCATTCAAATGCGCTTCACCATTCTGGCTGTTATTTGGGGCGTTACTATCATGACGTGAGCGGGGTCCACCCTCTTTCAAGAGCGTTGCAAATGTCGTTTTTTACACTATATGTGATAGAAAATAAAGGAACCATGCGAAGAAGCAAATGTGACCTTTATCTTCTTTCCTGAAGAATGAATCAATAATAAACATCGTTTCTCAAACGGTACCACTGAATAAGGAGCGGATACCGTTTGAGGTATAATATATAGATGTCTGGCACGAGCTTCCAGCAATTAACTCTTCTTCATCAGTAAATAAACAAAATATGGCGCTCCGATTAAGGCGGCCATAATCCCTGCGGGTATGCCTTCGGCATTTCCCAGATTACGTCCGATTGTATCTGCAAGCAATAATAGCCAGCCGCCAATCAGAGTGGCCACCGGGATACATAATTGGTTTCTTGGTCCGACTAATGCTTTTGCCATATGCGGTGACATGAGTCCGATAAACGCGATGCCGCCTGTTACCGAAACGGCAGATGCGGCCAGTGCAACAGCGGTGAGCAGGAGTACGATCCGTTCTTTTTCGATGGAAAGTCCAACCCCGATTGCAACAGGCTCGCTGAGTCCCAAAAGATTTAATCGATTTGCCTTATATAATGTAAGAGGAATCAGAATAGCTAACCATGGAAGGATCGCCCAAATGAACGGCCAGTCTGTACCCCAAATATTTCCTGCCAGCCATTTGGCAATAAAATCCACTTTTGTACGTTCAGCGGATGAGATCAGCACAATCATTGCTGCAGATAGGGCCATGGAAAATCCAATTCCGACGAGTACTAATCTTATAGGTTGAAGCCCCCGATTTCTTTTGTATGAAAAGAAGTAAATAAAACATGCTGTCATGAGAGCCCCGATGAAAGCGACAAATGGAAGCAGATAGACAAAGGAGCCCGCTTTTATGGGAAAAAACAGAAAGAAAACAGCAACAGCGACACCTGCTCCAGAGTTGATGCCGATGATACCCGGGTCAGCCAAGTCATTCCTTGTCATCGCTTGTAAGATAGCTCCCGACAATGCGAGTCCCATACCTGCCAATACGGTGACAATAACTCTTGGCAGGCGAATGGAAAATAAGACGAATTCCTCTTTAAAAGACCCTTGTCCAAGAAGAGTGGGAATGAGCCTGCCGTAAGACAGGGGAGAATCGCCCAGCCCCATGCTGATGATGATCGTGACCATGATCAGTATTGACAAGATAAGCAATATCAACTGCTGTCTTTTGATTAAGGCGGGGTGTATCATAAGAGTGCCTTGCCTCCTTTATGTACAATGAGCAGGAAAAAAGGCAATCCCAAGATCGCAATAATGGCTGCGACGGGTGTTTCGTAAGGCGCGTTCATTGTACGGCCAAGCGTATCGGCCAAAAGCATAAAAGCGGCCCCTCCGATCGCCGACATGGGGATGATCAAGCGATAATCAGTTCCCACCACGGCACGAACCAAATGGGGAACCATTAAACCAACAAATACCATATTGCCAACAAGAGCAACGGAAGCACCTGCCAGAAGGATGATCACAATAAAAAGGGCTATTTTGATTTGTGTCGTATTTTGTCCAAGTCCAACAGCAACTTCATCACTCAAGCTTAAAATAGTCAGTTGTCTTGAAAGGAATAGGGCAATCAGTATACCGATTAATATAAACGGGACGATGACTTGAAGCTGGCTCCATGAAAGGCCGGCTAATCCACCGGCGGTCCACATGGACACATCTTTTGAAACTTTGAAATAAATGCCGATCCCTTCTGCAATGGCATATAAGAAGGCAGATACAGCGGCTCCGGCCAATACGAGGCGAAACGGAGAAAATCCGCCTTTTTTCGCTGCCCCCAATCCAAAAACCATCATGGCTCCCACCGCTGCCCCCAACAAACAGCCAATCATCACGCCAACATAATTTGTGGATGGCATCCATACGATCGTAATGGCTAAAGCTGCATTGGCTCCGGCCGTTATCCCTAGTAGACCCGGATCAGCAAGGGGATTTCGCGTCATTCCTTGCATGATTGCGCCGGAAACGGCCAAAGCCGCTCCAACAAAGGACGCACCGACTTCACGAGGAAGACGGATGTTAAGGATGATTGAAGTCTGCTCGCTTTTCTCATTAGACATTAGAGCGAGCCACACATCTTTTACTGTGATATCAGCTGCTCCCAGCACCATAGCGGCCATAAATACGCATATTAAAATAAGAATTCCGGCAAGCAGCTTATATGCAAATGGAATGAAAGGTTGTTTTTCTTTTATCATCAGTCACTCTTCTTTTCTTTTTCTTGTTGCGGATGAGGAATTTTTTTAAAGAAATCATGTCCATCTTGTTTTACTTGTCAAGAAAATGTTGCATAAAATAATCTAGTTGAAGTTCCAACGTAATGGGGTCGTTAAAGTAAAATTCCTTTGCATTCACCTCAAATACGCGGTTATTTTTAACAGCCGGAAGGTTTTGGTACGTTTCGGTTTCTTGGAATGAATGATCCGCATCGGTATTTTTGCTCACGATGAGATAGTCGCCGGCAAATTCCGGCAGGACCTCGGGTGACAAGGCATAGTAGCCATCTTTTAAAGCCATTTCTTTTACTTTTTCCGGCATGGGCAACTTCATTTCTTGATAAAGGATTTCCGTACCGCGTCCCCAATTGTCACCAAATACATAAAGCTGTTTGTCGAAGCTTTCAATAACAGAAACCGTTGCGTCTTCACCTATTTTTTCTTTGATCTTTTTTCCGGCTGATTGGGCGCGTTTTTTGAAGTCATCTACCCACTCCTTGGCTTCTTTTTCTTTATTGAGCAGTTTGCCAATTTCCAAGTGTTGTGTCAGATAATCTACTTTTCCATATGTATAGGTGACTGTAGGTGCAATTTCGTTTAATTTATCAATATTTTTTATATTAGAGAGTCCAATAATCAAATCCGGGTCCAACTCAATGATTTTCTCCAAGTTTTCATCGGATACTTCCTCAACATCTTGCAATTTTTCCTGAAAGCGGGGATTCATTTTAGACCATGAATCAACTCCAACCAGATTGACGTCCAAAGCCATGACATTGCCGGCAAAACTGGAGAGTACCACAACGCGCTGCGGATCGGCGGGAACTTTAACAGGCCCGTTTTCCGATTCGTACGTAATCGTTTCTGCCTTTTCTTCCTTGCTTTCCTTTTTAGTTGATTGATTGCCGCACCCGCTAATGAACAGCATGAACAACAGTACGGCTAGGATCCAGCGTTTCTTCATTTTTGTGTTCTCCTTTCAGTAAGTTATAAGTGATGCACATAGGTTTGTTCGTTCGCGGGTCACGACCGATTTCAGCATCGATCTGAAATACACTTTTGAGGACCCGATGAGTGATGACTTCCTCGCAATTACCGGCTTTCACGATGTTGCCCTCTTTTAAGGCGATCATATAATCTGCAAAACGGGCCGCTTGATTCAGGTCGTGAAGGACCATGATAATGGTGCGCTCCTGCTCTTGATTCAGTTTTTGTAAAAGCTCTAAAACTTCTAATTGGTGAGCCATATCCAAGTATGTTGTTGGTTCGTCCAGGAAAATCATCTCTGTTTCCTGCGCAAGCGCCATGGCGATCCAGACACGTTGGCGCTGGCCCCCCGATAGTTCATCGACAGGGCGGTATTTAAAATCGCTAATACCCGTTACTTCAAGGGCCCAGTCAATTACTTCGACATCCTTTTTCGTTAAGCGTCCAAACCCTTTTTGATAGGGGAAGCGTCCATAGGAAACGAGTTCGCCGACAGTTAGTCCACCTGCACTTTCCGGTGTTTGGGGAAGGATGGCCATTTTTTTTGCAAGCCATTTTGTATTTTCTTTTGAGATGTTTTTTCCATCTAGCACCACGGCTCCTGAATCATGTGAAATAATTCGGGTAATTGCTTTCAATAAGGTTGATTTTCCGCATCCATTCGGACCAATGATGGTTGTTATTTGTTTGTCGGGAATTTCTATACTGAGATTTTTCACAATTAAGTGTCCGTCATAGCCCACGTTAAGAGCATCTGTATATAAGCGGATCATTCTTTCACCTCCGATGTAAGAAATATATAGTTGAGAATGATTATCATTTTCGTTATAATCATAAATATAAAGGTGAGGGTATGAGTTGTCAACTAGCTGATTGAGAATATTTTTCAATTATGCATAACATACTGGGAGTGAAGGAAATATGGAGCAGGCGGACATATTCGATGTAACCGTGATCGGAGGAGGGCCAGCAGGGCTTTATTCGACCTTTTACAGCGGTTTGAGAGCAATGAAAACAAAATTGATAGAGTATCAGCCGTTTTTAGGCGGAAAATTACATGTATATCCGGAAAAAATGATTTGGGATGTTGGGGGTATAACCCCAATCCCGGGAGCTAAATTGATTGAACAGCTTGTGGAGCAAGGATTAACTTTTCATCCAAAAGTCGTTTTGAATGAAAAAGTAGAATCAATTTCACGAAATGATAAGGGAATGTTTATTTTACATACAGCTTCAGGGGGAAGACACTTTTCAAAAACAGTGATTATTGCTGTCGGCAGCGGTATTTTAAAACCGCAAAAACTGGAGATAGAAGGGGCCGATAGATTTGAAATAGCGAATTTGCAATATACGGTTCGATCGCTGAAACGTTTTAAGGATAAAACCGTCATCATTTCCGGCGGGGGGAATTCGGCCATTGATTGGGCCAATGAATTGGAGCCGATCGCCAAAAATGTTTATTTAATTTATAGAAGAGACAAGTTAACCGGACATGAAGCGCAAGTGCACCAACTTATGAATAGCTCTGTTGTTTGTTTTTTTAATACGACGATAACAAAACTGCGGGCTTGTAAACATCATGACGTGATCGAGCGGGTGGAATTGACGAATGTAAAAACAGGTGAAGTGATGGAACTTCCTGTTGATGAAGTGGTTATTCACCATGGTTATGAACGTGATACGACACTGCTGGATGACAGCGAGTTAAAGATGGCAAGAGCAGAAAATGGTTATATATGCGGCAATGCGTCCAGCGAAACGTCGATTAAGGGCCTTTACGCAGCCGGAGACATATTAAAGCACGAGGGAAAACTGCATTTAATTGCGGGAGCCTTTCAAGATGCGGCAAATGCCGTGAATAAAGCGAAGCAATATATAGAGCCGGATGCGGATGAAGTCGGTATGGTTTCTTCTCATAATGACGTATTTAAAGAGCGCAACAGGGAATTGGCCAAGCAAATGATACAATCGTTCTGATATCCACCACCCCATAAACACCGGAGCTTGAGGCGATCGAATAAACATAAAATGGAGGCGGGACATAAGTTGAAAACTGATTCATATTCGTAAGAATCGTGAGAATAAAACCGCGTGAAATCAAGGTTTTTAAACTTGATTCCATGCGGTTTGTTTCATTTTTACAGGGTTTTGTCCCGGTCCCATTCTTTATTTTATGTGTTAATGACCGCTATAATCCCTTCCTCATCGTCCAAAACAAGCTCGATACCGGCAAAAGGGTCTTTATTTAACATTTCATCCAGCCATAGCCGAACGGCTTCGATGATGTGAATCGTCTCCAGGACCGACTTTTGCCCATGGATATAAGCCTCCGCGGAAAATCCGTCGTCATCGTCAAACATGAGTTCAACTTCTACTTCTTGGGGCTGTACGTTTTTCTTGCGGGATTGAGCGATACAAATGGCGTTGATGATATCTTGTTCGGAAATGATTATCTGCCCCACGGATTCATATCCTCTCTCTTTTTCTGTCTTTTAAGAGCTTCAAAGACTTTGCGGATAATTACGATCAAAAAGTAAATCGCTGCAAGGTTGATCATTAATCCCAAGATTGATCCCAATGCCCCCATGTTGGCGAACAGGCTGCCAAACAATAAACCGGCAAGACCTCCAACCATTAACCCTTTCATGAGACCTCCTGAAAAGAATCCGCCTTTCTGGTTTGTTTTCTGCATTTGCGATTTTGTTGTAGTGGAGTCCTTAGGTTTTTCTTGGATGTTTGAAGGGTTTTTTTGCGTATTAAACCCTTTCTTACCCGACTTGTATCTTTTGGCCTCAACAGTGGTAACGTCATCCTGGAAGAAAAGGCTACTAACAGGGGAAAAGAAAAGAGTGGCAGCCAACAAGGCTGTCATTAGTTTTTTCATGGTGTTCCTCCTCAGTAAAAATGTCTGTACTATTATTATATACGATTTATGGGCTAAACTTAACGAATATGATGAGGAAAGCGGATATTTCTAGGAAATTAGATCATATAGATGATGTCAGTGTTTACAGTAAAGGATTAATTCCAATTTTATAAACGGGAAAGTTTTTCTCGTATATTGGCCTAGATGACGATGATGATAGGGGTTTGGCAAGGACTTCTTAAGCAAAAGTCCCCATTGCACCATCTGCAATGGGGATGATCCATCGGGAGGGGTTTCCCCTAATATTTTGTTAGAAAGAAATAGGGAATCGGTCCATTAACATAAGAAGACTCCAACTGTGGAGCATGGAAGAGTTGTATTTAGAATTGAAAAAAACTAAAAATTTTAACTTTATTGCCGATAAGTTTAATAATTAGTACTCAACTTTCGCAGAGTGAAATCGGCAAATAAGCCTTGATATAACTAGGAAGGCCGGAGACCCACTGCTCAAGTTGACTATCTATTGTTTACGAGAATGGTTCTTTACAGGACATGAATTAAATGAGCGGGTTATTCATATCCACAAAATTACACCGTGAAAGGGTTGGGTCCCAAAAATGCGGATTTTCAACGATAAGCATTTTGATCCTTTTGATAAATCCTGATTTAGGGGTACTTTGAATATATCTCAATCGGTTCTAATCTATTGAAAGGCTACCTTATTTGCGAAGAGGTGGCCTTTTTATACTCTTTATCGTTTAAAAACAAGGGTTCTTTATATATATGTAGAATCTACCATATTATTTTTATTTTCTACCCTATCTATATCTAACTTAAAAGTACAGGCATAGTCGCTAAACCAAATTCCGACTGGGGGTCAGTCATTGTACTCTGCTATTGGAATGAATGAAAACGCTTTGAATGACGAACTTGATCAGCTAATTAATAAAGAAATTGATATGGTTAGTTTAGAAAATGATAAGCTTGAGCAAATGATGGAGTCCTGATGCAATAAAATAATATTTTTGTCGTAGCGGACCGAAGGGAGAATAAGGAACAAAAATATATTGACAACCTCACCAAGCCCGAACCTTCTTGGCATTGACAAAACTTAAAGTTATTTTGTTCCCACATCATCCGGATGCTACCCCATAAAGCACCTTCGTTCTTCGAACTTGTGCAAGCTGAAAGAAAAACAATCTTAAAGTCGTATAACAATTTGTACAAATATTGATACTTATTAAGAAGTGCTTCGATAACGCTTTTTTTAAACGATTTCGCCCTTCTTATTGGGTATTAAAGCAACCCCTATAGTGGCCACGATTCCCGCTATAACAAAGGTGTAGAAGCTCCATATCAAATCGAAGTTCATGCTTAATAAAAGTCCGATGATCACGGGACCGGAAATCGCTCCGATTCTTCCAATTCCAAGACCCCAGCCTATGGCTGTAGCCCGAGATTCTGCCGGGTAGTACTTTGTCACAAATGCATTCATAATTTGTGTACTGCCAACTGCTCCGAAACCAGCGAGCCCCACTAGTAAATAAACAGCGGCCATGGAAGGGACTCCTATCGTTAGTAAAAATGCGCTCAAGGCGGCTAAAGCATATGACACTCCAATGACTCGTTTCGATCCCCAGCGATCCGCAATAGCGCTCGCAAAAAGTGCTCCGATTCCGGCCGTTAAGTTCATGACGAGCAGAAATGATAAGCTGGAATGAAGTGAATAGCCTAATTCCCGCATAATCTGTGGCAGCCATGTGTTTAATCCATATACAAGGTAAAAACCCATAATATAGGTAAGAAAAATGGCTAAAGTTGCCCTGATATATTGCTTGGAAAAAAGGCCTTTGATCGACTTTTGCGACTTTCCTTTTTCATTTGCATGTATTTCTCTCAAATTTTCAAATTGAGAAATATCCATTTTATAACGTTTGCATATGGCTTCAGCTTCATTTACATTTCCTCGGGAGAGAAGAAAACTAACTGACTCAGGCAAGTATTTCATCATGATTGGAATTAGTAGTAAAGGAATGGCCCCAATCCAAAACATAAATCTCCAGCCAAGCGAGTCTAAAAGAAGTATTGCTAATATAGCGGCCAAAACAGTTCCAAACGAATAACCAGAAAACATAAGGGCATAGTTGAATGATCGTCGATGAGGTGGTGAATACTCTATCGCCAGGGCAGAGGCTGTTGGAATGACGCCCCCTAAACCAATCCCGCCAATAAAGCGAAATATGGCAAACATTGTTGGGGATGTTGCAATGGCACATAAAATCATCGTGACTGAAAATAGCGCTACACAAATAATCAACGTTTTCTTTCTGCCTATTAGATCGGTGACAGAGCCGACAAATATGGCGCCGAAAAGCATTCCGAATAACGCATAGCTCCCTATGGTTCCGGCATGTGCGGGAGACAATCCCCAAGGTTGATAGTCTAATAGGCTTGGCAATACAGCTCCATAAATTCCTAGATCGTATCCATCTGCCAATATACAAAAGAAACATATGCTTAGAATAAAATACATTAAAGAACGCGGAACCCCAGACTGTTGTGCATGTTTATGGCTATCTTCCAATTCAACGGTTACCCACTGAGCGCCTTGATTCATTACATGTTTCACCCCTCATCTGATATTGAAACAGTCGTTAATTGAGCAAGCTTTCTTTCCGTTAAAAAATGGGAACCGAGGCTCCCATTATGACGGAACGCCTGTCTCGCTGTTTTTTGGCCAAAACCCGCGGATCACCTATTTCTCGTATGAAATGTCAGCGCTTTTTTCGATGGACGCTTATGGACAAGGAGTCGATCACTCAATCCAGGTTCCGCTCGCTTTCCTTGTCCATCAGCCAAATCATTCCTGCCCTCGCTCACAGCCCGGCATTTTACTGCGTTTCTCAGTCCTCAATCCAACTGCTCTCATAACGATCATCTTCTACATCTCTTGCTGTTTTCATCACTTGTAGCGGTCGAAAAGTGTCAATCATGACTGCAAGTTCCAGTGTCTCTTTCTTACCAATACTCGCTTCAATAGTACCTGGGTGCGGCCCATGCGGTATACCGGAAGGGTGCAGTGTAATAGAGCCTTCATTAATTCCTTTTCTGCTCATGAAATTTCCTTCTACATAGTAAAGCACTTCATCACTATCAACGTTACTATGATAGTAAGGAGCCGGGATCGCTTCAGGATGATAATCAAATAATCGTGGCACAAACGAGCAAATCACAAAGTTATGGCCTTCAAAATTCTGATGGACGGGAGGCGGTTGATGAATCCTTCCAGTAATCGGTTCAAAATCCCCAATGTTGAAGATATAAGGATATAGGTAACCATCCCATCCAACGACATCTAAAGGATGATGATGATATATGTGGGAATGAAGGGCTCCCCGTGCTTTTGTTCTTACTTCGTATTCTCCTTTTTCGGTAAAATAGACCAGTTCTTCGGGTCCGCGAATGTCTCTTTCACAAAAAGGGCTATGCTCAAGCAACTGTCCAAATTCGTTGCGGTATCTTCTGGGTGACGTAATCCAACTCGTTGTTTCAATGACCAAAAATTTAGTCTCTCCATCATCTGGAATCACTTTATAAATCGTGCCTACAGGAATGATAATATAGTCGCCTTTACCGTAGGTAAGGGTTCCGAACATCGTTTCTATTTTACCTGTCCCATAATGGACAAAAAGCACTTCATCACCGTCGGAGTTACGGTAGTAAAATTCCATGGGGTTGCTTGGGTAGACTACACCGATCACCAAATCGTCGTTGCCCAATAAGTACTCCCTTCCTGATAGAGCATCTTGGCCTTTTTTTACTTTATTTGTGTTGAAATGTCTCGGCCTTAGTGCGCTCTGTTCTTCATACTCAAAAAAATTCTCTTGCAACAGGGAGGAGGTAACAATTTCCGTTGGCGGATGATCATGATATAAGATGGATTGAATGCCGGAAAAACCTTTTGTGCCCATGACTTGTTCCCGATATAGAGTGCCATCTTCCTTTCTCATAACAATGTGCCTTTTACGGGGTATCTTGCCCATCTGCTTATAATATGTCACGGCCATACTCCTTTCTATATTCTTTTTATATGGTTGCTTTACTTCTCCGTTCAATAAGTTTAGCTGGTAAAATGGTTCCGGTTACTTCTCCAAATCCAATGCGATACCCAGCCCCTTGACACCAGCCTGTCAAAGTAAGTTCATCCCCATCCTCTAACCAGCTGCGCTCTTCACCGTTGCTTAACTTGATTGGTTCTGTTCCCCTCCATGCCAATTCCAGCAGACTTCCTCTTGATCTCTTTTCAGGTCCGCTAATGGTGCCAGTAGCAATCAGGTCTCCTGTATTCAGGTTACATCCAGTGATCGTATGGTGGGCAATTTGCTGTGCGGCGCTCCAGTATAAATACTTATAATTGCTCGCGGCTATGCAATCCGGCTTTTCCATGTTTGGAGTCTTTAAAAAGACTTCCAAATGAATATCAAATGAATCTGGTTTTGTATGTTTTAAATAAGGGAGTGGTTCAGGGTCCTGCTCCGGCCCTTTTACGCGAAATGGTTCTAATGCTTCCATCGGAACAACCCATGGTGATATGGAGGTTGCAAAGTTTTTCGCTAAGAAAGGACCTAATGGCTGATATTCCCATGCTTGAATATCCCGCGCACTCCAGTCATTCACAAGAACCATCCCAAAAATTTGCTCTTCCGCTTTTTCAACCGGGACCGGTTCGCCCATCTGATTGCCCATGCCAATGAAAAAGCCCATTTCCAATTCAAAGTCCAACTGCCTGCAAGATGTGAAAATGGGCTTGGTTGTGTCAGCGGGCTTTATCTGTCCGCAGGGTCTATTGAAATGAGTACCGCTCGTCACAACTGAGCTGGCTCGACCGTGATAACCTACCGGAAGATGGGTCCAGTTCGGCATAAGCGCATTTTCTTTTCCTCTGAACATGGTGCCTACATTTGCCGCATGTTCTTTAGAGGCGTAAAAGTCCGTATAATCCCCAATTTTTATGGGAAGTTCCATCTTTACATCTGCTTGCGGAATAAGCGCTCTTTCTCTAAGCTGTACGTTATCTCTCAACTTTGGTTCATTTTCACTTAATAGCATTTGCAGTCTTCTTCGAACGGATTGCCACACATCCGGCCCTTTGGCCATAAACGGATTTAAAAAAGGCGCGGCGAACACTTTTTCTTCTTGATCAATGATATCCTGAAAATAACCTTCTTCTTCCAATACTGATAGATCTAAGACATACTCTCCAATTGCAGTCCCCACACGCGGCTTGCCGCTGTTGTCTCTCAGTCTAAAGATGCCATATGGCAGATTTTGAATTGGAAAATGATTCGAAGGTTCCACCGGAATAAAAGAACGCATATCTTCACTAACCCCTCTCTATCATGTTCAGATCCTTAAATTCACTTCGAGGTGTCTCAAAGCTGCATGAGCCATAAGAATGTAAATATTCTTTTCGCAGTCTCATTATTTCTTTTGTGCTTATTTCTAAATGGCGCCATGTTATTTTCTCGTTCTGGAATGAAAAAAACTTGGCGTCTTTTTCTTGGAGAATTTCAGTGATAGATTCCTTATCTAAATGATGTTGATATGCCATCAGGCCGGCTACAAACACATTTACAAATCCGTGCATGTCCGCCTGGACTTCACTTCTATACAAACGTACCGGATGATGGAGCCCGGCGGTAAATTTGACAGGAACTTTGTGTTCCTTGCAATGATAGATAAAGCTGCCAACAATATTGCTATCTGGTATCAGGCTGGCCTTTATCCCGCCTGTTCTCAGTTTTCCGCCAATTGAATAAAATCGGCTTTGATTTTGCTGTGAGATCAATAGAGCCGTTTTGGCCAATTTTTGTTCCCAAAATCTATCATTCTTATGGATGGGAAACTCGCAATAGCAAGTGATATGATGGCGGCTGCTACGTTTTCCCACCTCGTTCATGAATTCCGCAGTAATGTTTAAAGAGGGCAGAGGCAACTCAAACTGATTGACTCTCACCTTCGTTCCATGTTTTAACTGAAAATGTTCAATGGAAGCTAAATCGTCTTTAAAAAGTTTGATCGTTTCTCTTTCATTTTCCGCTTTTCTCCCCAAGGCAGAAATCGCTAACGGCTTTTCCGATGAAAATAATTCCAGGTAAGGTTCCAATTTCTCCAATTGGGAAGCTGGGCAAACAAAGGGGCCGATCATCCAGGCCTCACAACTATGGATATAGGAGGCATAGTGATGTATGGCTTCTTCTAACGGTAATTGAGTTGGCGGAAACAGTCCGGCATAATCAATGAGCTTTTTAAAAAAAGCTTCGAAACTGTGGGGAGCGGTTGCTATGTCCTCTTTTGCTTTATTAACCAACTCTTGTTTTCATCCTTTCCGCATCAGTTGCTGAAAGTAAAGTGCCGGCTTCCTGTTCAGCATTTTTGAAAAGATTCCTTTGCATAAAGATCAATTCCTCGGCTAGATTGTCCATTCTAGTTTGTACATCAGCATCCATAATCTCATTTTTTTCATTAAAATGACTATTATGGGCATATACATAGCTTGGAGTCGTAAAAGCTCTTAAATAGCCGGCAATCGGTTTTAGTTGGTTTTCAATCATTAAATAATGTTGGAACGTTCCTCCGACTGCCACAAAGCCCATGATCTTATGGCGGAGTGCCGCCGGTGGAAGCAGATCAAAAAGATTTTTAAGCGGTGCGGGAATAGATCCATTAAAAACCGGAGTTCCAATTATATAAAAATCGGCGGCCATCACTTTTCTAATTATTTTTTGGGTATCTTCATTGTAATCATGAATGGGCCTGCCATCGGAAAATTCCATGTTATAATATTTAAGGTCCAACAACTCGGCATGAATGTCAGGGTCTTTTTTCTTTACTTTATTTAGTATTTCATTTACCAGAATGGCTGATTTGGCACCGACAATTGTTCCGAATATTCCAAGTAGTTTCAATATTCTCACCCCACTTCATCAAGATACGATGGCTTGTTTGTTTTTATGGAAGGCCGGCATTACTTCGTCAGCAACTAATGTAATTGACTTCATGACTTCTTTATGGGGCAGACCGCCAAAGTTCATAAGCATCATCATATGAGTACAGCCGGCTTCTTCATACTTTTTCATTCGCTGAATAACGTCTTCAGGTGTTCCAATCAGAAGCTGTTCTCTGGCTTCCAAGTCTTCAAACTTGGCGCTTCTGCCATATTGTCGGGTATCGAGATACAAGTTGACATGCTCTTTTGCAACCATTTCCGCTTCTTCCCTTGTCTTTGCCACAAATGTGTGGAGTGCGAGCGGTATGTTGACAGAACGAGTGCCATGGCCGGCTTCTTGGCGTGCCGCTTTATATCCGTCAATGATCTGTTTCAATTCTTCTATCGAACTGCTTGCCACATAGGGGACTCCCATGATGTTGTATCCCATTTTGCCGACATATTTGGAACCTCTGTCACTTAAAGCCCCAATCCAGAGGGGGACCTGTTTTTGCTTGGGCAATACTTCCAACTTCACATCTGAATATTGATAATAAGGACCTTCATGAGAAAACTTTTGTCCTGTCCATGCTTTTTCAATGACAGCCAAAGCATCGTTAAAGCGATGCGCTTTGTCTTTACCATCAATGCCAAAGCCTGAGAACTCGTGGGGTAGATACCCGCTCCCCATTCCCAGATTTACTCTTCCGTTGCTTAGCACATCTAATAGAGCATAATCTTCCGCAACCTGAATGGGATTTTTAAATGGAAGCGTCACAATGGAAACTCCCAATCGAATGTTTGTTGTTCTCTCGGCCGCTGTCGCCAACAATAACGGCGGGGTGGTTAATATCCCATACTCGCTAAAATGATGTTCCGCAAACCAAACGGAGTCATAACCCAACTCATCCGCAAGCACTGTTTGGTCCAATACCTGTTGTAAAAGATCTTCATGAGACCTCCCCAGCTTTTCCTTGTAGTTGTCAAATACCGTGAATAATCCAAATTCCATTCTTAATCCCTCCATACGTTAGTAAATTAAACACAAAAAAACCAACAGCATAGAAAGTCCTCACATAAGTGGTCCACACCTATATAAGCTACTTTCGATACTGCTGGTTGTTAATCTACTTCGAGGGTTCAGAACTTCATCTTTCACCCAATAGATTAGCCAGCGAATACGTAGGCTTTTCTGTATTTTCTGCCATTATAACGAATGTTTTAAGGGGATGCAAGCGCTTTCTGTTTTTGCAAATCATGATGCCTTCATTTCCAAATAGCGGTTTCGGGCTGAGATCACCGCTTGGATTACCGCTTTTTTGGGAGGTATGATTAATTTTTCCTCTATATTTTGGATGATTTCGTCCATATCATGTTTAATAGAGTATCCGATGATCAGTGAAGAAGAAAAGTGGTTCGTGAGATCTTGTATAAAAGTAAATGTGGCATCTTTAATGATATCAGTCTCACTATCTATTACAGCAATACAACCAATTACTTTTTGTGTTTCAAAAATAGGTGTCCCTTTAGGCAGTTGTGCAAATCCGGCTACTAAAATATCATTGTTTTTCTCGCGCTGCAAATAAACCCATCTCCTTTCAATTTTGCGGCTACAAACTATTGGCGAGAGAAGCAAATTGGCAAAAGGCGTTTAGGCCTTCAGCAACTCTTCTTTTGTTTTATTGCTCATTAGCCATCTCACTTTTATTCTTTTATGGTAAATGATTGTATCATTATTCCATAATGTAACGACAATTTCTACCCTTCCATCTATTTCTGCAGCCTTGACTATTCCGGTATCACGTCTTTTTCCCATTCCACTTGAACTACAAATGCCCCGCTCAAAAAGTTTATCATCCCCATCCATATCTATATAATCAATTTTTTCTAAAAATTCCTTTCAATTCTCGGGAGTCTGCTATAATCTTAAGTTAATTGTAAGTATTTTCAATCAAATAAAAAAGAAAGGAGAAGATTGAAAATAGATTGAGCACGATAGCATTTGAAGAAGTCGGACAGGTCATAAACGACTGGTATAAAGTTATCAAACAACAGGATGTTTCCAAAGCCGCGATTATGCGGAAAGAGATGGAAAACATGTTGCCGAGCATGGAAAAGAATCAAAATGTGTTACTCTACTTCAACCTGATTGACTCACGCTATAAGCTCATGACAGAGGACTACAAAAAATCCGGAGAATTACTAGACAAGGTGCAAGCCAAAGCTTTAGAAGAAAGTACCGAAAACATAATTCAATACTATTTTCATCTTTTCTCTGGTATGTATAAATTTCATCAAAAACGTTATATTAACGCCATCATATACTATAAAATGGCTGAGGAACAGCTGAAAAAAATACCTGATGAAATTGAAAAAGCCGAATTCCACTATCAGCTCGCGATTGCATACTATCAAATCGAACAAAATATCTTCTCAATAACGCACGCTAAAACGGCATACGCCATATTCAAAGCGCACGACAGCTATAAAGAGAAAATGGTGAAATGTGAAATGATATTAGGGGCGAATAAACTCGACCTATTGCTTCATGAACAAACCAAAAAACATTATGAGAAGGCTCGTTCTATCGCCAAAGAAAACGGCTTCCGATACACTGAAAGTTTGGCGCTTTTTAATTTTGGCATCTGCTTTGAACGACAAAAATGTTCAGCGAGCTGCGAACTGTTTTAAACAAGCCTTAAGCATCCCGGAACATTTAGAGTCATTTGTCGCCGTCCGCTCCACTTACATGTTAAGCAAGGTTCTGTTTCAACTGGGAGCTTCCGACGCTGCCCGGTCATGGTACGAAAAAGCGCTCAAAAGAGCCACGGATGAAGGAGAACAAGAATATCTGGCGAAGTTAAAACTTGTATACGCTTTGTATGCCGAACAAAATGACCAAGAAGTGAGAAAAAGTCTGCATATCCTCGATGATATGGAACTTTGGACAGAAACAGCCGATCTTTCACGCGAAATTGCTGAGTATTATAAAAATAAGGAAGATCTGGAAACAGCAGCGTATTACTTTACGCACGGTGGTTTTGCCAAGTACAACGTTCTTAATTCCGCCCTGCCGCCCCTGCTTTCTTTCCTTTCCCTTAAACGCGCCTAAATAGGCGTGTTTTCTAAATCCAAGAAGATTTGAATTCAGAGAAGAATGCTTTCAAGTTCTTTGACATCAATCATGGCTTCAAATCATTCGATCTCCTCTCGAATCGCATTAATCGACATACATTAACTGCCGCTTTTGGGATCTGCCATCCACTTTCTCTACAAGCTGAGCATGGAGATGTGACCATGCTTTTTTCTTATCCCTTAACAAGACTTCACTGTATGGATGAATGAGAAGAAAGGATCTACTTTTCGATAGAAATATGGAAAGAGCGAGTAGCGGAAGTGACAAAAAGAACGGGATCGGATTTGCGGTATTCATCGGGCAAGATAAAAAAGACTTGCGGGTTTTTTCAAGCAATGGCACAGTAATATTGAGTGATCGTTTGAAAAATAACGTTACATTAGAGGAAGGTACATATATGGGCGAAGAAAACATTACAAGACTTGAATTAAATGATAAAGAAATTATTTTGATCGGGACAGCACATGTTTCCAAGCAAAGTGCGGAACAGGTCAAGAGCGTGATTGAAGCGGAAATGCCTGACTCGGTTTGTGTGGAGCTGGATGAGCAAAGGTATCAAGCTATCATCAACAAAGACCGCTGGAAGGACATGGATATCTTTAAGGTGATTAAAGAAAAAAAAGCAACGCTGTTGTTAATGAATCTGGCCATTTCTTCTTTCCAAAAACGGATGGCGAATCAATTCGGCATTCAGGCGGGGCAGGAAATGATTCAGGGGATTGAGTCGGCAAAAGAAACGGGAGCGCAACTTGTCCTCGCTGACCGCAACATCCAGATAACGTTTGCCCGCATTTGGAATAATGTAGGATTTTGGGGAAAGGCCCAGTTGTTGACACAAATTTTTTTCAGTATTTTCAGTGACGAAAAGATGACGGAAGAAGAACTGGAAAAGATGAAGAACGATGACACCATCAATGCCATTCTAAAGGAATTTACGGATAACTTTCCTAAATTGAAGGAGCCCTTAATTGATGAGCGTGATCAATATTTGTCGCAAAAGATTAAAGAAGCTCCCGGAAGAAAAGTTGTTGCCGTATTGGGCGCAGCACATGTGCCCGGCATCATCAATGAAATCAAGAATGATCATGATTTGAAACGATTAAATGAACTTCCGCCGAAATCCAAAGTTCCCAAAATTATTGGCTGGTCCATTCCCCTTGTCATTTTGGCGATCATTGCCTACACCTTTTTGGCAAATCCGTCCGCAGGGCTCCAGCAGACAATAAGCTGGGTGCTATGGAACGGTTCTCTATCCGCCATTGGAGCAGCGATTGCGCTGGGACATCCTCTCGCCATTTTAACGGCATTCATTGCAGCGCCCATTACTTCCTTGAATCCGCTCTTGGCGGCTGGCTGGTTTGCGGGGATTGTCCAGGCCATGGTCAATAAACCGCATGTAAGAGATTTTGAAAATCTTACGAAGGATGTTTTCAGCATAAAAGGCTTTTGGCAAAATAAAGTAACACGCATTTTGCTTGTTGTCGTGCTGGCCAATCTCGGAAGCTCCCTGGGAACATTTGTCGGCGGCGCAGACGTCATCCGTTTATTTTTGGAGAATCTCAAATAATTTTTTACAAGAGCAATTAACCAAATTTATAATGAAGCAGCTGTCCTTTCTTGACTCAGAAAGGGACAACACTCGTCTTCTTATGCTGCTTGATGCATTCTTGCATAGAGTACAAATTGTCATAAACATACTGATTCGCTTTTAAAAAAATTATGGGATATGGCTTATCTCCGAGGTTTAAGCTTAGGAAATTGAAAAGAATTAGCTATAAAGGTACGGGCGGCCCCACTTGTTTGACTTGCCCGGTTGTACGTATGGGAGGAATGGAAATTGTATAAAAATGTGATTGTCAAAACACCAGGAAAAAGCTATGTGAAGGGATTAACGACATCCAATCTTGGCATTCCCGATTATGAAAAAGTATTAAAGCAGCATGCTGCGTATGTCGAGGCTATGGAAAAATGCGGAGTTACTGTTACTCACTTACCGGCTAGCGAACAATTCCCCGATTCCACTTTTGTTGAAGATACCGCTGTTTTGACGCCTGAATTTGCAGTCATCACAAACCCGGGAGCCGCTTCCAGGAACGGAGAAATCCAAGAGATGGAAACAGTTCTTAAAAGGTTTTACGAAAAGTTTTATCACATCCAGTCACCGGGCACTTTGGATGGCGGTGATATTTTGCAAATCGAGGATCACTTTTATATTGGTATTTCGGATCGTACAAATGAAGCGGGAGCTCGCCAATTGAAGGCCATTTTGGAGTCGGAACATTATAAAGCCACAATCGTACCATTAAAGGAATTTTTTCATTTAAAGACAGGCATTACTTATCTGAGTGACAACCTGGTTGTGACGGCCGGAGAATTTATCAGCCACCCTGATTTTGCTACATATGAAAAAATCATTGTTCCTCCCGAAGAGGAATATGCGGCAAACTGCATTTTAGTCAATGATTATGTTTTAATCCCCAAAGGATTTGAAACGACCAAGCGGTACATCCAAGAGGCCGGTTACAAAACGATTGAACTGGAAATGTCAGAGTTTCAAAAACAGGATGGAGGCTTAAGCTGTTTGTCTTTAAGGTTTTAAATGATACATCAAGAATGTGCAGCCAAGCCATCAACTTAATTGAAGAACCTTTTATAAAATAAAACCAAAAATAAAGATCGCGGCGGGCGTCCATATATATTGATAAATGAAATTCATTTTTTCCCTCGTATTCTTTTGGGGGAAGGGTTATTTTTCAAAATCGGAATGTGGTTCAAATGTCGAAGACGAGAATATTGTATGGACGATATTGCTCTGTTTTTATCTGATATCCTAACCATCAAAAAAGCTTCGGGCTAAAAATGCCCGAAGCTTCTTACAACGCGTCTTGAATGACCTTTTTATAATAAAGGACGGAGAGCAGGCCGAAAATGGAGTACAGCACAGTATATAGCCCCATGACGATAAACATCGGTGTCCATAATTCGGTTCCGAAGAGGAACCAGCCGGACTGGACGGCGAAATAGCCGTGAAGCAATCCGATTCCAAGCGGAATGCCGAAGTTGAACAATTGTTTCGCCTGAATGCCCCGCAACAGGTCTCCTTGGGAAAACCCGAGTTTTCGCAGGATGGTGTAGTTTGGCTTTTCATCTTCACTTTCATCCATTTGCTTGAAGTAAAGGATACAGCCTGAAGTAATCAAAAAGGTAAGTCCTAAAAATCCGACGATAAACATCGTTAGACCAAATAATTGCTTTTGAGATTTGATCATGTCATTAAGCGAATAATAAGTTTCAGCTTTATGAAAACCGAGCTGATGAAAAATATCGTTCGCTTTTTCTATCTCTTTTTTGTCTTGAATGTCTATGCCGATATAAACCGATTCCTTTTGAATATCTGGATTCAGATTCTGCTTCATACGGTTAAATACGGAATCGTCCACAATGGCAGTCGGAAGCCCGCCGGCGGTAAAATTTAAGGAAAGAACGTATTCCTTTTCCAAGCCTTTAAAGGTTTGCGGAATCGTTTCGTTTTGCATGTTCCACTCGATTTCACCCGTATCTTTAAAAGACACAAACCTAGACATTATATCAGAGTAGCCGGTAAATACTGTTTCGTCAGAAGAAAGATCCACACCTTCAACATCCTTGTCACTGACAACAGACACTGTCATCACATTGGGGTCAAAATTCATTCCATCCATTGTGGTTTCCAGAATGTCTTTTACATTGGCTTCTGCTTGTAGAACGTTGATTTTTGTTTCACTGAAAGCAATTTGATTCCTTTTAAAAGTGTCTTTCAATTCATTTGCGTCATTGACATCCGTCAAGGTAAAATCGGCTGGTACATTGTCCTTCGCTGATTCTCCTGCGGAAAAGTAAGAAATGTAGCTGAGAGAAAGCAAGCCGATCGCCAGGGCTGAAACAGTTGTAATGACAGTCAAAAGCAGGGCATTTGACTTCATTCGGAACATGATGGAGGAAAGCGACAGTACCTCGTTTATATTCAGATACCCGTTCTTTTTTTTCCGAATGAGATGGAAGATGAAACTGACCGATCCTTTATAAAAAAGGTAAGTTCCGATAATGACGCTGCCCAGAATAAACAGCATGGCCAAAGACAGTTCTGTCATCGTTGTAAAGTCGCCGCCAAACAATTTTGATGAAACATAATAGCCGATGACAATCAATCCGATCCCAAACACGCCCATGACGGCTTCGAGTTTGGACAATTTTTTGACTCTTATTTCCGTTGAAGAAAGAACCCGGAATAACGACAGGATCGTTTGCCTTTTGATAAACAAGTAATTCATCAACAGGATGAAGAGATAAATGACAACAAAAACAATCACTGTCTGGATCAATGCTTTTGTCGAAAAATGTAAGGTGGCAATAGCATCGACACCGGTTAATTTAAATAAAACCATGATCATGAACTTGGAAGCGGAAAAGCCGATAAAGATGCCGATCGCCAAAGAACTGAAGTAAAGGATGGCATTTTCGGCGCTCAACAGCCGGAAAATCTTATTTTTTGTCATGCCAATGAGCTGAAACAATCCAATTTCTTTGCTTCTTCTTTTAATGAAGAGGTTATTGGCATATAAGAGAAAGACCGATACGATTGCCACGAGTAAGACAGATCCGGCCCGGATGCCGGCGGCGCCTTTGACAGTGCCTTCCACCACGTCCATCGAAGGGTCATATTGCAAGGTGACAAAAGCGAAATAAAGGGCGACACTGAAAATTAAAGCAAACACATAGAGGTAATAATTCTTTATATTCTTTTTCAAGTTGCGAAAAATGAGCTGATTAATGTTCATCATGGACACCGCCCAACACACCTTGGGTTTTCATGATATCTTTCAGGAACGCCTGCCTCGTTTCTTCACCTTTATTCAGTTGTGTATATATTTGTCCGTCTTTAATAAAGATGACCCTGCGCGAGAAGCTTGCCGCCACCGGATCGTGAGTAACCATGATAATGGTTGCGCCCAGCTTTTCATTGAGCCCGCTCAGTTTGTTTAAAAGGTCGGAGGCGGATTTGGAATCGAGCGCTCCTGTCGGCTCGTCGGCAAAAATGATGCTGGGCTCATGAATGAAAGCCCGGGCCGCGGATGTCCGCTGTTTCTGTCCCCCGGAAATTTCATTCGGATATTTATCTTTTAAGTCAACGATGCCTAGTTCGGATGCCAACTGGTGAAATCTTTGCTCGGCTTCTTTTCTCGGTGTTTTCGTAATGGACAAAGGCAACAAGATATTTTCTTTGACAGTTAACGTATCCAGTAAATTATATTCCTGGAAAATGAAGCCGAGGTGATGCTTGCGGAATTCGGCCAGTTGTTTTTCCTTCATGCCGACGATGTCTTTTCCATCAATTTTGATCGTCCCCTCGCTCACTTTGTCAATGGAAGAAAGGACGTTAAGCAATGTCGTTTTTCCCGAGCCTGACGCGCCCATGATACTGACAAAATCTCCTTTTTCCACTTGAATATCTATTCCTTTTAAGACTTCCTGCCTGTTAAATTTATTTCCGTAACTTTTGTAAATTTTTTGCGCTTCAAGAATACTCAATTTGGTTCACTCCTTTACTTGATATATTTATCATAAAAGGATTGGATATCTTTTTCCTTCGATTCGGCGAACAAATGATAAAAGCATGTGACAATCATGTCACATGCGAATGAGATTCTCAAATTCGTTAGAGGAATGTCGTTCCTGTTCCCGGCTATGATTGATGTTGCCATAGTGAGTGATCACGGGCAAAAGTTCGAACCCTGTCATTTCGGCAACCGCTGTTTTCCCCATAAAGTGAAACTTCATTCAGTAGGGCTCCTACTGAATGTTAGTTGAACGAATCGTGCATAGTAGGTGCCGTTTTCTCCCACTTAGACCTTTTGGATCAACTCCGGTCTTGAAGGGGTATATATGGCACCTTACATGCGGGATAAATCTTAATAAACCCAAAATGATTGGTAAATGAAATGTATTTTTTCACCACCGTATCCTGTTAGAGGACTAAGTCGGAATGTGATTCAAATGTCGAAGATGAGAATATTGTATTGATCGTATTGTTCTGTTTTTATCTGAATTTTATCCTAATCATAAAAAAACTCCGGGCTAAAAATGCCCGAAGCTTTTTACAACGCATCTTGAATGACCTTTTTATAATAAAGGACGGAGAGCAGGCCGAAAATGGAGTACAGCGCAGTATATAGCCCCATGACGATAAACATGGGTGTCCATAATTCGGTTCCGAAGTAGAACCAGCCGGACTTGACGGCGAAATAGCCGTGAAGCAATCCAATTCCAAGCGGAATGCCGAAGTTGAACAATTGTTTTGCCTGAATGCCCCGTAGCAAGTCTCTTTGTGAAAACCCGAGCTTTCTCAAGATGGTGTAGTTTGGCTTTTCATCTTCACTTTCATCCATTTGCTTGAAGTAAAGGATACAGCCTGAAGTAATCAAAAAGGTAAGTCCTAAAAACCCGACGATAAACATGAGCATCCCAAAATATTGTTTGGCAAATTTGTTTATTTCATAACGCGAGATAGCATCGGTTTTATGAAAGCCAAGTTGTTTAAAAATGTGGTTCGCTTTTTGTATCTCTTTTTGGTCTTGAATGTCTATTCCGATATAATACGGTTTTATTTGAATATCTGGATTTAGATGCTGCTTCATATGGTGAAATACGGTATCGTCTACAATGGCAGCCAGCTTAATATCATTTAAAGCGGTAAAGTCTATGGAAATAATGGACTCCTCCCGCAAGCCTTTTAACGTTTGGGAAATGGTTTTATTTTGCGTTTTCCACTTCATTTTCCCGCCTTCTTTCAAAGGTATGTCCACATCGTTTGATGGGCCGCTAAACACCGTCTCGTCAGAAGAAACATCCACACCCTTAACATCTTTGTCACTGACGACAGCCAATACCATTGTATCGGAATTCACGCCATCCTGGTTGTCCAGAATATCCTTTACATTGGCTTCTACTTGCAGAACGTTGATTTTTGTTTCGCTGAATGCGATCTGCTTCTTTTTAAATGCGGTTTTCAATTCATTTGCGTCCTTTACATTCTTAAAGGTAAAATCAGCCGGATAGTCTTGAACCGAATTATCCACCGAACAGTAAGAAATGTAAGAAAGAGAGAGAAAGCCGATCGCCAGTGCTGAAACAGTCGTAATGACAGTCAAAAGCAAGGCATTTGACTTCATTCGGAACATGATGGAGGAAAGCGACAGTACCTCGTTTATATTCAGATACCCGTTCTTTTTTTTCCGAATGAGATGGAAGATAAAACTGACCGATCCTTTATAAAAAAGGTAAGTTCCGATAATGACGCTGCCGAGAATAAACAACATGGTGGACGCTAATTCTTTAGCGAATTTACCACTAAACATTTCCGTTGAAACATAATAGCCAATGATAATCAACGCGATTCCGAGTACGCCGATGAAGGCATCGCGTTTGGATAATTTCTTTATTTTTACTTCCGTTGAAGAAAGAACCCGGAATAACGACAGGATCGTTTGCTTTTTGATAAACAAGTAGTTCATCAACATGATGAAAAGATAAATAACAACAAAAACAGGCACTGTCTGAAACAACGCTTTTGTTGAAAAATGCAAGGTGGCGATTGCATTGATATCGGTTATTTTAAATAAAATCATGATGATGAACTTGGAAGCGGAAAAGCCGATAAAGATGCCGATCGCCAAAGAACTGAAGTAAAGAATGGCGTTTTCGGCACTCAACAGCCGGAAAATTTTGCTCTTGGTCATGCCAATGAGCTGGAACAATCCAATTTCTTTGCTTCTTCTTTTAATGAACAGGATATTGGCATATAAGAGAAAGACTGCTACGATTGCCACGAGCAAGACAGATGCGGCCTTGAATCCGGCGACGCCTTTGGAAGAGGAAGCTGTCTCCTTGATTATTACTGGGTCATATTGCAAGGTGACAAAAGCGAAATAAAGGGTCACACTGAAAATTAAAGCAAACACATAGAGGTAATAATTCTTTATATTTTTTTTTAAGTTGCGAAAAATGAGCTGATTAATGTTCATCATGGACACCGCCCAACACACCTTGGGTTTTCATGATATCTTTCAGGAACATCTGCCTCGCTTCTTCGCCTTTCAGTTGCGTATGTATTTGTCCGTCTTTAATAAAGATGACCCTTTGTTTTTCCTTCCTGCCGACGATGTCTTTTCCATCAATTTTGATCGTATCCCGGCTCACTTTGTCAATGGAAGAAAGGACGTTAAGCAATGTCATTTTTCCCGAGCCTGACGCGCTCATGATACTGACAACATCTCCGTTTTCCACTTGAATATCTATTCCTTTTAAAACTTCCTGCTTGTTCAATTGATTTCTGTCACTTTTGTCCGATTTTTGCGCGTCTAGAATACTCAACCTTGTTCACTCCTTTACTTGATATGTTTTATCATAAAAGGATTGGCTGTCTTTTTCCTTCGACTCGCCGAACAAATCATAAAAGCATGTGACAATCATGTCACATGCTTGTGAGACTCACAAATTCGTTTTGTTTTGGAAAGATGAGGGTGAATGTCGTCCCTGCTCCCGGCTTTGATTTTACATCGATTTGAATCAATAACGATTTTGCCGCTTTTTTCACCAAATACAGCCCCATTCCTGTGGCGGCTTGGTCTGGATGAGTTGTTGAGGTAAAGCCTTTGTCAAAGATGCGGGGAAGGTCCTTCGGATCAATCCCTCGGCCGTAGTCCCGCACTTCAAGGACTGTTTGACCATTTTCCATCCTGCTGCGAATGATAATTTCGGAAGCTTCGCTGTATTTTACCGCGTTTGTTAACAGTTGTCTTATGATAAAAGCCATCCATTTATCGTCACTCAGGACTTCATCCACTTGCAGGTCCACTTCAAATCCGATTCCTTTTTGCATACACCATGACTGCAAATTTTTAATTTCTTTTACAATCAAAGGCTCCAAGGGAACTTTTCCAACATGAAGATCGTTTTCAATGAACGAAATCCGTTTTTGATGGAGTTGCTGATCAAGCAACAGATGGATTCTCAGCCATTCATACGCCAGCCGCGCTTTCGCTTCTTCATCATCCAACCGTTCAATCATTAAGTGCATGGTTGTCATGGGAGTCTTCACTTCATGAATCCAAGATAATAAATCATCTTTTTTCTGCTCGAGGGCCAGCCGATTTTTACTATATATTTTCATCTGTCTGGCTGTTTGATCCGCCAGGCTGTTTTTTACTATTTTTTCAAAAGGTGATCTCGCTTCCGCGATCCCCGCCAAATCAAGGCTGCCTTCCCAGTCTTTCAGGCTTTTGTAAAAAGGTGTTTCTATATTGTAGCGGACTGCCAGAAAGATGATGAAAATCAAGGCCGTTAAAAAAATAATATAGCCTACTGACGCGAGCGGGATGGCTGAATCAATATAAGCGATAAAAAGAAACAGGAGTTGGGTAAATAAAAATAACAAGATCCAACTACATCTTTCGATCAAAAATTTTTTTATCATGTTACTGCTCCTCTTCTTTCGCCATATAACCTTGTCCGACTTTTGTTTCGATAAATTTGCCAAGGCCTATCGTCTCGAGGCTTTTCCTTAAACGGTTTACATTGACGGTCAGTGTATTGTCGCTGACAAATCTTTCATCATCCCAAAGGCTTTTGATCAATTCCGACCGGCTGACGATGGTATTTTTCTTTTCAATGAGCACTTTCAAGATAAACATTTCATTTTTGGTCAATTCAATTGTCCCGTTTTCATTGGTAACCGTATTTTTCGCGTAGTCCACGGTGGCGCCGCACCAGCTTTTCATATCCAACGTGTCTGTATTATAGTTATAGACACGGCGGAGAATGGCCTGTATTTTTGCAATCAGCACATCAAAGTGGAAAGGTTTCTGGATAAAATCATCCGCACCTAGTTGCATGGACATGACCATGTCCGTAGGGTGGTCTCTTGATGACAAAAAGATGATTGGCACATTGGAATGAGAGCGAATCAACCGACACCAATGAAAGCCGTCAAACTTCGGCAATTGGATATCAATAATGACCAAATCAGGTTTAATCGCAGTAAATTCCTGAAGCACCCGGCCAAAATCTTCTACGCCGTACACATCGTAAGACCATTGTGTCAAACGGTCTTTGACCTCATTGAATAAGGATGCATCGTCTTCTATGAGAAAAATCTTGAACATGGTATCACCATCTTTGCTTTTCTAAATATTATTGTATATGAAAATGCATGTATAATGATAGTGGACATAAAAGGAGGGAGTCGATGGATTTGCTTGCGATCCAACCTTATATTAAAGTTACCAGGGTCGTGGATCTTGAACAAAAAAATATTGTTCAACACCGGCAAATATACTTATATCGAAACCGTATTGTTACCCGCTACCGAAGGTTCCCTATAGAGGATGTCCTTGATATATCTTTTCGGAAAGTTGGCGGTGAAGGGGGCCTGCTCTTTTTACACACTGTTCAGGGGATATTCTCTTATGTTGTTGAAACTTCACCGGAATTATTTATTCAGGCGTTCAAGGTTTATATAAAAGACTTGCGGTGATATGCAAGTAAAAAAATAAATTCAAGATACAATTTAAAGGATGTAACCGGAAAGTTGGTATGTGGCCTGGAAAGGTCGGCAAACAACCGGACAGTCTCAATGGGTGAGAAAAGCATTGTCCCACATGAGTTTAAGACCATTTTCCAGGAGTATCTCAGAATTGCCCAGAATTTGACATATCCATCAGGTAATCAATCGAATAGGGGACTCCAGGCGTTACGAGCCTCGCGAGGTACGCAATGGCAAGTGAAGAAGCTCAAGCAGACTTGCGAAAAAGCATGGCTTGTAGTGTAAAACGACAGTGTATAAATTTTTCGCAAAAAGCAAATTCAAAACAAAACGCCTAGCTTAATACCCCTAATACACGAGAAGATCAAATTTGATATAATGTAAAAATATCACTTTTTATTTAACTTTTAGGAGGAATTTTTTTGAAAAAATTAGTGTCAGTACTATTTCTTGTGTTTGTCATGGTGATCGTTTCAGCTTGCGGAAAGGAAGAAGCGGATAAAAAGAAGGCGGAGCCGGCAAAATCCGAGCAAGAGGAGAAAGGTGTGGAAGTGGAGAAAGGATTACGAAATGTGGAAGTCACACTTCCCGCATCTTTAATTGGAGAGAAAGATACAGACGAACTCATAAAGGAAGCAAAGGCAAAAGGCGTAAAAGAAGTGACAAAGAATGATGATGGATCAATCACTTACAAAATGTCCAAGCAAGAACATGAAAAAATGATGCAGGAAATGGAAAAAAGTGTTCAGGAATATATCGAAGAAACGAAGAATGATGAAAATGTTTCATCCATAAAAGACATTACCCACAATAAGTCGTTTACTGAGTTCACTCTTAGTGTGGATCAGGAGAAATACGAAAAGAGCTTTGACCGTGTTGCGGCTTTGGGACTCGGCATGTCCGGATTGTACTACCAAGTATTTTCTGGAGAGTCTGCGGAGGAGGCCAAAGTAACCATCTCGTTGAAAAACGCGGATACGGGGGAAGTATTCGATACAATTGTTTATCCTGATGATTTACCAGCCGAAGAGGGGAAAAACTAGTTCATCCTTGGTGTAAGAACACCGCCTCTTGTTCCGGGCGGAACTTGCATTTATAGACATTTGCTCTTTTAAAACATGGTTCCCTAGTTATTTTTGTATATAATAAAAAGAGAAGGATAAAAATGGATAAAGGCTTATAGAGGTGAACATGATGAGGCATGCTGTAATCACTGCGGGTTCAAAGGGACTGGGAAGGCAAGTCACAGAAAGGTTTCTTCGGGATGGCCGCTCCGTCACAGTCAGTTATCGAAGTGATGTGGCGAGAGTGGAGGAATTAAAGAAGGATTGGGAGCCTTTTTCCGAGCAACTGCAATTTGTCCAAGGGGATGTCACGAAAAGAGAAGATATAGCACGAATTGTGAAGAAGGCACTGGAACGCTTTGGCCGAATCGATTATTTAATCAATAATGCCGGTCCTTACATATTTGAACGGAAAAAGCTCGTTGATTATAAAGATGACGAGTGGGACGAAATGATTCATGGCAACTTGAGTGCCGCCTTTCATTTTCTCAAGTTAACGGTTCCTGTTATGCGCAAGCAGCGATTCGGCAGAATCGTTACATATGGATTTCAAGATGCTGAACAATCTCCGGGATGGAAGTACCGCTCCGCATTCAGTGCCGCAAAAGTGGGACTCGTATCTTTAACAAAGACGATTGCGTTGGAAGAAGCCGAGTTTGGCATCACTGCCAATATGGTTTGCCCTGGAGATATTGTCGGCGATATGAAAGAAGCAGACATCGAAACGGCAAGAAAAGTGAGGGATACGCACACCCCGATAGGGCGTTCCGGTACAGGGGAAGATATTGCCCGCATTGTTGCCTTTTTGTGTGAAGATGATTCCGATTTGATAACAGGAAGTGTGATTTCGGCGTCCGGCGGGCTGCGCGTTGTTCATCGTTATGATAAAAGTTAAGATCACCCAAATGTAATGGCTATGTCTTGTCCCCCTCATGCATTTACTGATATGGCTTTATAAAACAGGGTGCTTACAAGAAAATGGGGAATTTGATCCTTGATATTTGCGGGAATCTGTCATGAGCTGTGGAAATACTTGTGGTATATGTTGTAAAAACAATGGAATGGAAATTATGGAATGATTTCAATCGGAGACCGTCTAGGGCTCCGATTTTTTTGATAAAGGCTCTATATAAATGTTGGGGTTTTAAACATATGTCAAAATGCAAAATCAGTCGCAGAAATACGAAGCGTTTTTCTGCGACTGATTTACTTTAGAAGCTTTTTAGACAGCCCCTAATTCTTTGTTTACTCGTAAACTGTTACTTTAACTGTTCTGACTCCCCAGTTTAATGCTTCCTGATTAGTAGGCACGTGCAAGTCAATTTTATTTCCTTTTATCGCGCCGCCAGTATCTCCCGCAACGGCAGTTCCGTATCCTTCTACATGAACTTTGGACCCAAGAGGTATGACATTCGGATCAACGGAGATGACTTTGGCGTTAGGGTTTTTTATTAAATCAATGCCGGTAGCGGTAATGCCGCTACATCCTTTGCAACTGGCCGTGTAGGCTGTCGCTGTAACTGTGATTGTTTTATTGGCAGTTTCATTTGTCGTATCATTCGTAGTTTCATTCGCGGTTGCTTCGGGACTGGCAGTCTGAACAGGTGCTTGTGGCTTTTCTGTTGTATTGACTGGCGCCGCCGTGTTTGAATTCGTAATCGTTAATACTTGATTCGGGATGATAAGGTCACTTGTTAGTCCGTTCAAACTTTTTAATTGGCTGACGGAAACCTTATGCTGTAATCCGATACCCCAAAGTGTATCTCCCTTTTTAACTGTATATGTGTCCGTTGCCGCTGAAGCTGCTCCAGAAAAACCTACTACTAGAATAGATGCTGTAACCATAGATATGACTATTTTTCTCAACATGCAAAACTCCTTTATTTTAAATCGTAGGTCTTAGTATAACAGGGGAATATGACAGCCGTATTTCATCTGTATATACTTTCGGTTACAAAATATTTCCAAAAAACATGAACATGTCTTGGTAACCAAGCCAGGGAATCGCTATTTTCAAGGTTCTAAACAAAAAAGACACTATATTACAGAACCGTGTTATATTTTAATAAAGCCGGGAGCGAGGAGGAAGAATGGTGAAAAAAGAGAAGCTGGTTCGATTGTTTGACAGGCAAGCGAAAAGATATGCCAAGGGAAAGGATTCTGCTTCGTTAAAAAGGTGGCGCCAAGAGTTGATTCGTCAAGCCGAAGGAGAAGTTCTTGAACTGGCGGTTGGGGCGGGAGCCAATTTTCCTTACTATCCTTCAGGGGTCAAGGTGACGGCGACGGATTTTAGTGAAGAGATGCTTCGCAAAGCCAGGGTGGCGGCCGCCGCTCATCACATGGATGCTGTCTTTATTTGTGGCGACATCGAGAAAATGAGCTTTGATGAGGAATCGTTCGACACCATTGTTTCGACGCTTTCATTTTGTTGTTACGAAAATCCTCTCGGCATGTTTCAAAAAATCCAGCGTTGGTGTAAGCCTGACGGGAACATTTTATTATTGGAGCATGGCATTAGCTCTCATGTCGCGATTTCGACATTCCAAAGGACTTTCAATCCACTTTTTTGCCGTGTGGTCGGATGTCATCATAATCGTGACATGCTGGAGCTTGTAAAAGCTTCGGGAATCGAGATTGACAAGGTGGAAAGCCACTGGTTTAACATGGTGCATCTTATTTGGGCCAAGCCGGGAACCCGGGTCTAGTGCGTTATCATCCGAGTCGGAAGGGTATGGCAAAGGCGAATGAGAAGAAATGTCCTTTGCGCTATTATTTCACGATTATCAGACGGGAGTGCTAAGTTTCTAAAAACTGCTATTGACTCAATACGAGCCGGATTGTTAAAATAACTTATCGACAAAAATATGAGCAATGAGGGTTATGGATCAAACTATAACCGGAGCAGCTTCTGGAGAGACCGTGATTTACGCGGCGCCGAAGGATTCACAATCTCAGGCAAAAGGACAGAAGAGTAACATACGAACTTTTATGTACGTTATTCTACTGACTTTCGGAGATTGGAGAGATCCAATCTTTTTTTATGTTTACAATTTCAAGAAGGGGGCTATTACAACATGGAGAAAAGACGCGCAGTTGTCAGCGTGGTTGGGAAAGATCAAGTAGGGATTATTGCAAGTGTAACGAAAGTGTTGTCGGATCACCACATTAACGTTTTGGATATCCGGCAAACCATTTTGCAAGATTTTTTTACAATGATGATGGTTGTTGATGTAACGGGCATTGAAAATTTGGAAGGCTTGCAAAAACAGTTTGATGAACTTGGCGTGAAAATTGGACAGCAAATTAATATTCAACGGGAAGAGATTTTCCAGTCGATGCACCGTATATAGAAGGAGAATGTATATGAATATAGCGCTGAACGAAATGATGGAAACGATTCGGATGGTCCAAATGGAAAACTTGGACATTCGCACCGTCACCATGGGAATCAGCCTGTCGGATTGTGCTGATTCTGATTTTGAAAAAATGAACAAACGGGTTTATGAGAAAATCATACAATACGCCGGGAATTTAAAAAGCACGGCGGAGGCGGCAGAAAAAGAATTCGGTATTCCAATCGTCAATAAGAGAATATCCGTCACGCCAATTGCCGAGTTGCTGGGCAATGCGACGAAGGAGCAGGCGGTGGAGTTGGCCAAAACATTGGACAAAGCGGCCGCCACAATTGGCGTCGATTTTATCGGAGGTTATTCTGCTCTCGTTCATAAAGGCATTGCCAAAGGAGATCAAACACTGCTTGACGCTCTCCCGGAGGCATTAAGCGTAACGGAGCGGGTTTGTTCTTCCATTTCTGTTGCCACAACAAGAACGGGCATTAATATGGATGCTGTTCGCGAGATGGGTTTGATTATAAAAGAAGCGGCGGAAAGGACGAAGGATCGAAACGGGATTGCCTGTGCCAAGCTTGTCGTTTTTTGTAATCCTGTTGAGGATAATCCGTTTATGGCGGGTGCTTTTCACGGTGCGGGCGAAGGAGAAGTTGTGCTGAATGTGGGAGTCAGCGGCCCGGGCGTCGTGTTAAATGCTTTAAGGCGCCATCCGGAGGCTGATCTTGGAGAAGTGGCAGATATTATTAAGAAAACGGTTTTTAAAATCACGCGAGCCGGCGAACTGCTTGGCAGGGTTGTTGCAGAACGTCTCCAAGTTCCGTTCGGAATCATGGATTTGTCACTTGCTCCCACGAACGCCATGAATGACAGTGTTGCCGATATTTTGGAAGAAATCGGCCTTGAGCGGGTCGGAACACATGGGACAATTGCGGCTCTCGCTTTAATGAATGACGCAGTAAAAAAAGGAGGGGCCATGGCGAGTTCTTATGTCGGCGGTTTGAGCGGCGCTTTTATCCCGGTGAGTGAGGATGAGGGAATGATCCGGGGCATCGAAGACCAGGCGCTCACTTTATCCAAACTGGAAGCCATGACATGTGTTTGCTCGGTTGGACTCGATATGATTGCCTTATCCGGCGATGCTTCACCTGCCACGCTGGCTGCGATCATTGCGGACGAAGCCGCGATCGGTATGATTAATAAGAAAACGACAGCCGTTCGCGTCATTCCAGTCCCGGGAAAGCGGGAAGGAGATATCGTGGAATTTGGCGGACTGCTTGGGCGGGCGCCAGTACTGGGTGTCAACCAATACAGCTCAGAGAAGCTTATCCGCCGGGGCGGGCGTATTCCTGCACCGCTGCAATCATTAATTAATTAAGTAACATAAAAAAAGCTCCCGGGTCACCAGTCCGGGAGCTAATGGCATATTTCTTTGCCTCAATTACCTTTTATTCAACGCTTCCAAATACAATTCATTCACTTGATCCCAATTCACAGTGTTCCACCAACTAGAGACGAATTCCGGTCGTCTGTTTTGATACTTCAAATAATAAGCATGTTCCCAAACATCTATGACAAGCAGCGGTGTTTTCCCGGTCATTAACGGCGTGTCCTGATTAGCAGTACTCATGATGGATAACTCCTCACCATCAAGTACAAGCCAGCCGTACCCACTGCCAAACCGGGAAATGGCTGCTTGGGAAAGCTTATCTTTGAAGTTATCAAAGGTTTTAAAGTAATGTTCGATGGCTTTAGCAATATCCCCTGTTGGTTCATCACCTCCTTTTGGGCACATGATTTCCCAAAAAAGGCTGTGGCAGTAATGCCCGCCGCCGTTATTTCTGACACCTGTCCGTATTTCCTCGGGCAGGGAATCCAAGTTGCTGAGGATATCCTCAATCGGTTTATTTTGCAGATGTTCATGGCCTGCCAACAATGTATTTAAGTTATTGACGTATGTAGCGTGATGTTTACTGTGATGGATTTCTAATGTTCGGGCGTCAATAAATGGTTCGAGTTCATCATAATCATAGTTCAATTCCGGTAAAGCGAATGATGACACTTCTATTTCCCCTTTCCTATTAATTATTGCACATACACAAAAAAGTTTCCCTAATGCAAAATTAATATAAAGAGGTGTCTTTGTCAACTCTTTCGTACAAAATAGGACTTTATTACTACGAGAGGTTTTTTGAAGTTCTCTAAAAAAGGTTTTTATGATTCATTTGAAAAGTGGTGTAGGGAAAATCAGGATTTGGTTTTCTGTCATACAGGTTGCTATTTCCAAAAAATGTTTGATTTTCAATTGAAACATGCGGAGTACTATCGCTAAAATAAAAGTTGTAAAGGAGGATGGGCGACCGTGAATTGTAGAGCAACATAATCCTTAGTCGGTCGTTGGAGTGTTCATGATCTGAAAGAAAATATATACACTCCAGGCGGGTACCCTAGGATTTTTCATAAAAAATAATGTCACTTTATTGAAGGAGGAAGCGCATGTTCAAAATCAAAAAGAATATTTCTTTTGTGCAATTGATCCCGAAAGTACTGCAAATTATTTTAAATATTTCACTCGTCTTCCTCGCCATCATTTTATCCGTTTTACTTATACAGGAGTTAATCATTTTCGGCCAAATTCTTATTCGAAAAGAAAGCAATGATTATAAACTTTTTCTGGCCAATATCCTTCTCTTCTTCTTATATTTTGAGTTTATTACGATGATCGTAAAGTATTTTAAGGAAGAATATCATTTTCCCCTCCGCTACTTTCTTTATATAGGCATCACGGCCATGATCCGCTTGATCATTGTTGATCATGATCACCCATTAAATACGTTGTTTTATTCCATTGTGATTTTAATTCTGATCATCGCGTATTTCATTTTGAATATTACGCCAAGAGAACGTCCAGACAGCAAATGGTTTTTCAAAAAGTAACAGGAAAGTAGTCTATAATCTTTGCTTTATAGGCAATTCTCGCTATGATGAAAGTATGAAGTGAAGGGGTGATGTGCGAATGGAAGTGGAAATCAATAGAAGCACGCTTACGTTAATGAGAGGCGATATTACTAAACAGAAGAGGGATGCGATCGTCAATGCGGCAAATGGCACTCTTTTGGGCGGAGGCGGGGTGGATGGAGCCATTCATCGAGCGGCTGGACCCGAGTTGCTGGAAGAGTGTAAACGGCTTCGGAAAGAAGTTTTGAAGGGAGAGATGTTGCCAACGGGTGATGCGGTCATCACCAAAGGGTACCTCCTGCCGGCGCAATATGTCATCCATACGGTGGGTCCTGTTTGGCAGGGAGGAGATCAGAAGGAAAAAGAGCTGCTCGCCAATTGTTATAAAAACGCACTAGGCCTGGCGAGTGAAAAAGGACTGCAAAGCATTTCTTTTCCATCCATTTCAACGGGAGTGTACCGTTTTCCCATTGAACTCGCCTCAAAAACCGCTTTAAGCACGATTATCGGCTTTTTAAAAAAACATCCATTCGGAAAAGTAGTCATGACGTTATTTTCGGAAGAGGACTATCACACATATCAATCATCTCTGGAAGAACTGATAAAAGAAATATAAGAGCTGTCCGAAATAGAGCATAACATTGAATGAACGGGGAGCTTAATGATGATTGATTACAAATATGATAAGTTGTTATCTATAAAAACCACCGGAGATTGTGAAGGCCCCTCTGCCCATGTTCATTATCACCGTTATGAGCCGACACCCTATGCGGCGTTGGAACAGCTTTTTTCCCGCTATAGGCTGTCCAAAAGTGACTGTTTCGTTGATATGGGATGCGGCAAGGGGCGGGTTGCTTTTTTCGCCCACCATCTTTTTCAAGTCTCGGCAACAGGTGTGGAAATGAACCCTTCATTGTATGAATCTGCGCTCAAAAATCAAGCAAATTATATTAAAAACGGGAAGCTAAAAGCAGGTATCGTTAATTTTCGGCGTCTATTGGCGCAAGAATATGACATACATCCAAGTGATAATGTTTTTTTCTTTTTCAATCCCTTTTCTGTGCAGATTTTCATGAATGTCATTCATCATATTGGCTTGTCGGTGGCACAAACTCCGCGGAAAGTTGATCTTATTTTGTACTATCCTTCCATTGAATACGTGCATTATGTGATCAATTACACGCCATTTCAGCTTATAGACGAGGTTCGGGTCGACTTTTTATATGAAAAAAATGATCATGAACGGTTTTTAATTTTCAGGTGGTGTTAGAGGAGGGACAACGATGGGAAATATGTGGAATAAGCGGTTTGCTACAGAGGAATATGTATACGGAGAAGAACCCAATGCATTTATTCGGGAACATGTCGGCCAATTGAGGGCTTGCGGGCCGGTCGTCTGTTTTGCGGAAGGTGAAGGGCGCAACGCGGTTTTTTTGGCAAGGGAAGGCCATGATGTGACAGCTTGGGATTATGCGGAAAGTGGTCTGCGAAAAACGAAAAGTCTGGCGGCAAAACACGGTGTCGTTGTAAAGACTAAAACAGTCGACTTGCTCGAGTATGAAGTTGAAGCAGGCCAGTTTGATGCGGCAATCATGGTGTTTGGCCACTTTCAGAGTCGCGATCAAAAAGAAGTTTTTAAGAAAATGCTCAAGGTCGTCAAACCGGGCGGTGTGGTGATGCTGGAAGT
The DNA here is from genome assembly GCF_016909185.1 of Siminovitchia thermophila. GTDB lineage: Bacteria > Bacillota > Bacilli > Bacillales > Bacillaceae_C > Siminovitchia > Siminovitchia thermophila. Next base: position 26,118 of record NZ_JAFBFH010000008.1, on the reverse strand, counting down.
GTACTCGAAAGAGCAAATCAGGTATGGGACGGGCGGTCCACGGGAAATCGACATGTTGTACGACCCCAAGGACGTGCTGGATTGGATCGGAGGCCATCATGTAGTTCACTTTTTCTGGGGCGAACAGGATCGAAAAGAGGGCACTCTTCATAAAGGATTGGCCCATGTGATTCAATTGGTTTTGAAAAAGAAAAGATCAGATGATGAATAAAAAGCAATCCTGCATTTTAGTCTGTCATTCCGATAAGTTCATATTGGTAACCAAAAAATAAATCAAAGTCTGATATGGAATCTAACCGTTAACGAAACTGCAATATAACCTAAAAAATTGCAGCGTGTGGCTGATTTAGCAAAGGGGTTATACCGTACGGTGGGTTGAAAGGAATACTCAATGAATATCATCTTGATGATGTTGAAGAGGTGTTCTGATTCATGCAAATGATGGAGAGGAAAGCGAGTAATTACCTGGAATCGGCGAGAAAATGGATAAAGCGGACAGTATTTTTCAAAAGCCGTGAGTAAATCGGAAAATTGGATAATATTTTTCAAAAGCCATGAGTAAATAAGAAAATTGGATAGAATTTTTCAAAAGCCATGAGTAAATAAGAAAATTGGATAGAATTTTTCAAAAGCCGTGAGTAAATGGAAAATTGGATAGAATTTTTCAAAAGCCGCGAGTAAATGGAAAATTGGATAGTAAACCCCAAAAAGACAAGTCAATCCCAAAGGGGGGATGGATTTGCCGTGACTAAGCTTTCGAAGATTTGTTGACAGCCTGAGCAGTTATTTACTGCTCTTTTTTATTTGAACTAATGAAAGTTATCTACCTTATTTAAGGAATTCCCTTTCCTGCTTTTCTATGTTTGGCATCTTGATCAAAGAGAGATAAAATAATATTATCTCAATGGATAAGGTGGAAGTTGCAAAGTGGATGCATTTCTGAAAACTGTTTTTATTGGCCAACCTAAAACAATCGGCGAGAAACATGCTGAAAACCCGATGGATCGGGAGTGGCGGAGCGGTATCTTTAAAGAACCTGTTCAACGCTCTGTTTGGCTTGGAAAAACAAATTTACAAGGGGATGGCCAGGCGGATTTGAAGCATCATGGAGGTCCGGAAAAAGCGGTGTTCGCCTATCCGCTGGAACACTACGGCTATTGGAACAATGAATTTCCTGATGCGGGGTTGCTTCCTGGAGGGATGGGGGAAAACTTTTCGATCAGGCATCAAACAGAAGAAGATGTGGCGATTGGCGACATTTATGAAATTGGTGATGCCGTGATACAAGTATCCCAACCAAGACAGCCTTGCTGGAAGCCGGCCCGGCGATTTAAAATCAAAAACTTGGCTTTGCTGTTGCAGAACACAGGCCGTACTGGCTGGTATTACCGTGTATTAAAGGAAGGATACGTTGAAGCGGGTCAATCCTTTACGTTAATGGAGCGCCCGTATCCATATTGGACAATCGAAAAATGCAATACAATTATCCACAAGGATAAAGAAAATATGGAAGAAGCAATGGAGCTTTCTCGCTGTGAAGCTCTTTCTGCCAATTGGCAAGTAACATTAAGCAAACGGGTCCTGAAAAAGGATATGCCGGATATCCGGAAAAGAGTATACGGACCAAATGAATAAGCGGGTACTGTATGTAGTAAAACATGTTTAGAAAGGATTCAGATGAATTTGGACCTTATATTGACATTTGTAATTTTAGGCATCACGATTATTTTATTTATGTCCAACCTGATTCGGGCCGATCTCGTGGCGGTTATGGGTTTGCTGGCGTTTGTATTGGCGGGAATATTGAGCCCCGCAGAAGCGCTTGTCGGCTTTTCCAATTCCGTTGTGATCATGGTCGCGGGTTTATTTATTGTCGGGGCGGGTATTTTGCATACCGGACTCGCGCAGATGGCAAGCAAATTCGTTCTCCGTTCGGCGGGGAAAAGTGAAAATAAGCTGTTTGTGATTCTGCTTGTTATCGTTGCGCTCATTGGTACATTTATGAGCAACACTGGAACAGTGGCGATCATGCTGCCGATCGTTGTCAGCATTGCCATTAGCATTCACAGCAGTCCTTCCAAGTTTTTAATTCCACTTTCATATGTGGCCAGTTTTTCCGGCTTGCTGACATTGATCGCTTCCCCGGCAAACTTGATTGTCAGTGAAACACTTGTCGAAAATGGATATAAAAAGCTTGGTTTTTTTGATATTACACCTGTAGGGCTTGTCGGCGTCGTTATTGGTATTTTGTATTTATACTTTGTACGCAATAAACTGCTTCCGAAAGGGAAGAAGCGGGGTGGTTCCGAAGATGAACACCAGCTTTCGCCCAAACAGCTCTCTGTTGATTATCAGCTGGGGGGCCGCTTGTATAAAGTGCAAGTGCCTGAAGAATCAGTGATGATTGGCAAACGTCTGTCTCAATTAAAAATACCGGCAACGTATCAGCTATACATTTTAAAAATTGTCCGAAAATCCCAAGAAGGATTGAATCTTCTGCCAATCAGATACCAAGAGATGGCTGGGCCGACGAGTGTCATTCAACCAAAAGATGTGTTATATGTTCAAGGCTCACTTGAAAACATTGAAAAAATGGTCAAAGATTTCGGATTGACAATCGATGAAGAACAATCTGAAGCAGATGAGCTTGTATCCAAACAATTAGGCATTGCAGAAGTCCTTTTGACCCCGCACTCCAAATTCATTAACCAAACGATTAGGGGAATTGGCTTTAGAGAAAAATACAATTTAAATATTTTGGGCATCAATCGTCAAGGGCAATTTGTTTTGAAAGAGCCATCCAAGCAGCGTCTTCGCTTTGGGGATGCTCTTTTAGTCCAAGGTTCTTGGGACTCCATTGAGTTGTTGGCGCAGGAAACGAATGACGTTGTCGTTGTCGGGCAGCCGCAAGTACATGCCAGAAAGGCGGCGGCAAGCGGTAAGGCTCCTGTCGCTGCCGGTATTATTTTACTGATGGTTTTTCTTATGGTATTTGAAGTGTTTCCAACTGTTATTTCGGTATTAATTGGCTCCGTATTAATGATTTTGACAGGGTGCCTGCGCAATATGGATGACGCCTATAGCCAAGTCAATTGGGAGACCATTGTTCTTGTCGCCGCCATGTTGCCAATAGCGACTGCTTTGGAAAAAACCGGCGGAATGCTGATCCTTTCGGAAATCATCATTAAAACGATGGGCGGATTCGGATCGCTCGGTGTATTTGCAGGCATATATTTGCTGTCGATGATTTTTGGCCAATTTATTAGCAATACGGCGACCGCTATTTTATTTGCGCCTATTGCAATGAATGCGGCGTTGTCGATTGATGCCAACCCATATACATTTTTAATTGCTGTCGCAGTGGCATCCAATATGGCTTTTGCCACACCGGTTGCTTCTCCGACAAATGCGATGGTCATGACGGCGGGAGGCTATAAAGTGTTCGATTTTGTAAAAGTCGGCATCCCTTTAATGGCCGTCGTGTTTGTTGTCATGATGTTTGCCATCCCGTTCTTTTTTCCATTATAAGGATGCAAAAAAGTACTTTCATTTGGTGAGAGTGCCTTTTTGAATTATCCAACATAACGTGTTAACACCCTATCCACCTGTGTTCCATACACTTCACCAAACAGGTTGAGATGGACAAGCAAATAGTATAACTGATACAGTGGCTTTCTTTCATGATAATGCGGATCTAATGGATAGCGGTCGCTATAGGCACGATAAAATTCTTGTGAAAAGCCCCCAAACAGTTCCGTAAAGGCGATTTCAAAATGTCTGTCGCCAAAAAGAAAGGAAGGATCAATAAGGTATGGGCGGCCGCCGGGTCCGGCCATCCAATTGCCGTTCCATAAATCTCCGTGCAAATAAGACGGCTTAATATCTTCTGGAATCCAGTTTCCCAGACCCTTCAACAGCTCGTCCATTTTTTCTCGCCTCTTCCCCGTAATGACGTTATTTTTCATTCCCAGCTCTAATTGGGCGCGCAGCCTCCGATCTCGATAATACTTGAGCCAATTGTCGTAAGGTCCGTTTGGCTGAGGCAGTATACCAATATAAGTATCTTGAGAAAAGCCATGTTTTTCCCCGGCATGTTCATGCATGGCGGCCAATTGACAGCCGAGCAGGGTCTGAGTATTTACAGTTTCCTGTCCTTCAATCCATTCCAAAACGAGAAACGCCGCCTCCTTTTCATCAGAATAGGCCAAAACATCGGGTACGGAAATGGTTCCTGTATCCTTTATGTACTGTAAGCCCTTGGCCTCCATTGAGAAAAAATGCTTTGGGGAATTTGGGTGACACTTGATAAAATACTTGTTCTTGTTGGTTTCTACGAAAAAGCTTTCATTAATCGACCCGCCATGCGCCCGCTTTATCTCCCGGATATTCGTATGATCGCCCGCGGCCGCCAAAGCCTTTACCAAGGTTACTTTCACCATGAACGCCTCCTTATCATTATCTTCAAAAAATATGAAATTCCAATTTTGTTATCGACATTATCAAAAAACCATTTACAATAAGACTAGCGGTTTTATCCGTGAAAAGACAGAGGGAGTTTAAAGTAGTAATGAAGACAATACTCACGGTATCGATGATCAGCTTTATGATGTTGTTTATCTTCGGCTGTACAAAGAGTCATAAAATATATGATGAAATGATGGAGCAAGGGCATGAGCAAATAAAACAAGAAAACTATGAGATTGCAACTGACTTTTTTAAGAATGCTTTAAATGAAAAGAAAAATGATGAAAAAGCTGCCATCCTGTTTCAACAGACCCAAAAAATGACAGAAGCCAAAAGGTTTTTCGATGAAGGCAAATTGGACGCCGCTAATAAATCAGTTGAGCAAGTGGTTAACATGAAAGATGGTTCGGACAGTCTTGTAAAAAATGCCAAACAGCTGCGAAAACAAATAGCTGATATGGAAGCGGTAAAAAAGAAATATGCCGAGAGTTACGAAGAGGCCAAGAAAACATTCCAAAAAGAACGATATGACGAATCCATTTCTATACTCGAATCTATTTTACAACAAGACTTGAGCCATCCGTTTTTTTCAGATATAAAGCATGATGCAGAAACAAGCTTGTCGGAAATGAGGGCAGTAAAAGCGACAGCAGTAAAGGAAGCGGAAGAACTAGCGAGAGCCAGGGCAGAAGCTGACAGAGCGGAGAAAAAGCAGTTCGTACTAAAGGCAAAAACGGTTGGAGCAGCAGAAGGGTATTGGCTCACCGCCGACAAGGCGGCCGCATGCCACCTTACAAATGATTATCTTGCCTGTGCGGTGAAAGAGTCGGACGACTTGTTTAAGGACCAGATCGTAGAAGTAAATTGGTTAAATGAAGTTGAATTAGAATTGACGTTTGCAGACGGCTATAAAACAAAGCTCGCTTTGGTGGAAAAGAATGTGTTGCATACGGAGGGCGAAAGAATGTACAGGGTCTCAAAAGAGGAAGCGAACAGCATTTATGAGGGCCATTATAAGCTCCCATAAAAAAACAAAGGGTTTTCAGCCCTTTGTTTGCGATTAGAAGTGCGACTGGGCTACCGTCTGCTGCGCTAGCCCCGTTTTCTTTAAAATAGTTTTTGCATGGATATGATGATTCCCAGATGAATCCCTTCGTGCCAAGTCACGAATTGGAGCGCGGCGTCTACCGTATCCAATTTGAGATATCGAATATTTACAGTCTCATCGGCAGTGTTTTGCAATTTACTATTAAAATAACTCAGTATCCGCTCGCCCTGTTCTTCAATGGCTGTTAAAAGATCTTCCACGGAGGGGATCTCACTGCCCCAGTCGGCAGGGCTGGATCCGTCGATAAAAAGATCGTACCATTCCGGGTGTACAATCTCATAATCGTGATCGGCCTTGCTTAAATAATCTTCAGCCGTTATGTAAACGTGACCCGCGTTCCAGCGTATCGTATTTGAAAACATCGGCGGCTGCTCGTCCCATTTGTCATCAGGCGTATTTCTCAATGCGATCAGGAAAGCGGCACGAGAATATTGAAACATGTTTAATGATTCCATTCGATACACCCTTTTTCACTTATTTTACATCATTATATTCCAGGCATATGTCCAACTCCAATAATCTGTTTGACAATGCAAAAAAGACTTGTCATGGCCGTGCCATATCTTGGAACGGGGTTCTGGTAAGGTGCAATTTCCAAGCGGCGGTGCAAGAGAGAGCCAGGAAAAAGAGAAGCCCTTAAAGGAATACAGGAGCTGTCTATTGTTTAGTACAAATCTCATTGATGTTTCGTTGTTCATGTAGTAGCCCTTCGGAAAATGAAAGACGCACAAATCCTTTTTCGAAGTTTTTTTAACTCCTATAACAAAATTACCTTTGTATACGGGTTATAACCGTATAAAATCATCTACGCTTTTCATTACCTGATCTAAGGCCGAGATTGACATTGCGGTATGAAAGGGTTCCATCTCTAGAGAGTGATTGGCATTGGGGATTATTTTTATTTCCATATTTGTTTGATGTTGAATGCTTTCGATTTTACTTGGAATATAATGGTCATCTTTTTCCCCTATCACAATAAGCGTCGAATGTTTGCACATCAATAGTGTTTCAAAAATGGAGTCAAACCGCAGTAATGGGGTTAATAGAACCATTTTAGAATGTACATACCTATTGTTTTTCATCAGGTCGTTAATAAGGGGAATTGTGCCAAGAGATTTCCCTAAAAACATAGTTTCTTGATATTGATTACTTTTAAGCACATCGTCAATGATGGGTTTTACATCATGACTGATCATGTTTGTTATTTCTGCCAATGGAAGTTTGAATATATCCTGTCCGTAAGAATAGTGGACATGGACAACATCGTACTCATTTTGTAGCATCGTCATTGTCGAATAATAAAATAATGGCTGATCATACGTGTAACTTAATCCGGAAAACATAAAACAAACAATCTCATTTCCATTTTCAATATGAGTGTATGGAATTTCTTTTTTGTTCGCTATTAGCGTTTTTTGCTGAACTTTCATGTCGTTTCACCATCTTATCTTATTTTATCCCGCATGCAAGGTGCCATTATACATCACTTGAAGACCTGAGTTGATTCAAAAGGCCTAAGTGGGAGAAAACGGCACCTACATGCCAAATTCGTTCAACTAACATTCAGTAGGAGATGGAAGAAAACGCCCACTGAATGAAGTTTCACTTTATTCTAAAGGCTCATGTAAGGAGACTTTCCATTCAACTATATAACAGAAACGCCAAAGAGAGACGCTTTGGAATTTCTTTTTGACAAGGTCATTTAGTTTCTCGATTTGTGAGCCGAGAACGATTCTATGTGTAAAAATCGACATTTTTAAGTTTTAGGAATGTAAGCGCTTAAAAATGGGCATTGTGATGGATGACGTTTCCTCTTTTTTCAAGTATAATCCAAAACATAAGGATTTCCTTTGTTGATTAAGTACAAATGGAGAGTGTCATCGTGAAATCAATTACAGTAAAAGAATTAATGAACAAGTTTTCATTAGAGGTATTGGCTGGGGAAGACCAGCTTGATCGCAAGATTACAAAATCAAAAGCGCATCGTCCGGGATTGGAGTTTGTCGGTTTCTTTGAATTTTTTCCGATGGAGCTTGTTCAGGTGTTGGGGAGAAAAGAGTTAAACTTTTTACATACACTGACAAATGAGGAGCAGAAGTTGCGTATTGGAAATATCGTTCATTATCATCCGCCTTGTTTTATTATTACGGCAAGCCAGGACAGCATACATCATCTGACCCAGTGCTGCATTCAAGAAGGAATTCCTCTGCTTCGGACGCATGAGGATCCGACATCGGAATTTGTTTCCAAGTTGGATGCTTATATGCTGAAAGCATTGGCTCCCGAAATGGCCATACATGGCGTTTGTGTGAATGTCTCGGGAATTGGGGTTTTACTCAGGGGAAAATCCGGTATTGGAAAGAGTGAAACGGCTCATACTTTGATTCGCCGTGGACACCGCTTGGTGGCCGACGATGTTGTGACATTAAAAAAGCTGGGGCCGCAAACGTTGTTGGGAACCCATGATCAAAAGACGAAGGAACTGCTTGCATTGCGCAGCATTGGCCTTGTGAATGTCGTTCGTCTATACGGAAGAGAGGCGTTCCAGGATCAAACCCGAATTGTGTTGGATATTGAACTGACGAAATGGGAAGAAAACTCGTTATACAATGATCTGGAGTTGGAACCGAAATTTTCGGATTATATGGGTGTTCGAATTCCATACATTGAAATCCAGCTTCAACCGGGCCGTGATGTGGCAGGACTTATTGAAGCAGCCGCCAACAACTGGTATTTGCAGCGGGAAGGTTACAGCGCTATGGAGGAATTTTCCAAGCGGCTGGAAACGGAAAAATAAAAATAGACGGGGATGCATGAAGAGATCCTCGTCTATTTTTTGTTCTATTTGAGATGAATCAGGTAATCTCCCTAATAAAGGAAGTTTACTAATTTCGCGTGAATCATGTTACACATTCATCAGCCTCCATTTGCTGTTTCAAGCATCTTCTTTGAGTTCGACAGAAATAATCATGATCGTAGTGGCAACGATCAACATGGAAAATACAGCTAGAAACATATGGATCAACTCCTACCAAGTAATAAACCCTCTTGAACCTACAGGTGCGTGCTGGATCATGTCGTTAAGCGGAACGGCATACGCCAAGACGATGAGCGCCAAAGCGACTCCGACCCAGATTCCCCAGTTTTCCAAATACTTTGCGGTATGCGATGTGTCGCTGTTTGCAATTGGAAACTCGACAAACTCGCTTTCTTTTTTTGCTTTTGGCGCCGCAAATAACAAATTGGCAACGATATACACCATCAAAATGGCTGACAAGAATAAAATCGTTCCTCCAATGGCCATGGTAACGTGGTTGGAGAGCAAGCCCTGAAACCAGTCAAGAGCAGATTCGTGTCCATTGTAACCGGAATAAGCTGTTCTTCGCGGTGCTCCAAGAAGCCCCAACAAGTGTTGTGCTGTAGACATAAGTGTCATACCAATCGCCCAAGAAAACACTTGGATAAAGGCCAGCTTTTGCATATGCTTGGGAAATTGTCTGCCCGTCAAATACGGGATGAGCCAAAAGGTAACGCCCATAAACGTCATGGCGACAGGTGTCCCAACTGTAATGTGGAAATGGCCTACGACCCAAAGCGTATTGTGCACAAGCTCATTTAACTGAAAGCTTGCGTTTATGATTCCCGTAGCTCCTCCAGGGATGAAAAACAGCATGGCGATAAAAATGGATGTAAATCGAACATCTTTCCATGGAAGCTTTCTAAACCAGCCAAACAATCCGGTTCCGCCTTTTTTTCTTCCGGATATTTCAAACGTTGCGAACATGGAGAAGGCGGTCATCAAGGTTGGAATGACAACCATGAACGTCAAGATGACTTGTAAAAACTTCCAAAAACTTTCAATTCCGGGTTCGGTCAATTGGTGGTGGAATCCGACCGGGAATGAAAAGAGAATAAATAAGATAAACGAGAAACGTGCGAGTGAATCGCTAAATACATCTGTTCCGACAATTTTTGGCAAAACTGTATACCAGGCAATGTAAGCAGGCAAGAGCCAAAAGTAAACGAGCGGGTGGCCGAAATACCAGAACAGGGAACGGCTCAATTCAACGTTGATCGTTTCTACCCAACCAAACGACCATGGGATGTACTGAAACACAACTGTCGTTACGACACCCAAGCAGGCGATGATCCATAAGAGCAAAGTGGCCATGGTCATAAAAGCGAATAAGGGGCTGAATTGTCCTTTGTTTTTTCTTTTCCATACGACATAATGTCCAATTAATGCAAAGCTTGTGAGCCATGTTCCGATGATAAACAGTGCAAGCCCGACATAAAACCAGCCGCTCGCTTTTAAAGGAGCGTAAAAGGTATATAACACGGACGCTTTTCCGGAAATGATCATCACTGTTGCCATAACCGTTCCAACTGTCATCACAATTAGCCCCAGCCAGGCTGAGCGGCTTACTTTCGGACCAAAGCTTCCTAATGTTTTGCTCATCCCGGCAATCAAAAAGGCGAAAATGAAAAAGGTGGTAAAAATAAGTGCCAGCAATACGCCATGAGCAGTTAGCACTTGATAGTAATCAAGCCATTTGGGAAGCTCCAGGGAGTCGTTGCGGACAAACACTTGAAGCAAACCGCAAAGCGTTCCGATAATAAATGCGATATAAGCGATTTTGATGTTCCATAATGCCAATTTTCTGTCTGCTAAAGCGATCATGGTTCATACACCTCGATTTCGGTTGACATCATGTGATGGCCGGCTCCGCAATATTCGTTGCAAAGAACCAAATATGTTCCGGGTTTTTCAAACGTATAGCTTTTGTGGGTAATTCTTCCCGGAACAGCCATCATGTTTACTTTTGTATTATCAATGGTAAAGCTGTGGACAACATCTGTACTTGTTAATGTAAATATAATTTCTTTTCCTGCCGGAACTTTGATCTTTCCAGGAAGATACCCAAAAGCTTGGCTGATAATCACTGCTTCATAAGTGTCATCATCAAGTTGTCTTACACCCGGCTTATCAAAGGGCGGTGTCTCGGCCACCTTCTCCGGATCGATCGTATCCATCCCGCCAGCGGGCGTATGCCCATGGGCAAAGGCGGTTACGCCAACAATCGTTAAGAATGCGGCAAGTGATAATGTTCCGAAAATCAACCAGATCTTTTCAAATTTATGAAAATGCATGTCTTTTCACCTACTTTTCTTTTTTTATCTGCCCGCATATAGAAAATACGTAGCGCCCCACATAATAATAATGATGATTCCAACGCCTAACACACTGATAAGTGTTCCTTTTAAATTAGGTTCCGAATGATGGTGTTCCTTAGTAATGTTGACACTTTCCGGTGTTCTTTTTTCTAGTTCCATCGTACTCACCCTCCCGCGTTGATTTCTAATTCCATCATACTTCCGTCAGATTTCCCCTCTCTGTGACAAAAGTCACACTTCACACCGATTTCACATGAACTTCATAATCCATTCAAATTTTTGACAAAAAAGATTCGCGTTGGTGGCAAATATCGGAAAATCTGGCCCCAAATTGAAGTTTTTAAAGCAAGTGTGACAATGAAAAGTACGTATGCAACGTTCCTTGACGAATAATTCTTCGATTATATAAGATAAGTGTGATAAATAGTTTGAAAATTTACTATATAAAGACGGTTGAAAGGGGGATTGACAGTGGTTACGAAAAAGAATCATGTTCTGACTGCCGGTTTTGCGCAGTTCCCGAAAGGTACTCCGATTTATGAAACACAGAAGGTGATCGGGGCCATCCTGATTATTGATAAGTCAACGGATATGATTGTGGATGCTTCTTTTACTTTCATCTTAAAGATGACAAATGAATTTATTTCGTCTTTGGTCCGTGGAAAGTGTATTAAAAATGGCGTTGAAGAGATTATTCAAGAGGTGGAAACAAAGCTGCTCATTCCGGGACAGCGCGCTGTGATTCAATCCATTATTACTGCTTATGAACGTTATCACGATATGAAGTAATACGGAATATTAGCCAAGCTTTGAGTTTACTTAATTGTGTAATATGTAGAAAAATGGCTTGAATGTCAAAAAGATATAGAGTATACTTGCTAATGAAAGCGCTTCATTTATTGCGCGAGACTGGATTATCTACGTGGAAGGGATACTCATCTTTTCCAGGTAAGTGGATGACAAGCCAGTAGTTTAAGAAACACGATGCAAGGCGGATAGCCGTAACATCTGTTCTTTTACTGCCGGCTTTTTTTGTTGCCAAAAAGATTTTCTGGGAGGAGGTCAGTATGGAATTTGGTTTATTTACTGTATTTGATCAATATAAAGAAAAAATGAGTCGGACGCATGAGCAATTGCTTTATGAAGTATTAGAGCAAACGGAGAGGGCAGATCAGCTTGGCTATCATTCTGTCTGGTTCGCGGAACATCATTTTAGCGAGTATGGCATTTTAACAACCCCGCAAATGCTGTTATCGGTGGCGGCAGAGAGGACCTAAAATATTCGTTTAGGAGTATCGATTGTTACGTTGCCATTTAAAAAAACTGAAAATTATGCACTATTGGATGTTTTAAGCAATGGACGCTTAAATCTTGGATTGGGAAGCGGGTATTTACCCCGGGTTTCATATTGACGAAAAGGATAAAGCCTTTCGATTTAACGACGCGCTGGCGGTACTCGAAAAGGCGTGGACTGGAGAAACATTTTCTCATAGAGGGGAATACTTTTTGATGTGAAATTGGAGATGTTACCGAAGCAAAAAGAAGTTCCTACTTGGATAGGCACATTAAGTCCAAGGGGAGCGGAATTTGTCGCGAAGATGGGATATAGCATTTATGGGCGTTCCTTATGTGGCGAGCAAGTCTATTTCAGAGTTGAAAGAAATAATTGATCGCTACAAGAACGTGTACCGTGAATCTGGCCATGATGAAAAGAAAATAAACATTCCGCTCGCTGTCCATACATTTGTCGCTGAATCACGGGAGGAAGCGAGAGAAATCGCAAAGAAACATGTAAATCTTTATTTGGATACACGTCAATACGGCAGGAATGCGCAATTTGAAGACCTTGAAGAGCGGGCACAATTGCTGATTGGCTCTCCGGAAGATGTGATTAACCGCTTGAAGAAGTATGAGGATGCTGGCTGTGACCATATTATGATGCTGATGAATTTTGGTGGCTTACCACATGAGCAAGTACTTCGTTCCATGGAATTAGTTGCTGAAAAGGTCATGCCCGCTTTTAAAGTAAAAAAAGAACCAGTTTCCTTGTAAGATTTTTTGAAATGCTGTTCGGTGTTCTTCGGCCAGATGACTGTTTGGCGCTCTCATCCATTAGCCGGTAATACTTATTTTAAAATAAATGAAGGAGGAGTTATCATGAAGGTTTTAAGACTGGGACATGCATGTTATTTGTTGACGAGCAAGGAGGGGAAACGCTATTTAATTGATCCTTTTTTGAGTTTAAACCCGGGATGTCCTGAAGAGTACACAAAGCCGGCATTTTTACGTACGATTGATGCAGTGTTTATTACTCATGGCCACTTTGATCATACCCAGGGCTTAGAAGAGGTGGAAAACGCCAATCCTGATGTTCTAATAGTGGCACAGTACGATTTTGGAATGATCTTGCTGCAAAAGGGCTATTCTAATGTTCATTTATTAAACTATGGAGGTTCTATTTACCTTGATGATGTGAAGGTCACGATGGTACAAGCGATGCATACTTCATCTTATGGTGAAACGGAAGGAACACCGATATATGGGGGCCAGCCTGCCGGGTATATATTCAATTTTCATGGCGACAGGACGCTCTATCATTCAGGAGATACTACAATGATGGCCGATATGAAGATTATTCAAGACTTTTACAAACCGAGCGTGGCCATCCTTTCAGCCTCGGGGCAGTTTGTAATGGGACCTGAAGAGGCGGCATATGTTGTGAAACATCTGCTTGATGTTGAATACGTGATTCCGAACCATCAATTTCCGAACAGCCACACCACACCCCGGCCCGACGTTTTGGAAGTCATGGTTCAACAGTTTCCGGTAATTGAAACGATGATGAATAAAGATGAAAAGCTGCTACATCTGTTGGAGGATGATGATAAAACAGAGGTCATCATCCTCAACTACGGAGAAGAAAAAGAGTTTTCTATTTTGGAGGAGGCCTCTGTATATAAGTAATATTGGCATGATAATGAATTTCAGTTACACGAGGATTGCGGGGAGGTGAGAAACGAGTAGTGTAGCATGGTCCGTGCCACCGGAACCGGAGAAAACCACAGAAAAATCAGTCAACTATTCTTTTTAAGGAGTCACTCTCTGGTTGATCTTGCAGGTTGGGGTGGAGACTTACTTACAGTTACCGGTGAAGCAGCCAATTCTTCGAAACACTCAACACCATATGATGCAGCAATGGAAGTGATTGGCCATAAAGACGAAAGTGAAGCATGTTTAGCTCTGATGATTTACTAGCTGATATTGATGCTGTTAATATAGGAAAGATTTTGCTCAGTAGTAATAGAAAACTAAATGAAGTTGTCAAAGAGTATTATTCTTTTTTGTATCTAACTAGATACTCGTCCTTCTTGATGAATAGATTTTTTGGGGATCTTAAGCTAGTAAAATCTCAAAGTGAATATTTGTTGAATTCTAGCGAGCCAGGAATTCTTGAGCTGAGGTGGAAATGTACGGGTGTATTTGACGTTCCTCCCTATTCACTTAGTGACGGACAACTAGTAGCTTCAGCATTCAGAGACACCATAAGCAAGAAAATGAACAAACAGTAGGATTTAAAACACCGAGCCTGTTCAATAGTAGCGAAAGGCTCGGTTACTTATCTTTTTTATATTCAATAAGAACATCTATATATCCTGAAGTGCTTTTCTTCAAGTAAGATACTTTCAAGGTGTTTGGATCAATCCACTCTAATTGATAACTACCCGTACGAAACGGTTGAAATCCACGATAGCCTCTTATGGTCGATAAATTATGAGAAATGGATTTTTAGTTATTTGATATAATTCACTGACAGTTGATTCAATGACGAGAAATTCTTCTTTACCGTCGGGTGAAGTAAAATGAGTGTATTCTAAACGGTCATACGTTATCCAGTGTGAAAATATTTTCATGAATATAATCACAACGCCTATGGTTATAAAAAGTCTTTTAATAACGATATCTTTGATGCTTTGTGATAATACAACCAATCCAGAAATAATTACCAAGATTGTTAGGAATAGGCTTATTTCCATGTGGTTAAATCCGTTTGGTTGAATTCCTAACTGTAAATAAAGGCCCTTGCTTTTAAGAATGATGAGACTAATAGATAGTAGAACACTGCCAATTAAAACAGCTAGTGATAATCTTTTACGAGCTTTGATACATTTCGCCTCTGATCAAATGATAGAAAGAATGATCAAAATATAAAAGTTGTGTTTCATTTTACCGGCACCTTACATGCGGGATCAAGTGAAACTTCATTCAGTAGGAGTTTTCTTCCATCTCCTACTGATGTTAGTTGAACCAATCGGGCATTTAGGTGCCGTTTTCTCACACTTAGACCTTTTGTATCACCCTCATGTTTTGAAGTGGGAGTTTTACGGCACCTTACATGCCGGATAAATTGTCCTAGTGTATGATACGCAAGCTTTTAAGCGTAGTCAACATATGCGGGAATAGCTCGAGCTGAAGATCCCGCAGGAAAGCGACCTTTGCTTTCCGAGGAAGCTGAAGAGAGCTGCGGAAAGCGAAATATGTTGATGTTGCGATGATAGGGATTTTTTTACACAAATAAACCGAACATTATAAATGAATTGTTCGGTTTTGCTATTTCGTATTTGCTTATAAAGGCTTTTTCCCATGTCCCCATTGACTGTAGGAGAAATCTTGGAGAAGTGAAAAACGATATCGATTCTGTTGGCGGAACAAATTGCGAAAACCGCCATCGCCATGCAGGGGGCTGATTGGACTGGCGCCCGTTTGGAATGAAAAAACCAAAAATCGCATAACGCCTTAGGAACTTAGCTTTTTCTTGTTTTAAGCAAATGTAATCCTAATCCGAATAGGGCAATACCTATAAATGATCCGATGGTAAAAGACAATGAAAAGTATCCGGATATCAGATATATGATCAACATGCTCACTACATAGCCTGCCGCAAAACTATAAAAAAATTTGGGGTGCATTGGGTTGATCCTCCTCACAATCATAGATTACAAGATTAGTGGTGTTTACAGAGCACACTCTTAATCTATTCTGCAAATGTCGACAGGGCAGTTTTCGCAATGGATTTCATCTTTTAAGAATTGGAGGTCGTGGATGATGATGTTTCCATCAGCGATAGAAATGACTCCGTCTTTTTTTAAAGCTCCAAGAAGACGGTTGACGACCTCGCGGCTCATGCCGCAAAAGTTGGCAAGCTCTTGGTTTGTCAAAGATAAGTCAATGATTATTCCATTGTCTGTTTTTATGCCATAGCTGTTTGTCATACGAATGAGTGTTGAATAGAGAGCGCCCTTTTTTCCATGCAATATAAGGTCGCGGAATTTAGAATGGGTTTTTTGATGGTGAATGCCCATCATTTTCATGAATTCGGCGGAAAGTCCGGGATTGATTAACAAATTCTCTTCCAGATCATCTTTATGGATGATGGCGCATTCACAGTCTTCGATTGCTTTGGCATGAACTGTGTATGTTGAAAGTGTGCAAAAAAGCCGCACTTCACTAATAAAGTCTTCGGCATTTACAATTCTGAAGGTAATTTCCCGGCCGTCAGGCGTTATTTTTCCGATTCGTACTTTGCCGGATTTAATATAATAAATTTCGTTTGCTTTGTCACCTTCCTGAAAAAGATACGCCCCTTTTTTCCATGTTTTTTCTTTGTGCCGGATTAATAGCAGATCGTGTAAATTAACGGGCTCCTGTTCTGTCAAATTCATGGGTATCCCCACCTGACATGTTATTTTTTCAAGACGTATTCGTCTTTACTCTATAGTATACCACGGCGCAAAGCGGAGTTTCACTTTGATTATGACTTTATTTTATTTTTAGAAAATAGCCGTTGTACTTCGGTAACTTGTTCGCGGAAACGCCCAAATAAGGATGAATTGTGTAAAGCAGTCGGCTCCACATTTAAGCGGATTTTTCTTTTGGCGCGAACAATATGTTGGCAATTGTTAGTCTTTTACGTACAATAACCCCGATCCAGGAAGCGAGTGCCGCTTTCAAAAGGCCGACCACAATAAACGGTGCAAAAGCACTGGCGAATGCCGCTGGCCAGCTCAAGTTGGCAGCTATTTTGAGCCAAGCAGTTCCAAATAACAGTGTAATAAACATCCCGATTGTATTGGCAATCATTGCTTGGGTAAATTTGAAGGCTGTTTTTTCCAGGTACCAGCCTACGAAAAAGGCTGTCGGAATAAACCCGACGATAAAGCCGCCTGTTGGCCCGACCAGTACGGAAAAGCCGCCCGAAAACTGGCTAAAAACAGGGATTCCGACAGCTCCCATTAAAATATAGAGCAAAACTGATAATGTTCCATATCTTGCACCAAGAATGGTGGCGGCAAGCCCGATGGCTAGCGTTTGCCCTGTAATAGGCACTAACGGAAGCGGTATGGTAATTTGTGCAAAGATGCCGATTATGGCCGCAAACAGTGACGCAATCATCATTCCTCTTAGCTTTTGCCGGTCCGGTGTCATTCTTTTCCCTCCAATTGTTAACCAGATATAAAAACAAGGTTTCATTTAATTTAATGGTTGGAGAGGGTTTTGTCAATCATTTGTTGAAATAGGTTCTGTAACGAACGAGTGTTTGAGAATCAGGCAACGCTCATATGTTGAAAGGCAGCCAATATGAACACCGGAGAGAACTGGAGCGGCCGCCAAGCTATTCTACAAGTTGCTCGGCACGTCAGCTTCCACGGTTCATCGCTGTGCCAGCCTCATGCGCCGTGAATTGCGATAGAAAGTCATCCAGCATCGTCTATCATCCGATATGTCGATATAACGCAACGTGACGGCCGGAGAAGAATGACCAAAAAATCCTTTGCAGCATGGCCACATTTTTATGTTCCTGGTAAAAGTTGTAGCCGAAACGTCTTTCTGAATGTATGGGTTCCAATCGGTCCCGGAATATCACATGCTGCAGCTGCTTCATTTAAATCTGCCACGCTTGCCCCCGTAGAGGAGGGAAAATGGTGTGAACCATAATACATTTGGTGTATTGTATAACAAATTTGGTTCCAATCATAACAGGTTTGGTTTGCCGAAAAAGCAGGGGCGGAAACTTTTGTTTATGAGCATAATCTATCCATACGTTCCCATCCTCCATATTTTTCAAAATCCTTGCACATCCGTCTTGTATTTTACTCCGGTTCCCGGTTGGCCGTTGCGTGTAATGCCGGAAGCGTTTTTGCTGGTCATTCCCGCATTTCTGGCCTATATGCTGTCGGATATCCCGGCAGAAGGGCGCATCTACATTCTGGCAGAAGATGACGCCATCCAAGGTCTGCAACAGACCAGGCGGTTTGAACAGATCAAAAAGGCGGATGTTTTCAAAAACGATACGGAAAGCGGAAGCGAATATTTCGTCTATGCAGAAGTGATATCTTATTTTCTTTCCGGGACTGCCAGCTGTGGTATAGCCTGCGAACTGATAGCATGTAGGCTTTGGGATTTCCCGCCCTCTCCGGTAAGTGACTTTCTTCATCTTCTGTAATGATAAAAAAAAGATGAAAATCATGCCTGTAAAACGTGTTTTTCTTTCAATAATCCATTTCCATTCTCCTATCTTTCATACGACGCCAATCCACTTGTCACGCAGCATATGGACTGGTTAGAAAAACGGCTTAGTGAAGAACAATTTTCATATAAAAAATTCAAAACAGACTTATATGCAGTTTCATTACAAAAAGATGGGGTCACTCCCTACGAACAAGAAGTATACACCTTTTTTATCAGAGTAGTAGACGCGTAGGAATGTATCTTTACGAAGGTTTTTTTGAGCATCAAATTCTATTTTCAAAAAGACGGAAAAGCTTAATGAAAAGGTTCGTTTATACGCAAAAGTTGGAAAGGCTTTAATTGAAGCAAAAGAATTAGAACAAGACCCATTTGAATCTTTACAATCTATCATTTCATGGGAACAATTTGTAAAATCAGTGGAACAGGCTGAAGAACTAGCCAGACCAGCAGAATTTGATTATTTAGATCTACTAGATAATCATTATGGACATTTTCGGAAATTTGCACCTAGATTATTAAGAACGTATGTATTTAAAGCTTCTAAAGCGAGCCATACTTTATTTCGGGCACTAGAGATGTTAAAGGAAATAAACCAAACAGGAAAAAGAAAAATCCCTGAAACAGCTCCGATGGAAATGGTTCAAGCATGTGATGAAAGAAAATGGTATTGATCGTCATTACTATGAGTTCGGTATCTTTTCAGAATTATGTAATCATCTTCGTTCTGGGGACATGTGGGTCGTAGGAAGTAGACAATATAAGGATTTTGAAGAATATCTTTTACCTCAAGAAAAATGGAAAGCATTAAAGGAGAAAAATCAAGTTCCACTATCTCCAAAGGCGGTTGTGCCAAGTCAACATCCAGCGGGATTACGTCCTATCTGTTAAACCGGGAGGAAAAAGTTTTGGCAGTGGATATGGACGGTCAGGGGAACTTGACAAGCCTGCTGACCGGGAAGTTTGACATCTGCAATGTGTTTGAGGAGAAGACGGTCCTGGAGGCCATCTTAACCGGGGATGCACGCCAAATACATTATTAATATCAAGGATAACCTGGCCTGCTTCCAGCGAATGATTTTTTGGCCACGTTGACCAAGAAAATGTTTGAAAAAGAGCTTAAATTGGATGCCTTGGAAAAGGCGTTGCAGCCAGTGTTGGAAGACTACGACTGGATTATTATCGATACTCCGCCCTCTTTGTCTGAGCAGACCCTAATGCCATTGAATACAAAGTCGGACGGCGGTAGCTATGTGGTGATCATGTTTGACGGCTCCATGTTTACATACTACGCGATCCCGAAATTTTTGGATATCGTCCAGGCTTCCAGGGAGTTCTTGAATCCTGATCTGCAAGTGGCTGGCATCCTGTTTAGTTTGATAGATGCTAGAGTAAAAGAAAATGAGCCTATGCAAGAGGCTATTGAACAAGAATATCCTAACTTAACTTTCCAATCTATTATCAAACGAAAAGCGACTACCCGCCGTATTGCAATAGAGGGATTTTTTGATAACCACGAACTTGCCAGTGCGGTTTAATACTAGATCCAGCTATCCTTTCAACGCTGTTCCTGGATCTTGTGAGGAAGATTCAAGAATTTCGCCATCCCAGCACAAGGAATTTGCCCCTTAAAATCATTGATTTAAGTACGCTTCCACTGAGTCTGACGAACTACAAAAAATGGGCAGAATTCCGGAAGACCAAAGCTGGCGTAAAGCTTCATCTGCGTCTCGTTTTCATGGACAAGGACACCGTCTATCCTGAAAAGGCAGTCATCACGGTAGCGAAAGAACATGATAGAAACCAGCTGGAGGTTCTCGTGGATGACAAGGAAGCCATGTATGTGTTTGACCGTGGATACGTCGACTATGAACGTTTCGACCGCATGACAGATGAGGGCTATTTCTTCGTATCCAGACTGAAGAAGAATGCCGTCATCCGTGAGGTGGAATCCGTCTCCCTGCCTGAGGGAAGCACGGTCATATCGGATAAGATGGTGCTTATCGGTTCTACTTAAAACCGAGCGGAAAACTTTTTTCGGCTGTTAGAAGTGGTAGGTACCAAAGGGAATGTCCTTCGGCTGATCACCAACCGGTTTGATCTGGAAGCCGCCGAAGTAAGTGAGATCTACCGTTCGCGCTGGGCAATTGAGCTATTCTTCAAATGGCTCAAGCAACATGTAGAGATCAAACACTTCTATGGAATGAGTGAAACAGCGATACAAAACCAGATCTACCTGGCGCTCATTACCTAATGCCTGCATATGCTCATCCAGTTGGAGACGAAGAGTAAGAAAACACTACTTCGTATCAGCCGATGGCTAAAGGCAGCCACTTGGAAGCCCGCATACGTATGGATTCGGCGTTTTGAAGAGAAAACTTAGCTTATTGTTTGTCGTCGTCCCCTCTGTATAATTGTATATTTTTACCAAATGGACATTGCCACCTTTGCTTAAGGCTTTGCCTTTTTGGCACTTTTTCATGAAATTTTATTTACAGAATAGTTAAATATATTTTGTGCGACGCTAGTGAATATAGATCTGTCTTTTTTATTTATGAAACCCGAGATTACCTCTTATTAACCCATTAGTTTCAAATGATATATTTTCATTTTGACTTAAAACAGCAGTGTTTGATAAATCTGTAACAACAAAATCCTTTGGCTTATCTTCCCTTGTTAAGAAAAAAGTAAGAATTAAGAAAAAGATTCTTAAATATATAATGATAATATATTTGCAAATAAAACAGTTTTCCTGCAATGGGAAGCAGAGTGGGGTGCATGCATGGATCCGAAGGTTTTAGAAGTGCGAAGTGTATCAAAATCGATAAAACGAAGAAAATTGCTTCATGATGTTAACTTTGATATAGAGAAGGGTGACATTTGTGGGTTTTTGGGACCAAATGGAGCCGGCAAGACGACATTAATCCGAATTATCATGGGGCTCGTAAAGCCTTCTGAAGGGGATATTCTAGTACTTGGGCATTCAGTTATAAAAAATCGGAGCCAAGCATTAAAGCGAGTTGGAGCCATTGTTGAAACGCCGATTTTTTTCGACTATATGACTGGAAGGGGAAATTTGAAGAATTTAATTAAGCTCCATCCCAATATCCCTAAGTCTGAACAAAACAAAAAAGTGGAGGAAGTGTTGAAATTAGTCGGTTTAAAGGATAGGGGCGACGATAAAGTGGCCGCCTATTCACTTGGGATGAAGCAAAGGCTGGGGATTGCTCAAGCGCTACTGGGCGACCCTGAAGTGATTATTCTGGATGAGCCGGCCAATGGGCTTGATCCAATGGGGATGAAGTTTTTGCGGGAACTGATTCTTTATTTAAGAAATGAGAAAGGGCTGACATTTTTGATATCTAGCCATTTGCTGGATGAACTGCAGCATATATGCAATAAAGTCGTCATGATTAATGAAGGCGAGCTTAAATGGAAAGGAAGAATCGATGATCTCATTGGGAAAGCCAGGTGGGTAATCGGCTGTGAACAGTCGGATAAAGCATTCTCTCTGCTAAAAGGGAAAATCCAAATTAAGAGACTTGATTTAAACACGCTTGAAGCCATATGTACGGAAGAGGAACTTCAACATATCCGAAGAGTGCTGGCTGAAGAGAAGATAGGAATAACAAGCATTGAAAAATCAGAGAGAAACTTAGAAGAAATCTTTATTGAGCTGATGGGCCAATGAGGTCATTATTCCAATGCGAATGGGAGCGGCTATGGAGCAAAAAAAGCTCCTTTCTTTTCTTATTGCTCATTCCCTTACTTGTTATTGCTACGGTCCTCCAATCACACGAAAACAATCAAGTACTTGAGAAAACGGATCCGCAGTACTCTTTTTGGTTCAATTTCCCTGTTATGAGTATTGCAGAGGTTTTTATGCTGTATTTCAATCTCGTGGCTGTTTTGATAATAATCATGAGCTTCACCCATGAATACAGAACAGGCCAGCTTAGAATGGTCCTGCAAAGAAGCCATCGTTTTTCTAGCGTGTTTTTTGCAAAGAATTTGGTAGTTTTACTTTATCTTTTTTTACTTGTGGTCTTCTATTTCATCTGTTCTTTAGTGGCGGGATGGTTCTTTTTCGACAGTGCCGAAGAAGTCTATTTGTTCTTTCAGATAGAGCCAGTGACGCCGATTTACTCTTTGGGTTACAGTGCAGTCTATTATCTTCTATCTTTTCTTTCGCTGGCAGCTGTGGCCAGTGTTACGATTTTTTTGAGCGTGATTAGCAAATCATCCACATCTGCATTTGCTGTAACAGTCGGATTTTTGCTAGTTTCGATGCTTTTTCCAGTACTGCTTGGAATGTTTGGCGAATCAATAGGCTATTCACAGTACGTCTACTTTTCCTTGATTGAGATACAGTTTAGCGGTGTTGTTCAAATGCTTACGGATAATGTGTTTTTAAAGGGGTGGATATTCGCTGTAATGATCGCTTATATTTTCTTAGGAACGGCGGCTTCACTATTGGTGTTCTTAAAAAGAGATTACTTAATTTAGAAGGAGGAAGACAAGTTGAATCGATTGCTTTCCAGTGAATGGCAAAGAATGAATAGTCGAAGAAAAAATATCTTGTTTTTTTCTATCTTTATGGTTTATATTCTGGCTCAATCTTTGCTGGCGGAGAACCTTTTTTTTACGATGGAAGAAAGTGTCCCTCTCAATTCGCTGAATTACTCTATTTTTCTTTTGAAAAAAATCTATTATTTGATGGTATTAATCATTTTGCCGGTACTGTGCATCGATAGCATTAATGGCGAGTACCAATCGGGAGGGCTTCGTCTGGTGGCAATCAGACCATTATCATTAAAAGTGATTTTATTTGCAAAATGGTTCCTCTTGATCGGTATGGTCGCTGTAATTATGGTGATCACCTTTGCAGTCGGAACGGCTTCAGGATATATATTTTACCCGAAGGCTGACTCCGTCAGTTTTTATTATGAAAATGCACCTGTTTTGGGAGTGGCGGAAGCTTACATATATCAGCTGAAGTATTATCTTGGTGTATTTTTCATTTTCATTGCCCTTATCGGAATTGCCAGTTTATTAAGTGTCATACTGCCAAATACGATTATTTCTGTAATAACTTACTTGTTTTTACTCTTTATATCCGTGTATCTCAGCGATGTATTCGATATATTGCTGTTTGGCAGCCAGGAAATGTTTGTATTTTTGCTTGAGGCAGAGTCCTCCTATTTATGGTTTCTTATACTTGTAATTGTCCTCACCTATTCTTTTACACTATTGAGATGGAATAGCCGGGATTGGGTTAAATAGAAAAATTAGTTGTTCGGGAAGGATAAGAGTGAAAGAGGAGAATTAGACATGGGAAAATTGGATGATCAATCCGCCATCATTAACATGAGGCAGATAATCAATGACATAGCTTATAAAATGAAAGATCCAAAGTGGGTTAAAGATATAGCTTGCGCAGACTCCAACCGCAATGCAGAAGGGAGGAATCCCTGGGAAAGCTGCTCTTTATCTCAGGGATATCCTGGCATCATTTTATTTTATTCAAAGCTAGATCTGTTGTATCCGGATGAAGGATGGGATGCCGTCACTCATGACTATTTAATGGCTTTACATAAGGAAATGGGAATTAATAGACTAGATGATGTATCTCTATACAGCGGATTAACAGGAATAGCCTTTGCCGTCATGCATGCTTCAAGAGGGGGGCAGCGCTATACGGGGTTCCTTCAGGAACTAAATAGTTTAGCTTTTGAAAGAATTAAACAATTCTTGAGGGAAGGGTTCGAGACTTTCGGAGAAGTAAAAGGGACTTCTCCTTTTTGGTATGATCCCATGTCAGGGCTGTCAGGCTTAGCGGTCTATTTACGGGAGCTAAGGATGGGGGAAACTGCGCAGTGTTTATATAAAGAAGTTATGGATAACCTTGTTCGTTTAACAAAAGAAATCAATATTGACGGCAAAAAGGTTCCCGGCTGGTATATTCCGAGGCAATATCAATTCAATCAAGACTATCAAACGATGTATCCTAATGGCAACTTTAATTGCGGCATGTCCCATGGTATTGCCGGCCCGCTTGCAGTTTTGGCTGGAGCCAGCCTTGAGGGTTTCGAAGTTAAGGGGCAAAGGGAAGCAATATGGGATATCTCTCAATGGTTATTAAGCAAGAAAAGAGTAAGGGAAGAAGATATTTCCTGGCCGGATATCATCTCCTTTGAGCATGAAGTGTTTGGCGAGACAAACAGCAATGTAGAGTTTCCGGATGCTTGGTGCTACGGAATGCCCGGGATTGCCTATTCCCTATATCTTGCAGGGAAAGTTCTGAATGAAAAAGGTTTAATAAGAGAAACTGTTGATGCTTATACTTCAATCATGAAAAAAGAATTAACAGATACTAGCGTGAGCGGGTTCAGTTTTTGTCATGGTGTGTCCGGGAACATGCATATCCTCCATAAAATGATAAGAAAAGAGGAAGAGTATTTTTCCCTATATAAAGAGAGATTAAATGAATATGCAAATTTGCTAATAGATCGCTATAATCCGGATACCCCCTTCGGGTTTATTGATTATGAAAACAAAGAATTACAAAAACCAGGGCTTTTAGAAGGAAGTGCCGGAATTTGTTTATCCATCTTGGAGTTTATTCATGGTGCTGACTTAAAATGGGATAGCCCTTTCTTATTATTTTAAAAAAAGTGTTAAAATTTTAAATAGGATGTGATAGGATCAAAGTGTATCTAAAAAATCGTTGAGGTGATACTCATGGGTCTTTCCAAGATACTGGTTGCCGAAGATGACAAAGAGATTAGTTATTTAATTCAGAGAACACTGAAAAATGAAGGATATGATACTCAACTTGTTGATAATGGAAAAGATGCGCTGGAATGTATAAATAGCTTTGATTATGATTTGATCATTTTGGATATCATGATGCCAAAAATGGATGGATTGGAAGTGCTGCAGCACATCAGACAACATAAAAATACACCCGTGATGATCATAAGCGCCAAGGGGGGAGAACAGGATAAAGTATTAGGTTTAGGGATTGGAGCTGATGATTATATTTCTAAGCCTTTTTTTATTGGCGAATTCCTTGCAAGAGTGAAAGCCCAGCTCAGACGCTACCTTTATCTTAATGAAATAAACAATGAAGAACCCAAAAAAATTCTTAAATCTAATGATTTAGAGTTGAACCGAGATACATATGAAGTCAAAATTAAAAATAGAAAAATTATGTTAACGGCTAAGGAATTTGCCATTCTGGAGCTTCTGCTTTCTCAGCCTGCAAAAGTATTCAGCAAAACACAAATCTTTTCCCAAATCTGGAAAGAGGATTTCCTTACTGACGATAATACAGTCATGGTTCATATTAATCGCTTGCGCAATAAAATCGAAGCAGACCCTTCTGCCCCAAAATATATTCAGACCGTATGGGGAATTGGCTATCGGTTTGCAGGTGATAAAAAATGATGTGGCTGATTCTCATCTTGTTGGCGATTATTGTGCTGGGATTTATTTATGATAAGATTTCCATCAATAAACAAATCGTGAAAATTCAAAGGGATATAGAAGAGTCTATATCTAACGATTTTATTACTCATTTGCGAGTGCACTATTCCAACACTCAATTGACAAGTCTTGTAAATTCCATGAATCGTTTTATGAAGAAATATCATCAAAAAAGAGAAAAGACAAATTTTCTTGAAATAGAAAGAAAGAAAATGATTACAAATATCTCCCATGATATACGGACCCCTCTTACCTCCATATTAGGATATACTCTCGGCATTCCAAACGAGTAAATTCCTGAATTCCCAAAAATTTACTGGAAATGGAGTGTAATCTGATGAGGAGATGGTCATTTTCAT
>NZ_JAFBFH010000007.1 GCF_016909185.1 Siminovitchia thermophila | reverse complement strand
TATGAAAATGACCATCTCCTCATCAGATTACACTCCATTTCCAGTAAATTTTTGGGAATTCAGGAATTTACTCGTTTGGAATGCCGAGAGTATATCTTAACTATAAAGCATTTCAATCCATGCGCTCACATAAAAAAGACTTGCCCGCTGGTCTCCAAGCCAGCGTCAAGTCTTCCTTACTTATTTAGCGATTGATTTTTCATAAGCCGTAATTTCATCTTCCAACTGCAATGTCAAGGCGATTTCATCCCAGCCATTCAACAACATTTGGCGGCGGTACGGATCAATGGAAAATGAATAGCTGTTCCCATCCGCTGTGTTGATTGTTTCAGTCTCAAGATTGACTGTGACTTGCAACGGCTTTTCCTTCCCTGCTTGCAGCAGTTCTTCGACTTTCGATTCTTCCAATTGAATAGGCAAAATGCCATTTTTAAAGCAATTGCTGTGAAAAATATCGGCAAAGCTCGGTGCGATGACGACACGGAATCCATAGTCGCCCAATGCCCAAGGAGCATGCTCACGCGAAGAACCACAGCCGAAGTTTTCCCGCGCAACCAGAATCTCGCTATGTTTATATTCAGGTTTGTTTAATACGAAATCCGGCTTTTCCGTACCGTCATCGTGAAAACGCCAATGATAGAATAAGAATTTCCCAAATCCGGTACGTTCAATCCGCTTTAAAAATTGCTTCGGGATAATCTGGTCTGTATCTACGTTGGAACGGTCCAGCGGGGTGATGACACTCGTTACTTCTTTAATGGGTTTCATGTGAGCACCTCCCCTTTCAATAAGTTTCTCACGTCAACGAATCGGCCTTCAACCGCCGCAGCAGCAGCCATTTCAGGGCTGACGAGATGTGTACGGGAGCCGTTCCCCTGACGTCCCTCAAAATTCCGGTTGGACGTCGAAGCACAGCGCATGCCCGGAGGCACTTGATCCGCATTCATGGCGAGACACATGCTGCATCCTGTCTCGCGCCATTCAAATCCGGCATCAAGGAAGATTTTATCTAAACCTTCTTTTTCCGCCTGGGCTTTGACTGTTCGTGATCCGGGGACAACAATGGCGTTTACGCCGCCTTTTACTTTTCTGCCTTCCAATACTTTAGCCGCCGAACGTAAATCTTCCATTCTGGAGTTCGTACACGATCCGATAAATACATATTGAATATCTACATCGGTCATTTTTACTCCGCCTTCAAGACCCATATATTCGAGCGCTTGCTCAATGGATTCTCTTTCAGCTTCATTTTTGGCATCTTCAGGCTTTGGAATTGGTTCTGAAATCCCGACGCCCATGGAAGGATTTGTTCCCCATGTAACAAAGGGCTCGATCTCGGAGGCATCAATATCAATGACTGAATCATATTGTGCATCCGGGTCAGACGCGAGTCCTTTCCATTCTTCAACTAATCTATCAAACGCCTCACCTGCGGGGATATGTTCACGGCCTCTTAAATATTCAAAGGTCGTTTCATCCGGGCTGATCAAGCCTGCCCTTGCACCGGCTTCAATAGACATGTTGCATACTGTCATTCGTTGTTCCATCGTCAAATTCCGGATCGCTTCCCCGGTATATTCAATAATGTGGCCTGTTCCGATGTTCACACCATATTTGGCGATGATGGCCAAGATCAAGTCTTTTGCCGTTACGCCCGGACCAAGATCTCCTTTTACTTCGACTTTCATTGTTTTTGGCTTTGACTGCCACAATGTTTGTGTGGACAGTACGTGTTCAACCTCGCTTGTTCCAATACCGAAAGCAAGAGCGCCAAATGCTCCATGTGTCGATGTATGGCTGTCGCCGCAAACGATTGTCTTTCCAGGCTGTGTTAGCCCGAGTTCCGGCCCGATAACATGAACAATTCCCTGGTTCGGATGTCCGATTCCAGCAAGTGGAACATCAAATTCCAAGCAATTTTTCTCCAGCGTAGTCATTTGTTTCTGGGCGATTGGGTCCGTTACTTCTTCATTCAAGCGTGTTGGAATGTTATGATCCATCGTCGCGAATGTGAGATCAGGCCTGCGCACTTTGCGATTGTTTAACCGCAATCCCTCAAACGCCTGCGGAGAAGTTACTTCATGAACAAGATGAAGGTCGATATATAGAAGGTCAGGTTTACCTTCTTCTCTGTGTACTACATGTTTTTCCCATATTTTTTCAATAATTGTTTTGCCCAACTGTCACACCTCACGAATAAGCCGCTAAAATATGGTCTGAAATAAGTTCCTTCTCAATTTCTTCAATGATTTTTTCAGTCATTTCAGTTGTTGTTAATACATTGCTGCCGTCAACTTTAAACTCACCCGTAAAATAACCGTCTTCAAGAACGTTTCTGACCGCTTCTTCAATTGCCGCTGCTTCCTGGTTCATGCCGAATGTACTGCGAAGCATCATGGCACCGGATAAGATGGCTCCAACCGGGTTTGCTTTATTTTGTCCAGCGATGTCGGGCGCAGACCCATGTACAGGTTCATATAAGCCAAAACCATCTGCGCGAAGGCTTGCGGATGGCAGCATTCCGAGCGATCCTGCAATAACGGATGCTTCATCACTTAAAATATCGCCAAACATATTCTCGGTGACAATGACATCAAATGAAGCGGGAGAAGTGATTAGCTTCATAGATGCAGAGTCTACTAACATATGTTCATATTCTACTTCTGGATATTCGGCAGCCACTTCTTCCACAATTTTTCGCCATAATCTGCTCGACTCCAGTACATTCGCTTTATCGATCGAAGAAACCTTGTTTCTCCGTTGCTTTGCCAAC
Source organism: Siminovitchia thermophila (assembly GCF_016909185.1). Classification (GTDB taxonomy): domain Bacteria; phylum Bacillota; class Bacilli; order Bacillales; family Bacillaceae_C; genus Siminovitchia; species Siminovitchia thermophila. The sequence goes on along the minus strand of NZ_JAFBFH010000007.1, from coordinate 162,113 downwards.
TCAAATGCGAATCTGACGACACGTTCGATTTCTTCACGGCCGTAAACTAACGTATCCACGGCTTGATCGTCTGTATGGTAGCTCGGTTCTCCAAAATAAAGGCCCCCCGTTAGTTCCCTTACGAATACAAGGTCCACACCTTCGGCTACTTCTTCTTTTAATGGGGAGAAGGCTAGAAGCGTTTTGTATGCTTGCACGGGTCTCAAGTTCACACTTAGCTCAAAGTGTTTTCGTATTTGGAGAAGTCCTTTTTCCGGCCGCAGTTCTTTCGGAAAGTGATCCCATTTCGGGCCGCCGATCGCACCAAGTAAAATAGCGTCGCTTTCCTCACAAATCTTGATTGTTTCTTCCGGAATGGGATGGCCGGCTTCGTCTAGGGCTGCCCCTCCAAGTAAACCATACACCCACTCAAACTTATGGTGAAAGCGGCGGCCAATTGAATCTAACACGGCAACTGCCGCTTCCGTTACTTCTTTACCAATACCGTCTCCAGAGAGTACAGCTACCCGTTTTTTCATCCCGTGTTTCCTCCTTCATATTTATATTACACCGATGACTTTACGAGCTCTTCCATTTGCTTTTGCAGCAACGAACGGTTGATAGCGTTCAAATACGCTTTGGCCGATGCTTCCAATACATCTTGCGCCGTACCTCTGCCTGTTAGTTCTTCAGTATGATTAAAAGTCAAGTTCACGACGGCTTCTCCAAGCGCATCTCTTCCTTTGCCAATAGAAGATACCCTGTAGTCAAGCAAGTTCACTTTTCCATCTACAATCCGTTCGAGCGCGTTAAAAATCGCTTCTACGCTGCCGGCTCCGGTGCAGGCATCTTCTACGACCGTTCCTTCTGGAATTTTTACCTGTACTGTAGCTGTGGGGATATGTTCTGTACCGTATTGAACTTGAATAGACTCAAGTTCATAAATAGCTGTCTCTTCGGCTTTCAACTGCTGGTGCGTCAAAATAGTCCACAAATCTTCTTTCGTAATTTCTTTTTTGCGGTCTGCCAATTGTTTAAATTCTTTGAATGCTTCGTTTAAAGCTTCTTTATCAAGGAGGAAACCCATTTCTTTCGCACGCTCATGGAACGCGTGGCGGCCGGAATGTTTTCCAAGCACCAAGTTGTTGGATGTTTCGCCTATAAGCTCCGGAGTAATAATTTCATATGTGGTCGGCTCTTTTAACACGCCATCTTGGTGGATGCCTGATTCATGGGCAAACGCATTTTTTCCAACAACAGCTTTGTTCGCCTGGATGACCATTCCGGTCAATTGGCTGACAAGCTGACTCGTGCGTTTGATTTCGTTCAGCGTCAAGTTTGTTTCAACATTGTAAGCATCTTTCCTCGTATAAAGGGCGACTCCCACTTCCTCAAGGGCCGCGTTACCGGCTCTTTCCCCGATTCCATTAATCGTACCCTCCACTTGATCAGCGCCGTTTTCAATTGCGGCAAGCGTGTTTGCTACTGCCATGCCGAGATCGTTGTGGCAATGGGAAGACAATTTAACCTGCTCAACGTTTGGAACATTCTCTTTCATATACTTGAACATCGCTCCATATTCATGCGGAGTCGCATAACCAACCGTGTCGGGCAAGTTGATGACTGAAGCGCCAGCCTTGATGGCCTGTTCCACGATATGGGCAAGAAACGCCGGATCAGAGCGAAATGCGTCTTCTGCTGACCATTGCACAATCGGGAAAAATTGCTTCGCATATTTAATCGATTCAACTGCCGTTTCAACGACCTGTTCAGGAGTTTGCTTTAACTTATAAGTCATATGGATCGGTGAAGTGGCAATAAAGACGTGAAGTCTTGGACATTCAGCCACTTTGAGGGCTTCCCAGGCTGCATCGATGTCAGATTTTACTGAACGGGCCAATCCTGTAACAGATGAATGTTTGATGGTGGAAGCAATTTGCCGCACCGCATCCAAATCGCCTGGAGAGGCGGCGGGAAAGCCCGCCTCCATTACATCTACTCCAAAGCGTTCCAATTGCTTGGCAATTTCAAGCTTCTCGGCTGTATTTAAATTAATGCCAGCCGACTGCTCTCCATCGCGAAGTGTTGTATCAAAGATGTCAATTTTTCGCACTGGTCACCACTTCCTTGTCGGCTTTCTTTTTGCCGGCCTTGACAAATGGCATCATTTCGCGAAGCTCTTGGCCTACTTTTTCAATGAGATGTTCACTTTCCCGTTGGTTGATTGCATTAAATTCCGGTCTGTTCAACTGGTTTTCTAACAGCCAGCCTTTTGCAAACTTCCCTGTTTGAATATCGTTCAAGATCTCTTTCATGCGCTCTTTTGTACCTTCATCAATAACACGCGGACCGGATACGAAGTCTCCCCATTGTGCTGTATCGGAGATGGAGTAGCGCATACCTGCCAATCCGTCTTCATACATAAGGTCAACGATTAATTTCAATTCGTGCAAGCACTCAAAGTATGCCAATTCCGGCTGATATCCAGCCTCGACAAGCGTTTCGAAACCAGCTTTTACAAGCGCTGTTGTTCCACCGCAAAGAACTGCTTGTTCTCCGAAAAGATCTGTTTCTGTTTCCTCTTTGAAAGTTGTTTCCAATACGCCGGCACGGGCACTTCCAATTCCTTTTGTATATGCCAATGCAATATCTCTTGCTTTGCCTGTGGCATCTTGATAAATAGCGAATAGAGCCGGTACACCCGCACCTTCTTGGAATGTACGTCTTACCAAATGGCCAGGTCCTTTTGGTGCTGCAAGAAATACGTCAACGTTTGAAGGAGGAACAATTTGGTTAAAGTGCACGTTGAATCCGTGGGCGAATGCCAATGCTTTTCCTTCAGTCAATTCAGGTTTGATTTCATTTTCATATACAGCTGTTTGTCTTTCATCCGGCAGGAGGATCATGATGATATCTGCCTGGGCAGCCGCTTCTTTTACCGGATATACTTCATGTCCGTCTTCTTTTGCTTGCTCAAAAGATTTTCCTGGTCTTACACCTACAATAACGTCAAATCCGTTATCTTTTAAGTTGCTTGCATGGGCATGCCCTTGAGAACCGTAACCCATGATCGCAATCTTCTTTCCTTGTAGTACTGCCTCGTTGATTTCGTTGTTGTAATATACTTTTGCCATAATTTCCATCTCCTCTTTTATAATTGTAAAATTGATTGTTCTGATGTTTCTTGTATTTGATGTTCCCGAACAAACGCCGTAGCGCCTGTTCGAGAAATATCCTTAATGCCATACGGCTTCAACAGGTCGATAAATGCTTCAACCTTTGAAGGTTCGCCGGTGACTTGGACGGTAATAATGTTCTTGCCCATATCAATGACGGTTGCCCTGAACGGTTCGATGATGCTGTATACTTCGCTGCGAATTGCCGGCGGGCAAGTGACTTTGATTAATGCCAGTTCCCTTGTGACCATTCTCTTATCTGTAATGTCTGTCACTTTTAAAACATCTATCTGTTTTTGCAGTTGTTTTAAAAGCTGTTCCATCTTCGCCGGATCTTCAATCGGAACGATTAATGTCATTTTGGAAATCCCCGGGTTCATCGTTGGTCCGACGGTGATGCTTTCGATGTTAAACTGTCTTTTGGAAAACAGTCCGGTAATCCTGTTAAGGACACCACTATTATTGTTGACTGTTAATGTTACAACACGTTTCATTGTCCCACCCCAATCATTTCATGTAGTCCTGTGCCTGGGGCAACCATTGGATAGACATTCTCTTCCTGGATGACACGGCAATCAATGATAACCGGCTCCGGAGTATTAAATGTTTTTTCAAAAATGGCTTTCGCTTCCTCGGCGTTTTCCACTTTATAGCCTTTAATCCCATATGCTTCGCCAAGTTTGATAAAGTCAGGCTGCTCGGGAATCAACGACTGGGAATAACGCTCCTCGTAGAACTTTTCCTGCCATTGGCGAACCATTCCAAGACATTTATTGTTTAAAATAACGATCTTGATCGGCAACCCAAGTTCCTTTACGACTGACAACTCTTGAAGACACATTTGGAAGCCCGCATCTCCTGAAATGGAAACAACCGTCCTTTCAGGGTCGGCAACTTGCGCGCCGATCGCTGATGGAAAACCAAAGCCCATCGATCCCAGTCCTCCGGAGGTAACCCATTTGTGTGGACCTTTAAAGCGATAGTATTGGGCGGTCCACATTTGGTGCTGTCCGACATCTGTTGTGATAATGGCCTCTCCGTTAGTGATTTCGTGAATCATTTCGATCACATGCGGTGAAGACAACTCATTCTCCTTTGATTCCGGCGTTTTATACGGATATTTTGTTTGGTACTCATCCAAGTGCTCTGTCCATTCGGAAATATCCGGAACATGGAAATCCGTTTTGTTGAGCTCTTCCAATACCGCTTTTGCATCAGCCACAATCGGAATCTCCGTGGGAACGTTCTTCCCGATTTCGGCCGGGTCAATATCGATATGGGCGATTGTTGCGTTCGGTGCAAAGTGTTCCAAGTTTCCAGTCAAGCGATCATCAAACCGGGCTCCAAAGTTGATGAGCAAATCACATTCGGTAATTGCCATGTTGGATGCGTAAGTTCCGTGCATACCCGCCATTCCCAGGAATTGAGGATGGTCGCCAGGGATGCTGCCAAGCCCGAGTAATGTATTCGTCACCGGGAACCTTGTGTTTTCAACAAAAGCCTGGAATGCTTCCGCGGCCTTTGCAAACAGGACACCCGCCCCTGCAAGTATAAGTGGTTTTTTCGCACTGGCCATGGCATTGACCAGCTTTTGAATTTGCAAATAGTTTGGCCGTGTGGTCGGCTGATACCCCGGCAGATGAATTGGCTTTTCCGGATAAACGCCTGCCGTTTGCGTCGCGATGTCTTTCGGAATATCGATGAGTACAGGGCCGGGCCTTCCTGTCGACGCAATGTAAAATGCTTCTTTAATAATCCGGCCAAGGTCTTCCAGTTTTTTCACCTGATAGTTGTGTTTTGTAATCGGCATCGTAATTCCGACAATGTCCGACTCTTGGAATGCATCCGTTCCGAGCACGGAACTGCCCACCTGCCCGGTAAAAATAACGAGTGGCAGGGAATCCATCATGGCATCGGCAATACCCGTCACAAGGTTTGTAGCCCCCGGGCCGGAAGTAGCAATAACAACACCCGGTTTTCCGGTTACCCTTGCATATCCTTCCGCGGCATGGATGGCTCCTTGTTCGTGCCTTGTCAGAATATGCCTGATCGGGTTTTTATATAAAGCATCGTAAATCGGGAGTACAGCTCCTCCCGGATATCCGAAAATGATTTCGACGTTTTCCTTTTGCAGTGCTTCAATGAACAAGTCTGCTCCAGTCTTAACTTGTTCTTGCGTTTCCGTGTCTTGTTTTTGGTTGCCTGTCTTCATCGGGAAACCTATACTCACCTCTTAGCGCCTTCCTTTCATTTTGAATTGAATGATTATTCTTAATAAGAACTTTTACCATTGCGGCAGCAACTCATCTTGTCATTTTTTTATAATAAAAAAAGTTTTTTCAGCCCACACAAAAGGAGAACCTTTTATGCAGGGATGAAAAAACTTTCATGGTACCACCCTACTTTACAGTGACAATCACTGACTCATGAACAGCAGGTAAGCTGTTCATTGATAACGGGAACTTTGGGTAATCCCCGTGAATCCATAATCGCTTTCGCTTTCAAGATTCCGGCTCTAAGGTGATGTCGCGAATGACTGCATTGCCGGTTTCCAGCAGTTCCGGCTCTCTGTAAATGCAGGGCTTCATCCACTTTTTCCTCATCATTGCCTTTAAGGTTTATATTTTCATGACGCCGCCTGTACTTGCGGACGTGACCAGCTTAGAGTATCTTGCCAAGTAACCTTTCTTGATCTTCGGTTCAAACGGTTTTAAGTTCTTCTGCCTTTCGGCAAGTATAACATCATCTACCAGCAGTTGAATAGTCCGATTTTCCAAATCAATAAAAATTTCATCGTCATTTTCCACCAATGCGATTGGTCCGCCTTCAGCAGCTTCAGGAGAAATATGTCCTATCGAGATTCCTCTTGATGCCCCGGAGAAACGCCCATCTGTTATCAGAGCGACTTCTTTGTCCAGCCCCCGGCCGGCAATGGCTGACGTAGGCGCGAGCATTTCCGGCATTCCAGGTCCGCCTTTTGGCCCTTCGTAACGAATGACTACGACATGTCCCGACTGTACAGTACCGTCGTTAATTCCTTTTTGCGCATCTTCCTGAGAGTCAAACACAATCGCTTTTCCCCGGAATGTTGTAATCGACGGGTCCACCGCGCCAACTTTAATGACCCCGCCATTTGGAGCGATGTTTCCGTAAAGGATGGATAATCCTCCAACTGGACTATATGCGTTCTCCCTTGGCCGTATGACTTCAGGATTGGTAATGACGCTGTCTTTCACATTTTCATAAACGGTTTTGCCAGTAACAGTCAAACGATCACGCTCAACAGCGCCCATCTCGCATAATTCGCGAATGATGGCACTGATTCCACCGGCTTCGTGGACGTCCTGCATCGTGTAGTTAGATGCTGGAGCAATTTTTGACAAATAAGGAACCCGTTTGGCTACTTCGTTAATTCTAGATAAATCGTAATCTATTTCTGCCTCGTGTGCAATAGCCAATGTATGGAGAACCGTATTTGTTGAGCCGCCCATGGCCATATCAAGTGCAAATGCATCATCAATGGTCCGTTCTGTCACAAGGTCTCTTGGCTTGACATCTTCCTTGACCATGCGGATCAAATTTTTGGCGGCTTCTTTGATTAAACGGTGACGCTCATTTGATGTGGCGACAATTGTTCCGTTTCCGGGAATCGTAACCCCCAGCATTTCCATTAAGGAGTTCATGGAGTTTGCCGTGAACATTCCGGAACAAGAACCACATGTCGGACATGCATTCTGTTCAATGTCTAGCAATTTCTCCGCTGTCATTTTTCCGGCGTGATAGGCTCCGACTCCTTCAAAAACAGAAGTTAAAGTCAACGGATCACCATCCGATGACATCCCGCCTTCCATCGGACCGCCCGAGACGAATATCGACGGGACATTTGTCCGGAAGGCTGCCATGAGCATTCCCGGTGTGATTTTGTCACAGTTGGGAATATAAAATACACCATCAAACCAGTGGGCGTTGATAACCGTTTCCGCAGCATCCGCGATCAGTTCCCGGCTGGGCAGTGAATAACGCATTCCAATATGTCCCATGGCAATGCCGTCGTCGACTCCGATTGTGTTGAATTCAAATGGAACGCCTCCGGCTTCCCAAATGGCTTCCTTCACCACTTCGGCAAATTCCCGTAAATGCTTATGCCCTGGAATGATGTCAATATATGAATTACAAACACCGATAAACGGTTTATCCAAATCTTTTGTTTTTACACCCGTTGCGTAAAGCAAGCTCCGGTGCGGGGCTCGGTCTATCCCCTTTTTTATCATGTCGCTCCGCATGTCAATCCCCGCTTCCTTCTCTTTATCTGTCTTAGCTTACATGTAGAGCCTCGTCGTAAACTTTGACTCCGTCTGTTGTTGTTATTTTTCTGAAACTTTCAAGCAAGTCGTTTGTAACCGGGCCAGGTTTTCCGTCTCCGACCACACGGCCATCAATTTTTACGGCTGCGATGACTTCCGCGGCTGTACCGGTCAAAAATACTTCATCTGCTGTGTAAACATCGTGTAATGTAAAAACAGACTCCAATACTTCATAGCCTTTTTCACGAGCAACTTCGATAATGACATTTCTCGTGACTCCTACGAGCGCTCCAATATGTCCAGGGGGCGTATACAGCTTCTGATCTTTTACGAGAAAGATGTTATCAGCTGAACCTTCCGCCACATATCCCTGATCATTTAACATAAGTGCTTCATGTGCTCCGGCAAGATTCGCCTCTATTTTTACAAGAATATTATTTAAGTAGTTTAAGGATTTTACCATCGGGCTTAAGACATCTGAACGGTTTCTCCGTGTTGAGGCCGTTACGATTTCTATTCCCGATTCATACATTTCCTTCGGGAAAATACGGAGCGGTTCAGCAATGACAATGACAGAAGGTTTTCTGCAGTTTGCTGGATCCAACCCTAAATCCCCGACTCCACGGGAAACAACGAGACGAATATAGGCATCTTTCAGATTGTTTTTCCGGAGAGTTTCTATTAGAACCTGAGTCATTTCCTCTTTCGTATACGGTATATCTATCATCACTGATTTTGCAGATTCGTATAATCTGGTTAAGTGTTCGTTCAGTCGAAATATGTTTCCATTGTATGATCGAATACCTTCGAAAACACCGTCCCCATACAGGAATCCGTGATCATATACCGATACAACGGCATCTTCTTTCGTTACTAATTTGCCGTCGAGGAAAATCCATTGCTCACTCACCATTTTTCGCCCCTCTCAAACTTACCCATTTACTATACTTTAGTGGGATACATTGTTCTAAATAATACCGTGGTTTCGGGGTTTCGTCAACCATTTTTCAGAATCTTGTAGCTGTTTGGAAGGCAATAAAAAAATGTATCCGTTTACAAATACGATCGTATCAATGATCTGTATTTTTGAATTATTTTTGAATAATGATTGGAAAATACTTCTGAACATTCGTTGGATGGAAGTAGTACCTCAGCTTTTTGATTCCGGTCCTCCTTTACCGCCTTGATCCCGATGGAGATGAGGACTTCTTATGTATCTTACGTAGGAATTTCTCATCGTGGCCAATGTTGCGAAGCTTAGTTCATGGCGGTTGTTTTTCAATCCGAAAGACGCAAGCAGCATGTAGGCCATTCTCTGCGGAAAGAAGCCGGTCTCGTCCAAATAGGGGCCCACAAAAAATTTCCATTTGTTCAAATCTATGGATATTGCCGCTCGCCATTTATGAACATCGGCCTTTATTTCAATCAGGATGGTTGTTTCAACGTGGAGGGGAGATAAACGGAAGGACTCCGAATGATGAGGGTCCAGAGGAGTGTTGCTAATGAGTGAGTCATAGAAATGAAACTTTGGCTTCATTAGAAATATATGTGTACCCTCAACCCTCGTCCCCTTACAAACCAATGCCATATCTTTTCCTATCAAACTGCCTTTCGCAATCACCTTTTTTATTTTGACAAACGCAGACACTACCATTCACCCCCTTCTTCCGTTACCTTTATCATAGTTAAAAGTACCCATAAAGAAAATAGACTTTTATTGTATAATTCTCATTATTTTAAAATGAAATAGGAAAATTTATTACAAAATTGAATATCAAGCTTTCGAGAAGAAAAAACCCGTTATGTTTAGACAAAAAAGTTAACGGGGGATGACGATGGCTTTTCATGAAGAGTTAAGGAAATATCGCGTGGAAATATTAAAATTAAGCCAGGAAGAGGCCATACGCCGTCTTCATATCAGCCAAACCGCCCTTTCTTTTTATGAGACAGGAAAAAGACAAATTACAATAGACATGTTAAAAGACTTTAAACGTGCCTATTCCATTCCCGATGAACAATTGATGCGGATGATGTTTGGTGATCCGACAGGAAAAGAGTACCCGCCCCTTGTTTTGCGGGAACATTCCCGGGATGCCGATATGCAGCGCGTCATTGAAATGCTTCAAAAAAATCCGAAATTGCTAAACGCTCTTGTCAATTTGTCGTATGCATCCGAGAAAACCCAAAAAGCGCTCACTGAGCTCCTTCCTCACCTGCTAAAATTTAATGAAAATCAATAGAAGGTTTCTCAGCTTATTGAGATCCAAGTCCTTTTTTTAGGGAAGCTATATTTACGAGCAGGACGCGGCTTCGCAAGATCACTGAAACAAACAAGAAAAAGAAGCTGCGACGAACGATAAAAACCGAACCTCTGCTTTGGCTGAACTGCTCCCCTTTAAGCATCCAGGTTTTCATTTTTTACCTGTCTGCTTAAAGGGGAGCATGTCGGGCCGGGGTTCGGTTTTTATATTTATCTTTTCAATTTTTCGGCAGCACCCTCATCCAAAATGACCCAAGCGTGTTCATGCTTTTGCAAAACAGACGCTGGACAATCGACTGATACAGGACCTTCTACCATCTTGCGCACAGCATCTGCTTTTCCTTCTCCAAACGCAAGCATGATAATTTCCTTGGCAGCCATGATTGATGAGATGCCCATTGTAATGGCCTTAGTGGGGACTTCTTCGTCCTTTTCAAAGAATCGTTTATTTGCTTCACGTGTAGAAGGGGTCAGTTCGGCAACATGAGTAAGAGAATGGAAGGATGTTCCCGGTTCGTTGAAGCCGATATGGCCGTTAGGGCCGATTCCCAATATTTGCAAATCAACGGGATTTTCTTTGAGAATTTGCTCGTATCGCTCACATTCTTCCTGCGGGTCTTCTGCCATTCCATTTGGTAGATACGTATTTTTAAAGTTCATGTATTTAAACAATTCTTCTTGCATGTAATAGTTGTAACTTTGAGGACTATCCGGCGAGAGCCCAATATATTCATCCAGATTTACTGTCGTGACATGGGAAACATCCCATCCTGAAGTACGAATCTTCTCATACAATTTTAGGGGCGTGCTTCCCGTTGCCAAACCAAGTGTCTTCAGCCCATTTCCGAACCTTCTTTTAAAAATATCATATGCCTGTTCTGTTGCCTCTTCAGCGGTTTTACATATTAACACGTTCATTCAAGCTTCCTCCTTTACATGCCGATCTTCTCATTGAAGCCCTGAGGTTTTAAAGGGAGGCGCATATCTGTCAGCACCCAGACATTTATCCTTCCTTAAAACTCAGTATGACATTTTTTTATTATAGCAGTCCCTCTTTTTTTATGACAATGAGAAAATCAACCAGCACGTAACACATCGTCATGAAAGCTCATCATCATCAGAAAAAAAAGCTTGCCCTGTATATAGACAAGCTATCTTCAAATTTTATTTTATTCCATCAAGTGCCTGTTTCAAATCAGCCCAAATATCTTCCCAAGCTTCTAAGCCGACGGACAGCCGGATCAATGTGTCGGAAATGCCCATCTTTTCACGCTCATCCTTCGATATTCCGGCATGGGTCATCGATGCGGGATGTTGAATAAGCGTTTCGGTGTCTCCCAGACTGACCGCGAGCTTGATGAGCTGTACGCGGTTTAAAATGGCCTGCGCCTCTTCCTTCGTACCTTTCACTTCAAAGCTGATCATGCCGCCTGAACGCCTCATCTGCTTTTGGGCTAATTGATATTGTGGAAACTCCTCATCCCCGGGATAAAACATTTTTCCGACTTTTGGGTGTGCTTTTAATGTTTCAGCAATTTTTTTAGCATTGTCGCAGTGGCGGTCTAATCTGACTGCCAGCGTTTTTAAACCACGTATGAGCAACCACGCGTCAAATGGAGAAATAATCCCTCCGATATCTTTTCTGACAGACGCGGCCATTTCCGCCATCTCTTCCTTGTCGGCCCCAACGACAATTCCGGCAATGACATCCCCGTGACCTCCAATATATTTGGTGGCACTGTGCACAACATAGTCACAACCAAGTGTTAGCGGTTGCTGTAAATACGGGGAGCAGAACGTGTTGTCAACAACGACTCGAATACCATGTTCTTTCGCCACTTTTACAATCATTTCGAGATCGACAAGCTTCATGGTCGGGTTAATCGGCGTTTCAACATAAATAACCGCAGTTTCTGCGCGAATTGCTTTACGCAACGTTTCTTCGTCATCCATATTGATCAAGTCATGGTCTATTTCATACTTTTGCTTTAACAGTTGTAAAAGCCCAAACGTACAACCATAAATGCCATCCGAACATAAAATGTGGTCATTGGATTTCGTTAAATGAAATAATGTGGCGCTTACTGCAGCCATTCCTGAAGTAAAAGCGAGTGCGGCTGCCCCATTTTCCAGCGCCGCCATTCTTTCTTCCAGTATGGCAATGGTCGGATTGCCAAACCGTGAGTAAATATGCCCTTCTGATTCACCGGCAAAACGGGACTCCCCTTCTTCCGCTGTCGGGAAAGAGAACGTTGATGTTTGGAATAAAGGCGGGGTCAGGCTGCCTGAATGCTCTAGCGGGTTATACCCCGCGTGTATTACTTGTGTCTCAATATTGTTATTCTTTTTCACTGTATAACCTCCTGGAATACATCTCTTCTTTCATTTTATGATATCACCGTCATGATGAAAAGAATTACATTTCGTATTGATTGGAAATATATGGTTTCTTTATTAAAATAATGTAACATTTTGTATTATTTTCATGAAATGTGGATTTTTTATGTTAAACTGGCTGAAAAGCCATTCAAAACTTAGGGGGAATACAAATATGAGGAAAAAGCTGGTAGGCGCTGCCACGGTAGCTATTATGGCGACTACTTTTGCTGGAAAAGCCTCTGCATCATCTTACGAGGTAAAGCCGGGGGACAGTCTTTGGAAAATAGCTAATCAGTTTAAAACTAGCGTATCCCGTCTCAAGGAAATAAACAAATTAAATACCGATATTATATTCCCAAAGCAAGTATTGAAAATTGACGCCACATCTACATCAAACCAATCGGCAGCACCCGCCGCAAGACCATCTTCTTCCAGTACTGGAAGTTCTTCTGGATCAAGCGCTACATATACCGTTAAGTCCGGAGATTATTTAATTAAAATCGCAAACATGCACAATACGAGCGTCGCTCAATTAAAATCTTTGAACGGCTTAAGTTCGGATCTTATTCGAGTCGGGCAAGTTTTGAAAGTGTCTGGAAGTGCAAGTGGATCACCTGCTCAAAACTCACCGGCACCAACACCAGCACCAAGCTCGGGTTCCGGTAACAGTGGTGGAACATATAAAATTGTTGCAGGAGATACATTAAGCAAAGTTGCTGCCCGTTATGGGACAACCGTTAACCGTCTTAAGCAGATAAACGGGCTGAGATCTGACTTGATTTTTGCCGGACAAACACTGAAAGTAAGCGGTGGGACATCGCCAGGAAGCAGCCAACCCCCGCAACAAGCAAGCCCGGCTCCAACCAAGCCGCAGCCGGTTAAACAAACCGGATCGGGCGTCATTGATACCGCAAAGAGTTTGGTTGGAACGAAATATGCTTGGGGAGGATCTTCACCTGCCGGATTTGACTGCAGCGGCTTTATTCACTACGTGTTTAAACAGTCAGGAAAAAGCATTAGCAGAACAAGCGCAGAAGGATATTATAACCGTTCTTATTTTATAAACAACCCACAGCCAGGGGATTTGGTTTTTTTCAAAAATACATATAAAAGTGGTATTTCCCATCTTGGGATTTATATTGGCGGCGGACAATTCGTCCACGCCGGCAGTAATGGCGTAGAAATTTCAAATGTAAACAATTCTTATTGGAAGAGCAAATTTGACAGTTATAAAAAGTTTTATTAATCACTTTTCCCGCAGCAATTGATAAGCTGCGGTTTTTTGTTTTGATCATGCCGTATAATTCTTTTTTTATGAATAAAATACCGTTTTTACCCGAATAATAAACATCATTTATAACTCTGAGGAAGTGTTTAAATGGTCAGAAAAATATTTATGATGTTGCTATTATTCGGGCTACCCTTTTCCACTCCTTGGAAAGAAGAAGATAACGAAGCGAGCAAGAAGCAAAAGAATGTCATCTTTATGGTGATGGATGGTACAAACGCCGACGTGATCACATTGGCGAGACATTATAAAGGAGAGCCGCTCGCACTCGATTCCATCTTAACCGGCGGCGTACAAACATATTCCTACCAATCCGCGATTACAGACTCGGCCGCAGCAGCCTCCGCCATGGCCACCGGTCATAAAACGTTAAAAGATTATATAGGGATGGTGCCCTATCAAGACACTGATGGAAAAATAAGAGGACGTCCAGTAGCAACCATAATGGAAGCAGCCAAAGCGAAAGGACTTGCAACTGGCATTGTAGCTACATCCCCTGTCCAGCATGCCACTCCGGCCGCTTTTTCATCCCACACAATGAGCCGTGATAACATGCATGAAATCGGCCAACAGCAAGCACACCAAAACATCGACATCCTGCTGGGCGGCGGCAAAAAATATGCATTTGTAAATGAAAACAGGGATATTCGTATGGTCCAGACAAAATCCGAATTGCAAAAAGCAAAAGAAAACGAGCTATACGGCTTTTTTGCCGAAGAAGACATGGCGTACGACCTCGATCGGCCAACGCTGAATCCGGAACAACCATCCCTTGTTGATATGACAAAAAAAGCTTTAGGCGCGCTATCCAATCATCCGAAAGGTTTTTTTCTATTTATTGAAGGAAGCAAAGTTGATTATGCAGCACATAAAAACGATCCAGTAGGCATGATAAGCGAGGTACTGGCTTTTGATGCAGCAGTAAAGGAAGCGCTGGCATTTGCCAAGAAACATCGGAACACGCTTTTAATCGCAGTTGCCGATCATGGGAACAGCGGTTTAACGATGGGAAATGAGCAAACAGACGAAACATATGCCGAGACGCCGGCGGAAAAGTTTGTCGCCCCCTTAAAAAAAGCCTCATTAACTGTCACGGGAGCTGTTTCCCAATTGAAACATGACCGCTCCAATTTAGAAGAAGTTCTCCATCTTTATGGTTTGGACAATCTATCGCAAAGTAACATTAAGAAGATCAAGGAAAGCAAAGACATTGAAAAGGAACTTGTCACCCTGATGGCAGAACGGGCACATCTTGGATTCACCACTCGCGGCCACTCTGGAGAGGATGTTTTTCTATACGCATACGGGCCCAAAAAGCCTACTGGGCTCATCAATAATACCGACCTTCCCGCCAAAGTAGTAGGACATCTGGAGCTTGGCCCCCTTTCTGAGTTCACGAAAAAAAGCTTCATCCCTGCCCAACAATATTACGAAAATAAAGGATATGAAACGAGGAGTGAAAGAAAAGCGAATAGCGGCGACGTATTTATTGCCAGGAAAGGAACTACTGTTGTCGAATACCCTGCTAATCAAAATAAAAGAAAAATAAATGGCCGTGAAGAAAAATTGCCCGGCATTGTCGTTTTTAACGGGCACACCTTTTGGATCCCTAAATGAAACCTCTATGTTACGGACAGAAAGTAATTGGCTCGAACTCAATACATCCAGGCGGCAAGCACTCTGCCTGGATGTCTTAATTCATACCACAACATGAAATGGTTCCAAAAGAAAAAAGACCAGCTTTTACCTGCTGGTCTGCCAAAATGAGGATATGATGCGGAGAGTTGATATAGAAAGGATAGAATCAACCATTATTGTTATTTTTTCTCGAGGGAAATATGTTGTTTAGAAAGAGTGGGATGGCCGGGAAAATGTTCAAGCAAAAGCTCAAGCTGGTAAACCCGATCAGTGAGAGAATGGATTTTTTCGTTGGCTTTGCCCAGCATAAAAATGAGGTCGCTGATCAGTATTTCCAGCGATTGATACGTGGGGACCTGCTTCAAACATTCACCTCCTTAAACTCAAGCGTTTCAGCAGGCGATTTTGAAGGACTTTCACGTGCCGGCTTTCCGCCCATAAACTTGACGGAATCCGCCATTACCTCGGTCACGTATACTCTTTTCCCATCTTGGTCCTCATAGTGTCTCGTTTGAATTTTACCGATTACACCGATGACGGACCCTTTACTGCAATATTTGGCAGTGTTTTCCGCGGTTTTGTTCCATAAAGTACATAGGACGAAGTCTGCGTCATATTCACCATTGGCATTTTTATAATGGCGGTTTAAAGCAAGCATAATGTTGAGCACTGCCCGCCCCTCCATTGTATACCGCAGTTCGGGATCTTTTGTCAGCCTGCCTACCAACGTTACTTGGTTAATCAATCAATCACCCCTTTCATTATTTTCATACTTAGTATATAGGGTCCAATCACCTATTGTAAAATAGGGAAAATTCATTTTTTCGTGAAAGCTCCCTCCGAAAACTAGAAAATCTTCTAAGAACTGATCGCTTTACTGCGGGTTTTCGCTGCCAAACAATAAAAATAAATCAATTTACATGTTCTTTCCATAGGCAAAAACCGGATATCACAATACAACGAATGGGTTAAGTGTTATAATTTTATAAAAGAAACGTATGGAGGAGACGCGATTTGAAAACCTTTAAAATCGTTGCCCTGCAAGTTTTAGAGGAAAAACAAGCCAAGAACATACCGTTGAAAGATGGTTTAATCATCAATAAAGAAAATGAAGATGGGAGCTGGGTGATTGAAGCATTTATCGATGCACAATATAAACCGTATTTCGAAGAGTTGCGTGAACAAAACATGCCGCTTGAAATCCGGGTTATCATTACCCATGCAGCCAATGATCCGGCTCCATTCACTGTAAAAATACACCAGATCGTGGATATGGAGGAACATATTAGTGTGCTCTTCTCCGGTCGCTTGAGTAAAAGACGCAATGAGTATTTGGAACTTCTCCTCGACGATTTGATTAAAGAAGGCTTGGAAGGAGAAGAACTGCTGACCGAATTTAAAGCAAGAATGAAAATAGGTAAAAAGCCTGTTGGCAGCATAAAAAAGTCAAAATAAAAAAGCAGGGCATTGACCCCGCTTTTTTATTGATTGTTTTCGTTGTCATCCATGTTCGGATCGTTATTTAAATCATTATCCGCATCATTCATCTTGCCGTTGTCATCGAGGTTGTTACCGTCATTGTTGTCATTGTTGTCATTGTTGTCTCCGTCATTTACACCGTTGTTGGTGTCGTTCGTTCCGTTATTATCCTCGACTACCCCGTTGTTATTATCGTTCGGCTCCTGGTCATTGTCATTATTTGCGCATCCAACTAACAGCAATGACGCAAGTACTGCTCCTCCAATCATTTTTGACACTTTTGGACTCATTTGGTAAGCTCCTTTCAGATTTTATTCGTCCCGCATCATTCCGGGCAGATCGGCATTGCCGATTTTCCGTTTTCTGTTGGACCCTTTTAGGCCTGACATTAGCTTTCCCAAAATCCCCAAAATACTTCAAAAAAATATGTTAGAAAGGAATAATTCACAAAAAAATACCCTCTCTGCTTTCTTATAGCCGTTATTCTCCTAGAGCAAACATGATTTCCGTTTCACAAACGACTTCATTATTGACGGTGGCAACCCCTTTTCCTTTGCCGACCGGCCCTTTGACACGGATCATCTCCACTTCCAGTCTTAACTGATCTCCAGGTTTTACTTGCCGTTTGAAACGGCATTTGTCAATTCCGCCAAAAAAAGCAAGTTTTCCCCTGTTTTCCTCCTTTTTAAGCATCGCAACAGCCCCTACCTGCGCCAATGCTTCTACGATAAGTACTCCAGGCATAACAGGATAGTCCGGGAAATGCCCGTTAAAAAAATCCTCATTCACTGTTACATTTTTTATGCCAACAGCCCGTTTTCCTTCTTCCACTTCCAAAATTTGGTCAATAAGTAAAAATGGATAACGGTGAGGAATAATTTCTTTTATTTGGTTAATATCAAGCATATTTCGACTCCTCCTCATATTGAAAAGGAAGGCTATTATGCCTTCCATCAACGATCTTTATTTACTAAATCAATAATATGGGTCCAAGTTGATTTTTTCAAGGCATCCTGCGGCTTTCCATCTCCAATGACACTGTATCCGACGACTACCCCGGCTATCAAGCAGATAAAAAGGGAAAGAAGGACAATGATCGTCCGCAGCCAAATGGGAATGAGACGTACTTTGATTTTTTCCGGGGAACGTTGCTTTTTTTTCTCTTCATGCCGCTTTTCTTTTTTATGGATCGCTTTTGCTTCTTCTTTACGTAAAAATTTAGCTGACATAGTAGAACCCCTTCGTATCGGCCGATCGGGAGTTACCTGATCCCATTCACTAGTCCCATCATTTGGTCGGCAAGCGTTACAGTTCTTGATTGAAATTGCATTGAACGTTGTGCAGTCATTAAGTCAGTCATTTCTTTTCCGATATCAACATTGGATAACTCAAGTGCGCCCGATTGCATGGAAATTTCATTGCTTCTTGCTCCATTTAATTCCGTATATATTATATCCGGGTTTACTGCCCCTTCCAAATCAGCCGGAATCCCAATAAGCGAATTGCCTTTTTGCTCCATAAATTGTGGGTTGTTTAACGAAATAACGCCCAAACGGAAGTTCATTTGCTGTCCGTTTGCCAAACGGGCTTCAAACAAGCCCGGCTGTATCATCGTCCACTGTTCTACTTTAGCCGGAACAGTGATGGACTGATTGTCTTCCGTAAGAACGGGATTTCCTTCTTTCGTCGTCAAGATATACTCGCCGTTCCCATTCAATTGAAATCCAAGTTCGCCATCTCTGGTAAACTGGATGGAGCCATCTTGAGCACGCACTTTTAAATATTGATTCTCTTTTGTAAAAGCAATATCCAACTGGCGCTCGGTTGATTTTAAAGGCCCTTGTGCAGCAATCATGGCTGTTTGTGATAATCTGGCACCGACTGATTGACGTATGCCGAAAGCAGATGTTCTTCCGACTTCAGCAGCTGTATTGGGTTGATTGTTTAATTGCTGGGCTATTAAGTCAGCGAAAGAAGCTTCTCGTCTTTTATAACCGGTGGTGCTTGAATTGGCGATGTTATTGCTAACCAATTCAACTTGCTGTTGCAACTGATTTAATGTGTTTACTGCTGTAATCATTGTTCTGTTCACTGTACATTCACCTTCTTATTTATCCATTGAGCCTTCCAATTTCATTGACTGCCTTGTCCAGGCTTTTGTCATAAGCTTGCAGTACTTTTTGATTGGCTTCAAAAGCGCGATATGCGGTCAGCATGTCAGTCATGGATCTTGTTAGATCAACATTCGACCCTTCAATGAAGCCTTGGGAAACCTCATATGTTTGGTTTGCCGCCAGCGGCAGAAGCTCCCCGTTCTCTGTTCTATACATTCCGTCTCCCTCTTTAAGAAGGGTTTCTGGATTTTCAGATACAGCCAGACGGAGCCGCGCTACCTGAGCTCCATTTTCAATAATTCGGCCTTCTCCGTCGACTTGAAATTGATCGCTGTTCAAGAGAATCCGATTTGAGTTTTCATCCAAGACATAATACCCGCTTTCTGTCGTTAAGTAACCGGATGAATCAACAGTGAAACGGCCATTTCTTGTATATTTTACTTGGCCGTCTTGCTCAATCGAAAACAGGACGTTCCCCATCCCGCGGTCCGACAAAGCTAAATCGGTTGTGCGGTCTGTCTGCCGCAAATCCCCCTGTATAAAACGGGGAATGATTTCTTGAACGTATACTCCGGTATGTAGTGATCCCACCCGCTGGTTCCGTGTCATGCCCGACGAATCAATTCTGTCCAACAACATTTCTGGAAAGGCCCGGGAGTATGCATGGTCGGCTTTATAGCCCGGTGTTTGCGCATTGCCCATATTATTGGACAACATTTCTGTTTTCCGCTGTGAAGCATACATGCCTGATGCGGCAGTATATAAACCTCTTAACATAAATACGCCTCCTTTTTAAACGAAACTTCTCTTGGCAATCCTGTCCATATTTTCAAGCATGATTCCCGTACCTGTCGCAACAGCATCCATCGGCTGCTCCGCAATCAGAACCGGAACCCGGAGCTCTTCAGCAAGCAACTGGTCGATTCCATGTAAAAGGGCGCCTCCGCCAGTAAGAATGACCCCTCTGTCGATAATGTCGGCAGAAAGCTCGGGCGGTGTTTTTTCAAGCACATTTTTCGCAGCCTGAACAATGACATCCACCGACTCTTTTAATGCACATTCGATTTCATCAGAACTTACAGTAATTGTCCTGGGCAGTCCTGTTACCATATCACGGCCGCGGATTTCCATTTTTTCATCCCTTGCCCCCGGAAATACCGTTCCGATCTCCACTTTGATGTTTTCGGCTGTTCTCTCTCCAATTAAGAGCTTGTACTCTTTCTTTATGTAATTCAATATGTCATTGTCAAAATTGTCTCCGGCCATTTTAATCGATGCGGATGTAACAATATCACCCATGGACAAAACCGCCACATCCGTTGTTCCTCCGCCAATATCAATGACCATATTTCCGCTTGGCTGGAAAATATCCATTCCTGCTCCAATCGCAGCTACCTTTGGCTCTTCTTCCAAATACACTTTTTTTCCGCCGCTTTTTTCAGCAGCTTCTCTGATTGCTTTTTGCTCCACACTCGTAATATTCGTTGGACAGCAAATCAGAATGCGTGGCTTGGATAAAAAGCCCTTGACATTTAACTTGTTGATAAAGTGCTTTAACATTGTTTCAGTAACATCAAAATCGGCAATGACTCCATCTTTTAAAGGACGGATTGCGACAATGTTTCCGGGTGTGCGGCCAACCATGCGTCTAGCTTCTTCTCCGACCGCGAGTACCCTGTTCAAATTGCGGTCTATAGCCACTACAGACGGTTCATTTAATACGATGCCCTGTCCCTTTACATGTATTAAAACGTTTGCCGTCCCCAAGTCAATGCCGATATCTTTTGCGAACATTCGAATCCCTACCTTCAATATTTAAATAAAAAATTATGTATGTAATTCGTCCTATGTTAGATTTCCCTAATGTAATATTTTATCATACCTTTGAAATGAAAAGGAGATCGTTTACAAAAAACTTGACAAGTTTTTTGTTTTTATTACACAAAATGACAAATGCAAAAAAGAAGGCATTTTGCCTTCTCGTTTTAATAATATGATTATTTAGGATACTATGGGGTTATTTTCGATACGATGCTTGGCAATGAAAAAATAACTTATTACAGACTGTTTTTTGGGGATTTTTGTTCCTTCTATAATGTGGCTTTTGAAAAATAATAATAAAAGGGAGTAATTATAGATATAAAAAATGAATAGGCCCTTGATACTACATACAGTATTCAAAAATCAGCTTTAACTGATGATTATGTTCTCAAGTCTAATCGTATCAATAATCGCCATAGCTATTTCTATATAATAGCTCTCGCTTGCTTTAACTGAGTGAGAAGAGCTATTTCATTATCGAGCTTACTTGTAATGTGGCTGTATACCAGGATGCAGTTACAGCAACCGGATTGTTTGTAAAGAAAACTAAATTTTAATTGGAAAATGTGTTAGGGGTTTTACAGTTATCCTTGTTAACAGTACTTTTTCTTTTTTCATTTGTCATTTAATCTGCCAATTCCTCCTCAACATTCGTATTTGGCAATCAAAAAATGTAACAAAGGGCATCAGGTATGTTCATTTAATTGTATAAAGATCCAATGCGATGTCGCTTGTGGGTGGGAGTCGTTTTCAAATAGATGAACCTTCTATATACTTAGTTATAAAGAAAGCTTGTAGAGAAAAAATATTTACTTTCACTACAAGCTGAGAAGGCATTTTGCCTTTATTTCAAATTATTTTTGCAATTCTGCCTTTTTATATTTTTGCTTTGTCGCTTCTCCTCCTCGTAAATGCCTGATTGATTTATGGTACTCTAATATACTTTTGACTTGAACGGCTAATTCCGGATTGATTTCCGGCAGCCGCTCGGTTAAATCTTTGTGGACAGTACTTTTGGATACGCCAAACTCCTTCGCAATCATGCGAACTGTTTTTCTCGTCTCCACGATATACCTTCCAATCTTGATTGTACGTTCTTTGATGTAATCGTGCACACCACTCGCCCTCCCTAAATTGGATGTGAGGAGTGTGAAATGAGACTCGTTTTATCAAAAAGTTGCTGGGTCTGCTTTTTCGGAAACCATCGTTTTCCAAAGCATACTGCGCGGCTGGAAAATCACTTTTTACAAGAAAATTACTTTTACAGGAATTAAACAAATATTTAACAGAATGTGGGATCCATATTAACGATTGCTCACCTCAAGCACTCTCTATTTTTTGTTGGTGTTTGTATCATCTTATTTGTCCTGCTCATGATATATGCTCGAAATAGCCAATAAGGACAAGGATAGGCGAAAATTCATTCAAATAATAAGCGCTTGCAAACACTTACGTAAAAAACAAAGTGAAATTGCAATGAAGAGTGGTATGTGGCGCCTTAGGTCTCCGGGTTCATTCTTCCACGCTCAGAAGCAGCAGAAAAGCAGAAGCGCCCGTTTAGCAACGTACCCAATGAACTGCAAGCCGGGAGAGGCCCACCAGATATGGAGCGTGCAGGCGCCGCTACACGATGAGGCATTCTTAACCTGCAAACCAGAGGGAAAAGCGCAACAAAGGCTAAGATCAAAAGCGTCCTGATCTGGCAGGAACGTGCTCGAAAGCTTACGCTTTTTCTCGGTGCGATTTAACGATTCCGAAACTTCCTTTTCATTGCACTCATACCCTGTACGCCGCAACACCTTTGTCATCGCCCCTTTGAAAAACTGCGATGTGCCGCTGCCATCGTTTTTTCTTTTGCCGCTCCGAACAAATCGGGCGTTTACGGGCAGTTGAACCCCATTTGCAACGATCACTCACCTAGATTTCTTTATGAAAAATAAAAAAGACAAGCGCATCTGCTTGCCTCCTATTTTGAATATATTATTCTTCCGTTTCTTTTTCTGGTTGTAATTCTTTTCCGGTTTCTGTTTGTTCACCGTCTGAATCACCAGTGCTTTCATTCATTTTTTCATCGTCTGAACCACCGGTGCTTTCATTCGCTTTTTCTTCATCTGAACCACCGGTACTTTCATTCGCTTTTTCTTCATCTGAACCACTGGTGCTTTCATTCACTTTTTCTTCATCTGAACCACTGGTGCTTTCATTCACTTTTTCTTCATCTGAACCACTGGTGCTTTCATTCACTTTTTCTTCATCTGAACCACCGGTACTTTCTTCAACCTCGTTATTTTTTTCACCGGACGTATCAGCCGGTTTTTCTACTTTTTCAAAAGCGGTAAATGGCTGGCCAAAGAAATCAATCGGGTTGAGTGCCGTATTGTCTTTTCTAATCTCAAAATGAACATGATTTTTCGCTTCTTTATTAAGCTGGCTCGTTCCAGAAGTTCCAAGGACATCTCCTTGTTTTACATTATCTCCGGACTTCACTTTCATGTCTTTTACAGATTGATAAATGGTTTTGACGGCATTGTCATGCTCGATTTCGATGACATTTCCAAGCAGGGAGTCTTGTCTTGCGGAAACCACTTTTCCGCTAAGTGAAGCAACCACTTCAAATTCTTTCCCATCTTTCATGGCAATGTCAACACCCATGTTTGGACGGTATGTGCTCCCATCAACGACGAGTGCAGCTTCTTGCTCTTCCATGGATGCATTTGTATCGAAAAATTGCGTGACAATTTGAGCTTTATCTTCGTTTTTGACAGGCATTGCGACATTTTCAAAGGCCTGGTTCACTTCAATGGCTGAATCCTCGCCTGACATTCCCGTTAAATCTTGGCTGTCTTTAGCCAGGTTTTGATCATCCGTTGTTTTATTTCCTGCCGTTTGATACCAAAACAGCACCGAAATGAGCAATGCAGCACTTGCAAGATAAATGGCCGGAAACACCCACCGCTTTTTAAAAAAGTTTTTTAGAGAAGATCGTTTCTTTTCTTCCTCTCTCATTTTCATCACCTCTGCCATCATTGTGAACAAAAAGGCAGAATTATATACTCAAAAATGAGAAATTAACATCTTATTTTTCCGAAATACTAAAAATTTATTCATCGAATGGAACATGTAATTTTATCAAAGGGACAAAAAATCCGGCCTCAGGTCGAGGCCGGCTCGTTATTGACTGCTTGCCATGATTTTATCAAAGTAGCTGTTGGCATTTGAAATGGAGATTCCTTGATAATAGTGGCGGACAATTTCCTCATATTTTTTTCCTTCTTTTGCCATGCCATTGGCACCGTACTGACTCATCCCCACTCCATGCCCATAGCCTTTTGTTGAGACAATAATCGTGTCTCCTTTCCTTTTCCAACTAAAATCAGTTGACTGAAGACCGAGTTTTTCACGAATTTCCCTGCCGGTAAATGTTTTTCCCGCAATGGACACTTCAGCCACTTTTTTTCCCGATGTTCGCTTTGTGACCGTGCCGACATCATTGCTGTTCTCAAGACGAATGTTCAACTTTTGTTGAAACTCTTGAACACTAAACACTTTTCTGTCCTGAAACTTCGGTGAGTCGGCATCCCAGGGACTTTCTACACTTTTTAAATAAGGAACGGAATTGCTCCAATATTCTTCCGCATTTTCTGTGTAACCGTTGCTGGTTGAAAAAAAGGAGGCATTAATCGGTTTGTCTTGATACGTAAGTATTTTTCCTTTAGTCGCCTCGACGGCTTCTTTAATCTTTTTCATTTTCCAATCAAATTCTTTTCCCCAAAGCTGTTTTAGTTCTTGTTTATTTTTATACACTTGATGGTTGACAGTGTCCGAAACATCGGCATTTTGCGGAATACGTTCGTCCTTTGAGCTTAGAAGATGATTAACGATGTACGTTCTTGCGGTTAAAGCTTGTGCTTTTAGAGCCTCTTCTTCAAATTCAGCAGGCATTTCCGATGCGACTACCCCTTCTACATATTCTTCCAACTGGAGCTTTTCCACTGTATTCGTCGCTGTTCGCAAAACAGCGACTTCTGCAGCCGGTTTGGCTTTATCAACGCTTTGCTTGGTAGAGATTTTTTCTTCATCCAGTTTGGCCCCTGCTTTTTCATTGGAATAAGGCAAGACAAGTAAAGAAGGTATTAAGAAAGAAACTACTAATACAAGAATAGAAATGGCTAAAGCTGTTTTCAATGATTTCATGCCCGATGCCTCCAATATGAAATTAGAGCGGCCCGGATTGACCGCCTTAATTCAACTTATTCGAGAGGACAAGCATTTATGCTTATGTATGACAAAAGGCAAACCTGGACGAGGTTTGCCTTTATGATCAATCGATTCATTTGGGGTTTAAGCTTAGGTCGGGCTGGAAGCGTTGTTCTTCCAAATCAAACTCATCTGCTTCAACTTGAACACGTTCAATATCGGCTCCGAGCATTTGCAGCTTTTTATGAAAATCCAAATAGCCACGGTCTAAGTGCTTTAATTCTGTTACGCGTGTATAGCCTTCGGCCTTAAGTCCGGCAATGATGAGTGCGGCGGCAGCCCGCAAATCGGTTGCCGCGACTTCTGCACCTTGCAAGTTGCTCGGTCCTTCAATGATGACCGAACGTCCCTCTATCTTGATGTTGCTGTTCATTCTGCGGAATTCTTCCACATGCATAAAACGGTTCTCAAAAACAGTTTCCGTAATGACACTTGTACCCTGTGCACAAAGCAATAGCGCCATCATTTGAGATTGCATGTCTGTCGGAAAACCCGGGTAAGGCATCGTTTTAAGATCGACAGCCTTTAGTTTATCCGGACCTATTACCCGCAGCCCATCTTTTTCTTCGACTATTTCAACATTCATTTCTTGAAGTTTGGAGATAAGAGAAGCTAGATGCTCTGGGACTGCTCCATTTACAACAATATTGCCTCCGGTTATAGCTCCGGCCACCATGAAAGTCCCTGCCTCTATCCGATCTGGAATGATCGTATGGTCGGCTCCATAAAGCTTTTCGACTCCCTCAATTTTAATCGTTGCTGTTCCGGCGCCTTTTACAACAGCTCCCATTTTATTTAGATAATTGGCGAGGTCAACAATTTCCGGCTCTTTCGCGCAATTTTCCATAATGGTTGTGCCTTTGGCCAAAACGGCGGCCATCATGATATTTTGAGTTGCACCGACACTGGGAAAATCCAAGTAAATTTTTGCGCCTTTTAACTGGGTTGCTGATGCTTCAATGAAGCCATTACCGACTTCAACAGAGGCTCCCAATGCTTCAAAGCCTTTTAAATGAAGGTTAATGGGACGAGATCCGATCGCACATCCTCCTGGAAGTGCAACCCGTGCCTTTCCTTGTCTGGCCAAGAGAGAACCCATGACAAGAACGGAAGCTCTCATTTTACGAACATATTCAAAAGGCGCTTCATGTTGCAATTCATCCGAAGCATCGACATATACCGTTTTATTCTCAAAATGTACTTTTGCATTTAAATGACGCAACACTTCACCAATTGTAAATACATCGGAGAGAGTCGGTACATTTCGTATGATACTTTTTCCTTCGCTAGCCAATAGGGATGCAGCGATAACAGGCAAGACAGCATTCTTGGCGCCTTCTACAACTACGGTGCCGCTGAGCCTTTTTCCGCCGCGGACGATGATTTTTTCCAAGAGTGTTCCCCTCCGCGTCCATTTTCTTAATATTAATATTCATTTGTTAAGATGGGTGTGCCTATCACGAAGGATGTGCTTCCCGTCTCGTTCTTGCGCAGTCCAATCTGCAGATTCATTTCATGTTCAGTTAGCGAAATTGATTGTGAAAAAAGAGAGGAGTTAGCAGAAATAGAGTAAAAATCCTTTTCTTTTAGCGCCTCTTTTTCCTCAGCCTGGAAAAATAGCAGTAAGTCGTTGGCCAAATTTCCGGCATCTTCATTGAATACGCCTTTGATACAAGAGAAAACAAGTACATTACTTTCAAATAATTGGTCTGTTCTGGACTGGAGGATTTCTTCTATTTTCCTGGAAATGCGGGTGTTCCACACCTTCCCCGTCACTTCGTATAAACTATAAGATGAACCTCCGTCTTCCATGGTGACTACTTTGATCGTTTCTCGAAAGTCGTCATGTTCCATACGCCCCGTCACGTTGTCTAAACCGTTCTCTGAAGAAACAGTCCAAACCCATCCGGGAAACTGACTTTTCAAGTTATGTATGAACCGATCCTTTTCCGAAAGATCAATCGTTTCTCTTGTATGTAGAGACCATTCAATGATCGCACCCGAATTTTGGGAAACCCCACGTGCCAAGTGATCCATGTCCATATTTCCATAATTGGCCGCATTGGTGTTATTCCCGATAAAAGAGGCAATCAAACTGATCATAACCATCATTTGCAAAAAAAGAAAGAAATATTCTTTTCTCATCGTATTTCCCCTCCCTGATACCAGTGTTGCCACCAAGAAGGATGTCATACTGAGAGAAAAGCATCAAAAAAAGACAAATACTACTTTATAGTATATCCTATTTCGACAATTTTCTTCACCTGTTTCAAATCATAACAACAAATCGAAAATTTTAAATAGGCAAAAAGAGCTATATTATAAAAGGAATTGAAGTTGTCTGGACCAGTTGAGATAATCAAGAAAAAAATTGCTGACAGAAGAACCGATGGCGATTGTCAAAATGATGTACAACAATCTTGCTTGGAAGACACGATTTGCGCTTAGTAGTTTGTCAAAATGGAGTGCTTGTAAAGCCCAAAATGTAATGCCAATAAATACAAGATGGGAAATTATGCTCACGAGGGCCTGTTGTCCAATTTCCAACCCGTCGATCATAGATCCTTCCTCCCTACTTGTCATATATAAAGATCGTTCACAACAACACCTTCCGATCTGTCTGACCAGAAGGTGTTGTAAAAAAACATGTGTCACTTTTACTTATTCTGATAAACAGCTATTCGATTCATGGCTCGTTTTAATGCCAGTTCTGCCCGTTTAAAGTCTACATTATCACGCTTTGCTTGTAAATATTTCTCTGCTCTTGCTTTAGCAGCCTGAGCACGGGCAAGATCTATGCTTTCAGCTCTTTCAGCGGATTGGGCAAGAATCGTCACTTTTTCCGGACGAACTTCAAGAAAGCCGCCGCTGACCGCAACATATTCGGTTTTATCCGCCTTTTTTAAGCGAACTGCACCAATTTCAAGCGGCGCAACTAAAGGGATATGGCCTGGGAGAATTCCCAGCTCACCTGTTTCAGCTCTCGTACTGACCATTTCAGCTTCAGATTCATAAACGGGACCGTCCGGAGTAACAATGCTCACTTTTAAAACGTTCATGTTATCGCCTCCTCGTCCCTAGTTAAACTTCAACGCCCATTTCTTCGGCTTTTTTCAGCACATCTTCAATTGGTCCAACGAGACGGAATGCATCTTCAGGTAAATGATCATATTTTCCTTCAAGGATTTCTTTAAAGCCTTTGACTGTTTCTTGTACAGGAACGTAAGAGCCCGGCTGTCCTGTAAACTGTTCAGCGACGTGGAAGTTTTGCGACAGGAAGAATTGGATCCTGCGCGCTCGGTGGA
Source organism: Siminovitchia thermophila (assembly GCF_016909185.1). GTDB lineage: Bacteria > Bacillota > Bacilli > Bacillales > Bacillaceae_C > Siminovitchia > Siminovitchia thermophila. Next base: position 134,113 of record NZ_JAFBFH010000007.1, on the reverse strand, counting down.
CGACCAATTTATCTTCATCAGAAAGCTCATCCATACCAAGAATCGCGATAATGTCTTGCAACTCTTTGTATCTTTGAAGAGTTTGTTGCACTTTACGGGCAACTTCATAATGTTCCTCTCCGACGATTTCCGGCGAAAGAGCCCTTGATGTTGATGCCAACGGATCCACCGCAGGATAAATACCCATCTCGGACAATTTACGTTCGAGGTTGGTTGTGGCATCCAAGTGGGCAAACGTTGTTGCCGGAGCCGGATCCGTATAGTCATCCGCAGGAACATATATCGCTTGGATAGATGTTACTGATCCTACGTTCGTAGAAGTAATACGTTCTTGAAGTTGACCCATTTCCGTAGCAAGTGTAGGCTGATATCCAACTGCCGAAGGCATCCGGCCTAAAAGGGCGGAAACTTCAGAACCCGCTTGTGTAAAGCGGAAAATGTTGTCGATAAAGAATAGAACGTCTTGTCCTTGTTCATCACGGAAATATTCAGCCATCGTTAGACCCGTTAGAGCAACACGCATACGGGCGCCAGGGGGCTCGTTCATTTGACCGAATACCATCGCTGTCTTGTCAATAACGCCTGAATCTTTCATTTCAAAGTAAAGGTCGTTCCCTTCACGGGTACGCTCTCCAACACCGGCGAAAACCGAGATACCACCGTGTTCTTGGGCAATATTATTAATGAGTTCCTGAATGAGTACCGTTTTACCTACACCGGCACCACCGAACAGGCCGATCTTTCCACCCTTAATGTATGGAGCAAGCAAGTCAACAACTTTGATGCCTGTTTCCAAAATTTCCACTTCTGTGGAAAGCTGCTCATATTTTGGAGCGTCACGATGGATGGAATCGCGCCTTGCACTTGCATCAATATCCTCATTTAAATCAATTGGGTCACCCAAAACGTTGAAAACACGCCCAAGGGTAATGTCACCTACAGGTACGGAAATGGATGCACCTGTATCAATGACTTCCATGCCCCGTTGAACACCATCGGTAGATGCCATGGCGATCGTACGAACTGTATCGTCACCAAGATGAAGGGCGACTTCCAGTGTCAGGTCAATATTTACTTCTGTGTCTGATTTTGCATCGTATGTTATCTTTAGCGCATTGTAAATTTCAGGGAGATGGCCATCGGCAAATTTCACGTCGACTACCGGTCCCATTACTTGCAAAACCTGTCCTTTGTTCATTACTTCCCCTCCTACCTGGGTTGTGATTTTTAATCAATGACGGCTTGGAATTCAGTCCGGCTTTTGAATTGTGCTTGCACAATTTGCTTTCTTTCAATTCCGTGACATTCCTCGAAGTGCTTAACAGTATTCAACAAAGGGAATCCCTTTGCTGACAACAGAGGATTTCGGTCTAAATACTGTTAACAGCACGTCAAGTTTATTCAAGTGCTGCCACACCGCCGACAATCTCAGTAATCTCTTGGGTGATGGCTGCCTGGCGGGCACGGTTATAGGTTAAAGTAAGATTGTCTATTATTTCGATCGCATTGTCCGTTGCGCTCTTCATGGCTGTCATCCGGGCAGCGTGTTCACTCGCTTTTCCGTCAAGAAGAGCACCGTATATTAAACTTTCCGCATACTGCGGCAACAATACTTCCAATATGGCATCAGCGGAAGGTTCGTATTCATAGGACATTAATTTTGTAGTAGATCCCAAGTCGGTAAGAGGCAATACTTTTTTCTCGGTCACTTCTTGGGTAAGCGCACTGACATAGTGATTGTAGTACATATATAACTCATCAAACGTACCATCCGAGAACATTGCCACTGTATTTTTCGTAATCTCCATAATATCGGAAAATGAAGGTTGATCAGAAAGACCTATGATTTCAGATACCACATTCATCTTCCTTTTCAGGAAAAAGTCCCGTCCCATACGGCCAATCGCGATGATGGCATATTCATCATTGTTTTTATGCCTTTCTTGGATTTTTGACTGGACAGCCCGCAAAACGTTGCTATTATAAGGGCCAGCCAAACCGCGGTCCGTTGTAATAACCAAATATCCAGTTGTTTTAACCGGCCGTGATACAAGCATGGGGTGCTCAACGTCTTGACTTCCAAGAGCTATACTGGCTACGACCTCTTGAATTTTTTCCATATAGGGAACAAACGATTTCGCATTTGTTTCGGCACGATTCAACTTGGCTGCCGAGACCATTTGCATCGCCTTGGTAATTTGACTCGATTTTTTGTTTGAATTAATACGAGATTGGATATCACGTAATGATGCCACTTGATTCACCACCCTGCCATTTAATTCTTAAGGGAGACGCCCGCAGCTTTCATCCGCCGGAAAACTGGGCGCCCTGTTCCCGCTGTTATATCTATTATTCGCTTTTAGCGAATGTTTTTTTGAATGTGTTCAAAGCGTCAGCCATGTCTTCGTCAGCAGGAAGCTTTCCAGTGGAGCGAATGCTTTCGAGCAATTCCGCGCGATTGTGGTCAAGCCAAGAGTACAATTCCTCTTCAAATCTCCGTACATCTTGAACAGGAATATCATCCAAGAAGCCCCTTGTAAGAGCATATAAGATCATGACTTGCTTTTCTACCCTGATCGGCTTATTCAAGTCTTGCTTAAGTACTTCCACTGTTCGCTGACCGCGTGACAACTTTGCCTGAGTCGTTTTGTCCAAGTCTGAACCGAATTGGGCAAATGATTCCAGCTCACGGTATGCCGCAAGGTCGAGACGAAGTGTACCGGCAACTTTTTTCATGGCGCTAATTTGTGCTGATCCTCCAACACGTGAAACGGAAAGACCCGCATTAATCGCAGGGCGCACCCCTGAGAAAAACAAGTCTGATTGCAGGAAGATTTGTCCATCAGTGATCGAAATCACGTTTGTCGGAATATAAGCAGAAATGTCTCCTGCCTGTGTTTCAACGAATGGAAGAGCGGTCAATGATCCGCTGCCTTTTGCGTCACTTAACTTCGCAGCACGTTCCAAAAGACGGGAGTGCAAATAGAATACATCCCCCGGGTAAGCTTCCCGGCCAGGAGGCCTGCGTAAAAGCAAGGAAAGTTCACGGTATGCCGCGGCTTGTTTGGAAAGGTCATCATATACAACAAGCACGTGCTTGCCGTTATACATGAACTCTTCCCCCATTGTTACACCCGCATATGGAGCGAGGAATAAGAGTGGTGCAGGTTGTGATGCGGAAGCCGTCACAACGATGGTGTAATCCATCGCACCGTATTTGCGGAGTGTTTCAACCGCATTACGGACAGTGGATTCTTTTTGTCCGATCGCAACATACACACAAATCATGTTTTCATCGCGCTGATTTAAAATCGCGTCAATAGCAACGGTCGTTTTACCCGTTTGACGGTCACCAATGATGAGCTCACGTTGGCCGCGTCCAATCGGTACAAGCGCATCAATCGCTTTGATCCCTGTTTGGAGAGGCTCATGAACTGATTTTCGATCCATGACACCTGGTGCGGGGCTTTCGATCGGACGAGTTTTTACAGTGTTGACTGGGCCCATGCCATCGACTGGCTGCCCGAGCGGGTTTACAACACGGCCAATTAGTTCTTCTCCGACAGGCACTTCCATGATGCGCCCTGTACGGCGAACTTCGTCGCCTTCACGAATTTCCGTATAAGGTCCGAGAATAACGATACCGACGTTGCTTTCCTCAAGGTTTTGCGCCATTCCCATGACACCATTTGAGAACTCCACAAGTTCCCCTGCCATTACATTGTCAAGTCCGTAGGCACGGGCAATACCATCCCCAACTTGTATAACTGTGCCTACATCGCTTACTTCCAAATCTGCTTCATAGTTTTCAATTTGCTGCTTGATCAGCGCACTGATTTCTTCAGCATTGATGCTCATGGATTTCACCCCTCATTTTTCAAGTTGATATTAACTGACTAACGTGCGTTCAAGTCGGTCAAGTTTTCCTTTAAGGCTTCCGTTAAAAACTCTGTTTCCGATGCGGACCTTAACGCCTCCTAGTAACTCGGAGTCAATGATATTTTCAATGTTCAATGCGGTTTTCCCCACTTTTGGCGCGAATGTTTCAGAAATGGCTTTTGTTTCCTCCGCAGTCAGCGGTCGTACAGAATACACGACTGTTTCCGCAATTCCACGCTCTTCATTCAACAACTTGATAAAAATTTCGGCAACTTCGAGAATGATATTCTCCCTGTGCCGGTCGGTCAACAGCATCATCGTATTGATGACAGGTAGTGACGCATTTTGAAAAACTTCTTTTATAAGGTTTCTTTTTTTATTGACAGAAAGCTTTGGTGACTGCAAAAGGTGGATAAAACCCGGATTTTGTACAAGCACCTTTTTTACAGTGCGCAGCTCTTCAACGATTTGATCTGACATATTTTGTTCTTTGGCCAATTGAAAAAGTGCCAATGCATACCGCTGGGCAACGACAGGATTACTCATCGATCCTCGCCTGCTCTTTCAATATATTCATTGATCAGTTTCCCTTGGGCTTCGGCATCCAATTCTTTTTCAATCACTTTTGATGCAATCATGACAGACAATGAAGCAACTTGTTCACGAAGCGCAGACATTGCATTGTCTTTTTGCTGTTCAATCTCCAAACGCGCAGTCTCTTTCAAACGTTCCGCTTCCTGGCGGGCTGTATCCATAATCTCCTGGCGCTGGTTTTCAGCTAGTTGCTTGGCATTTTCAATCATGTTTTGCGCTTCCTGGCGCGCTTCTTTCAGTAATGCTTTCTGTTCTTCAAGCAATTTATTCGCTTCTTCACGGCTCTTTTCAGCCGAGTCGATCTCATTGGCAATATGTTCTTCCCTTTGTCTCATGACACCCATTAAAGGTCCCCAGGCAAACTTTTTCAAAAGCGCCAACAAAATAAGCATCATGAAAAGCTGGAACAAAATATCGCCGCCGTTAAAATGGACTCCTCCAATTTGTGTTCCCAGTACAAAGCTACTCTTTAACAAGCCCGCTCCACTCCTTCCAAGCTCCTGATATTAAACTTTAAACCGGCTTTTTGCCGATGAAAGGTCAATGGTAAAAATCAGCGCGCAAAAGGCTTCCGGGAAGTTATTTCCACTGTCCCCCCATAAACCTCCTGCGCATTTGTTAGACCAGCCTTGGCCGCCGTCCCCCCTTAGATTTCTTCATTGCGGGGCATGATCGGGCGGCATTAACCGGCCTTTCTCCTTGCTTTTCTTAAAAAATGGCGAAGTGTATTTCTTCGCCATTTCGAAAATGCTTGTCTATAAATAAAACCTTATCTTCCTTGAACCATAAATGCGATAACAACCGCCATGATTGGAATGGCCTCAACCAACGCAACCCCGATAAACATGGTTGTTTGGAGCACACCACGTGCTTCTGGCTGACGCGCAATACCTTCGACTGTACGAGATACGATCCATCCGTTACCAATACCTGCCCCAAGAGCGGCTAAACCAATTGCAATTGCTGCTGCTAACATACCCATGATAAAATTCCTCCTTAAAATATATAAAAAATGAAGATTTCGGATGTCCATAGTTATGAACAATATATATTAATGATCCGTACTTACTTTATGAGCAAGATAGACCATCGTTAACATTGTAAAAATAAATGCTTGTATCGCTCCGATAAAAATAGAGAATCCCATCCAAGCCAGTGTTGGGACAGCTGCTGCAATCCAGCCAACAACACCTTGTGCCGCAAGACCTCCGGCAAGAAGGCCCAAGAGAATTTCACCGGCAAAAATATTCCCGTAAAGACGAAGCCCCAACGTTAATGTGTTGGCAAATTCCTCGATAATTTTAAGCGGAAGCAAGAACGACACTGGTTGAACATAACCTTTGAGGTAATTGCCAAGTCCTTTTTGTTTAACTCCATAATAATGGGACAGCGCGACAACCATTGTTGCCAACGTTAGTGTAAGGAGGGGGTCAGCCGTTGGAGATTTCCACCATAATTCGTGATCGATCACGATCGCGAAAGGCAGACCAAGCATGTTGGAAACAAATATATATAAAATCAAGGTAACGCCCAACACATGAAAATGACCGCCTTCTCTCCAGTCCATGGTGCTTTTTACGATTCCTTTAACGAAATCAAAAACCCATTCCATAACGTTTTGCATGCCTGTCGGTTTCATGGCAAGCCTGCGCGTTCCAATGAAGGCGAGAAGAAACACAATAACCGAGGCTACGCTAATCATTAAGATATTTCCCATATTAAAATATAATCCAAATATTTCTTTGATTGGCGCTTCATGATTCATCCGATTCACCTCTCTTCCGCTGCTTGTCTTTTCTAAAGCTGAGGGAAATTATAGCATCTATCATAATGACAACATAAGATGTCATTAATCCTATCACTACGCTGATCAAATGGAACCTTTCCGGATAATTCGTCGCGATCAAAACCGCAAGCACTGCTGCAGCCATCCTCGACAATGTGCCCAAAGAACGTACGGTTTTCCCCTTTGCAACGGCTTCTCCAACCTGATTTGTTCTGCGAACCATCGACCATAGATTAAAAAAACTGAGGATTGTACCAAGGATCAATCCCATAAAAATAGATTGGTGTTTCGTGAATCCCCAACCCAATACAAAAATTGCTAACAAGTACAGTATGTACTTCCGATGTCTATTAAATAACTGCTGGAGGTCATCCATTTATGCTAATCCTCCGAAAAAAATTGTCGGATTGTGTATATAAGCGCCATAACTCCGGCAGCTAGACCAAAAAAGAGGCCAACCACTAAAAATAGCGGCTCTTTCCCGGTTATGTTATCAAGCCAATTCCCTGCAAAAACACCTACCAGGGTCGACCCTGCCAATTGTGCGAGAATCGCAGAATAAAGGGCCATCCCATAAAGCGGATGACGATTTTTCCTATTCATACAGCATTCCCCACCTATTGTTAAGGTGCTTTTTCGCTAATTGACAATCCATGAAAGAAGATATATCGCAATCTCCCTTCATATCCTTTGTTAGCATACAATAGGCATATGTCAATGTCAACGAGTTTAGTGTGAATTTCTTAACAATCTATTTTTACCTTTAGAGCTTTGTCACAAAATCATCAAAATTCAACTAAAATATGGGTTTAGACCACATTTTTTGGTAAAGAATCAACATGTAAACGACCTGGCGGAGTTTATAATAATGGGCTTGTTGCCTCCTGCATTAAGCTGTTGTAAATGGATTTGGCCGATGCTTTTTCAAATGGAAGTGATAGGCTAAGGCATCCGCAATTCTGGTAGAAGCCTTTCCATCTCCATATGGATTATTCGCCTTTGCCATTTTTTCATAAGCTCTTTTGTCTGTCAGCAGTTCTTCCGCACTCCGGTAAATCGTTTCTTCATCCGTTCCAGCCAACTTTAACGCTCCGGTTTCAATTCCTTCCGGTCTTTCAGTTGTCTCACGCAAAATCAACACCGGAACACCCAGCGATGGCGCTTCTTCCTGCACTCCTCCCGAATCGGTCATAATGAAGTAAGCCCTGCTCGCAAAGTTGTGAAAATCAATGACGTCAAGCGGTTCTATCAAGTGGATCCTTGAGTCATTCCCCAAAATCTCGCTCGCAACTTCCCTGACAGCCGGATTCATATGAACAGGATAAACAACTTGAGTATCAGGATGCTTCATAACCATTGTCCGTATTGCCTGGAACATATTCCTCATCGGCCGTCCTACGTTTTCCCTTCTATGGGCCGTCAGTAATATAAGCCGATCACCGCCTATGAGATCAAGGATCCGATGCCTATAGTCCGTTTGAACGGTCGTTTTCAGGGCATCAATGACCGTATTTCCGGTTATAAAGACTGACTCTTCTCTTTTCCCCTCATTTAAAAGGTTACGCGCCGATGTTTTCGTCGGGGAAAAATGCAAGTCGGCTATGACGCCTGTTAGCTGACGGTTCATTTCTTCCGGAAATGGGGCGTATTTATTCCATGTTCTGAGCCCGGCTTCTACATGTCCGACCAATATTCGATTATAATAGGCTGCAAGGCTCGCTACAAACGCTGTTGACGTATCGCCATGCACAAGTACAATATCGGGCTGAGCTTCCTTGATGACGCAGTCTAGCCCTGTCAGGCAGCGTGTTGTGACATCAACCAATGTTTGCCTATCCTTCATCATATTCAAATCATAGTCAGGCTTAATCTTAAATATATCCAGCACCTGGTCAAGCATTTGCCGATGTTGGGCCGTAACAGCCGTAACTGCCTCAAATTCTTCTTTTCTTGCTTGAAGCTCCTTGACAAGCGGAGCCATTTTAATCGCTTCCGGCCTCGTCCCAAAAATGGATAATACTTTCACACGCTTATCCATTGGAAAATGCCTCCCTATTTCGTGCCGAACAAACGATCACCGGCATCTCCCAATCCAGGGATGATATATCCTTTTTCATTCAGTCTTTCATCAAGTCCGGCAACGTATATGTCTACGTCGGGATGGGCTTTTTCGATCGCACTTACTCCTTCCGGCGCGGCGATAAGAGTCATCAGCTTAATTTGTTTCGCTCCTCTTTTTTTCAGAGAACGAATTGCTTCAACCGCTGTTCCTCCAGTAGCAAGCATTGGATCCACAACGATAAAAAATCTTTCTTCCACATCACTCGGAAGTTTTAAATAATACTCGACGGGCATTAAAGTTTCCGGGTCGCGGTACAATCCGACGTGTCCTACTTTTGCCGCGGGAATCAGCTTTAAAATACCATCGACCATGCCGATCCCGGCCCGCAAAATCGGAACAATGCCTATTTTTTTCCCTGCCAATATTTTAGATTTTGCTTTGCAAACAGGGGTATCCACTTCGATTTCTTTCAAAGGCATATCCCTTGTAATTTCAAACGCCATCAAGGTGGCGACTTCATCAACAAGTTCACGAAACTCTTTCGTTCCCGTGTTCTTATCGCGAATATAAGTTAATTTGTGTTGAATGAGAGGATGGTCGATCACATGCACTCTGCCCATAAGATCTCTCCTTTGCTTTTTGGTTGGAACAGAAGCGGAGCAGTGTACGAACTTCTATCATGATAATCAATCGAACCTGCTTCCCGGCTCTGGCCAGCATATCCCTGCTAATTTTACATAAAAGGCTCTCTTTCGGCAAGGAAAATAAAGATCATATAATGGGCAAAAAACCGACATATGAAAAAGCCTCCAAAACACCGGAGGCTTGAAGCTTTTTTCAGTTTATCCCGCATGTAAGGTGCCGTATAAAAAAATCCCTCTTCAAAACGCGAGGATGATACAAAAGGTCCAAGTGAGAGATAACGGCACCTAATTGCCCGATTCGTTCAACTAACACTCAGTAGGAGATGGAAGAAAACGCCTACTGAATGAAGTTTCACTTTATACGTAAAGCGGAAACCGAGCCGTCAGAGTTTCTATCCGAGTACGCGCTTCATTTAATTTTGTTTCCTTGTCATGATTTTTAAGGACAAATGCAATAAGCGAAGCAATTTCTTCCATTTCGCTTTTTCCAAAGCCCCGTGAAGTGACTGCCGCTGTTCCAATCCGAATGCCACTCGTGATGAAAGGACCTTCCGGATCATAAGGGATGGTGTTTTTATTAACGGTTATACCGACATCATCCAAGACTTTTTCCGCCACTTTGCCCGTTAAACCAAGAGAGCGCACATCAAGGAGAAGCAAATGGTTGTCCGTTCCGCCAGAAATGAGGTCAATACCTTCTTTCTTTAAGCTTTCGCCTAATTGTTTTGCATTTTCAACGATCAGTTGGCTGTACGCTTTAAAATCGTCTGTCAAGGCTTCGCCGAAGGCAACCGCTTTTGCGGCGATGACGTGCATAAGAGGACCGCCTTGAATGCCCGGAAATACAGACTTGTCGATTGCTTTGGCATATTGTTCTTTGCATAGGATTAATCCGCCTCGCGGCCCCCGCAAAGTTTTATGCGTTGTAGATGTGACAAAATCGGCATAAGGAACCGGGTTCGGGTGAAGGCCGGCGGCAACCAATCCGGCAATATGGGCCATGTCGACCATCAAGTATGCGCCGACTTCATCAGCAATTTCCCGGAACTTTTCAAAGTCGATAATCCGGGGATAAGCACTTGCTCCGGCAACAATCAGCTTCGGTTTATGTTCCAATGCTTTTTGCCGCACATCTTCGTAATTGATACGGTGATTTTTCTCATCTACCCCATATTCAACAAAATGATATTGCATACCGCTGAAATTGACGGGGCTGCCATGTGTCAAGTGGCCACCGTGGGATAAATTCATGCCAAGGACCGTATCGCCATGTTTCAAAATAGTAAAATAGACGGCCATATTAGCTTGTGCCCCCGAATGAGGCTGCACATTCGCATGTTCCGCGCCAAACAATTTCTTAATGCGGTCACGCGCCAAGTCCTCCACAATATCAACATATTCACAACCGCCATAATAACGGCGGCTCGGATAGCCTTCTGCATACTTGTTTGTCAAAACAGATCCCTGAGCTTCCATGACCGCTTCACTCACGAAGTTCTCGGATGCAATTAATTCAATTTTGGATTGTTGCCTTTTCAATTCTTTTTGAATCGCCTCGTATATCTCGGGATCCTGCTTGGCTATAGCGCTTTCCGCCCTATTTTCGCTTACCTTGCTCATTGTGCTCCCCCTTGTATCGGTAATAATAATCCTTATCCTTGGTTCCGTTCTTGTTTACATTTTAACATGAAGTAATGTCCGAGCCAAATGGATTTTTGACTTTTTGGAGACAAAAACGGAACATTTATATTAGTAATAGCATTTATTGTTCAGTTTTTCGCGATTATAAACAGCTCTCGCACCGCCAATTAGCTTTGGACGAGTGGCTGCCACGGTGACATGGGCATTTCCGAGTGACCTTTGGCCGATTCTGACCGGAACTGCGACGTGTTTTAAATGCATGCCAATAAACGTGTCTCCTATATCAATACCGGCATCCGCTTTTATAAACTCGACAACGGCCGGATCTTGAAAGCGAGAATAGGCGCATGCTGCCATGGCACCGCCTGCTTCACGAACGGGAACAACCGTTACCTGTTCGAAATGAAATTGTTCAGCTGTTTCCCTTTCGATAACAAGTGCGCGATTTAAATGTTCGCAACATTGGAAGGCCAAATGGATTTTCTTTTCCTGAGCGAAAGCCTGTAATTGCTCAAAGATCATGGCTGCCACTTCAATCGTTCCCGATGTTCCGATTCTTTTTCCTGCCACTTCGGATGTGGAACAGCCAACGACGAATATCTGTCCAGGCCTAATCGGCAATTCCTCGGCGCATTGCTTGAGAATCAACTTCAGCTCGTTCCGCCATTGTTCTATTTCCATGCATATCGCTCCCCTTATCTATTTTCGTAATCGGAAATCTTTTGGATACGCCTTGTGTGGCGGCCGCCTTCAAACTCCGTTTCCAGCCAAACCTTTGCAATCTCGCGGGCAAGACCGGCTCCGATCACACGTTCCCCCATAGCGAGTACATTTGTATCATTATGAAGGCGTGTCATCCTGGCACTAAATACATCGTGCACCAAAGCACAGCGGATTCCTTTTACTTTATTCGCGGCGATGCTCATGCCAATGCCTGTTCCACAAACTAAAATGCCCCGGTCAAATTCACCGCTTGCCACTTTTTCTGCTACAGGAACAGCAAAGTCGGGATAGTCGACCGAGCTTTCGTCTCCACAACCAAAATCCTTATATTCTATATTCAATTCTTCCATTACTTTAATGATTTCTTTGCGAATCAAAATTCCCCCGTGGTCGGATGCAATTGCCACTTTCATCATGTAACATTCTCCTTTCATTTGTTTGATTCTTCTTTGTTTACGCAGGTTGACAGATTCAACAATCAATAGACAACCTGGCAATCAAGCCGCGAAGTTCCTGAAACGTTGAGCGGTAGACTTCCAAGTCTCCTCCAAAAGGATCTATCACGTCAAGATCTCCATTGCGCCCATTCACATATTCTTTTAAAGTAAAAATTTTGTCCGCTGCCGCCGGAAACATGTCCATCAACATTTGTTTATGCCCTTCTGTCATCGTGAACACATATTTAGCCCAATGGATATCTTCTTCTTGCAATTGCTTTGAACGGTGTTCCAGTTTCATGTTATTTTCTTTCAATACCTTTAGCGCATGGTCCGCAGCCTTGCTCCCTTCAGCAGCGAACAGCCCTGCAGATCTGGCATCCGCTTTTCCGTTCCATATATGGTGAAAAATGGCCTCAGCCATTGGGCTTCTGCATGTATTTCCGGTACAAACGAATAGAATATTCATATCTTCTCCTACCTCTTTTACCTTATTATAACCATTCACTTTTTTGCGGACAAATGTAGAGTGCTTTTTCATCAACGATATGACAAAGTCCGACCAGGCAGCGTGTCATCTATTGATTAACAAATGAAATACAAAAAACCGTCAGTAAAAACAAAAAAAACGATATAATCGTTTTTAGTGTGAGTCGAACACTTGATAATGCTGGCCTTCATAACTCTTATAATCTCATGAAAAAATCAACTTTATCCCAAACAAAATTAAAGTGAATCCGCCAAACATCTCTCCATACACCCCGAGCAAACTTTGCACTTTCCGCCCCATAATCAGTCCACTCCATGTCAAACATGCCGCCACGATACCGAAACAGATCATGGCAGCCATTGCCCGGGCACCGAACATCCCGAGACTGAGACCGGCGGAAAAGCTGTCCAGACTGACGAGGAAACTGAAAATGAATAGTCCCCAACCTTGAGGGACGATCGCCATTTGTTCCTCGCTTTTAAAACTGGATAGTATCATTTGTACTCCCAAAACCATTAACAAGCCCCCTCCAACGTAACCGGTAATTTTGCCAAATGTTTCTGAAAGTAAATGCCCGGTTAATATGCCAAACAATGGCATAAACATGTGGAAAAGACCCGTTGTCATTCCAATATAAAAAACTTGGCGAAATCTCAGTTTGAAAATTCCCATGCCGAGTGAAACGGAAAATGCGTCCATTCCTACCGCAAAAGCCATGATGACTAAAGTAATGATTTCTGGAAGTATCATCAAAATACCCCTTTCGCTTCGGACGTGCCTATAAGAGCTTATGCACGGAAACGAAAGAGTAGAATTGTCTTTCAGTCCTGATCTTTCATATGCTGTTTCATCCACCGATGGGAGGCCGCTTTTTCCAGACGGTTCATAATAGCTGCCCCCACGCCTGTACGGGGAAAGACTTCCGAAAATATGATATCCACTCCTGAATTCTCAAAGAACCTTAAAGCTTGATAAAGCGTCTGGGCTGAACTTTTTGGATCGGCTTTACTGCCACAGGGTACCACAACATCAGCCTTATAAAACGAAGCGGTTTCCTGCGGAGCCAGTATACCCACCTTCAACCCTGCGGCCATTTTTTCATCAATTAACTGTTGAATCCACTGCTGTTCACCGTCGGCAAGATAGAGCGGTGCATCCGGAGCATAATGCCGGTACTTCATTCCTGGAGACTTCGGTTTGGACACTGAGCTGGCGATCGAAGGATCTTCTTCCACTGGCCCAATAACTGCTTCGATATCTTCTTTTGAAATACCGCCTGGACGTAGAATCACCGGGGGACTTACAGTGCAGTCAACGACTGTTGATTCAACTCCAACCCCTGCGGGTCCGCCATCGACAATTCCGGCTACAATACCATCTAAGTCATCTTGCACGTGTTTAGCTGTCGTTGGACTTGGCTTACCGGATTTATTGGCACTTGGCGCGGCAATTGGATGCCCTGATTCGCGAATAAGGGCCATTGCAAGTGGATGGTCCGGCATCCGAACCGCGACAGTATTCAGCCCGGCGGTCACTAAGCGGGACACGGCTCCAGGCTTTTTGTTGAATATGAGTGTGAGCGGACCGGGCCAAAATGTACGCATAAGCTTCATGGCTGTATCGGAAATATCCACAGCAATTTGCTTCAATTGTTGAAAAGTTGCAATATGAACGATAAGCGGGTTATCTGCCGGTCTTCCTTTTGCCGCAAAAATTTTTGCCACTGCCTCATCAGATGTAGCATTGGCGCCCAGTCCGTATACTGTTTCCGTTGGAAAGGCCACAACTTCATTCTTTTTGATGAGCTCTGCTGCTTTTACTATTTGTGGATAGTTTTTTTTACTGTTCACATCATTATCCACAGACCAATAGGTTGTTTTCAATGAGGCCACCTCAATTTATAACGTTTGATTAATGCCTTACCGTTTATTATTGCTAGTTTAAGAATCATTTATGAATATAAAACTAGCATAACAAGTGATTGAAAAGTAAGTTATTCACAAATTGTGGATAGTTAATCCTTTTTTGTGGATAAAGGCTGTGCATAACCGGGCAAACGATACACAACAAACATAAACAAAGCCCGTTTAGCATCAACAAGTAAACTGGAGAGCTTCTGACGAATTCAAGAACACACCGTCATGCAAGGAACAAAGCACATGCTTCAAAGCTTTGCACATTCGCTTCATTAGAATAGCTTCGCGCGACTTTAAGACGAGCTGAACAAAACTTCCCGAATAAGCGATGATCTCAGGAAAAGCTCGATGTTTGCTAATCGCTAAGCACCGAAGCTGGACAACGCCAGTTTACTTCATATGAATCATACATGCAAAAATATATTTCTAATTTGTAAAAAAAAAATCTCTCAAGCGACTCGAGAGATTCAGATTCAAAAGCGATCGAACAATTCTTTCAGGAAAAACTTTACCTCTGTTTCTTCCTCTTGTTCAGCGATATAAGCGGCACTTTCTTTTTTCCCTGCTTTCTCCTGTTCAGCGAAAGTGCCACTTTCTTTTTTCCCCGCTTCCCCTTCTTCAACGAAAGCAGAACTTTCTTTTTTTCCTGTTTCCTCTTGTTCGGCGAAGTCGGCACTTTCTGCATTTCCTGCTTCCTCTTGTTCAGCGAAAGCGCCACTTTCTTTTTTTCCCACTTTCTCTTGTTCGGCGAAGTCGGCACTTTCTGCATTTTCCGCTTTCTCTTGTTCAGCGATCAAAGCATTGTTTTGCCCGTTTTCAACATCTTGGACTGATTTATCCGCAGATTCATCCGTGTTGGTATTAACAGCCGCTCCTGTGGAAAAGTCCAGAAAACAAAGCGGCGGAAATAGAACACACCACCAGTTTGCTCCTTTTCCTTCTCCCAATGTAATTAAAATCGCCTCATAATTTCCGGCGGGATAAAGATAGTTTCCATATAGCTTAGTTGGAAATTGAATGTTGCCAAATTCTACTTCGGCACCATAATCAATGGAGCTTTTTTCAAGCTCACGATTTGCAATTTGTTCGATCTCCGGCAAGCGGGATTGGATTAATCTGCGCGCCTCTTCAATCGATGTCAAATGCTCCACCCACGTCGTAATTTCTTGATTAACAGCATCTCTGATGGAGCGTTTCACCTCTTGATCTTGGTGGCCGTCGCTGTTTGCCAATATTCTCAGCCGGATCGCTTCTTGCGGAATGACTTGTATTTCTTCGGCCTCTGCCCTTTCTTCTGGCGGAATTGGTATTGCAAGATTGGCAACCGTTGCCAAAGATAAGACCACCATATAGAGCCATGCCATATTTTTTTGATAGAATTTTTGATTCATATACTTTCTCATCTATTCCACCCCATCCCTTCACGAGACAGTATGGACAAATTTTGGAGGCTATAAACATCATGCGGAAATATTATAAAGAGGTTAAAACAATCCGGTCCTTACCGTTTATATCATAAAGCACTTCTGTTACCCCTTCAGAAAATTGTTCTCTCATCATTTGGCTGACTGCGTCTCCTTGCCCTGCACCAACTTCAAAAGCTACGATCGCCCGATCTTCAAGTACATGTGGAAGCTGTTCGGTGAATCGCCGGTACACATCAAGACCGTCTTCCCCGCCAAATAAGGCGCATGCCGGTTCATAATCCTTAACAACATCGGGCAAACACTCTTTTTCGCCCTGTGGAATATATGGTGGATTGGAGACGATCACATGGAATTTATGCCCGATCTCCATCAAGGGCTGAAGCAAGTCCCCTTGCGCAAACCGTACGGCCGCTCCAAGCCGGTCGGCATTTTTTTTCGCTATGTCAATCGCACTCGCGGAAATATCAGTTCCGTATACTGCGAGGCCGGGCCGCTCCAGTTTTAATGTTACAGCAATTGCCCCGCTCCCCGTTCCAACATCTGCTACCCGCAATCCCTGTTTAGAAGCACCAAAAAGCCTGTCCATTTTTTTCAAAACCGCGATAACCAATTCCTCTGTTTCTGGACGCGGGATCAGAACATGGGGATTTACGACAAACTCCCTGCCTAAAAACACTTCATGGCCCATGATATACTGCACAGGTCTGCCAGCAGCATGCTCCTTTACGTTCCGACTGAATTGTTCCCAATCCTTCTCGGAAAGTTCCTTCCGAAACTCGGCAAGCAGCCGGGAACGAGTATATTTCAATTGGTTCATAAGCAATATTTCTCCCGCATTTTGGTCACGGCCATGCTCCCTTAAAAAAGAAGAAGCCCATTGAAGGGCTTTGAAAATCGTTTGTTTATCAGACATTCGCTATTCCACGCTCTCTAATTTCTTGGATTGGTCTTCCACTATGAGGGCATCTATGATTTCATCCAGTTTGCCCTCCAAAATTTGGTCGAGCTTTTGAATCGTTAGTCCGATCCGGTGGTCCGTTACCCTGTTTTGCGGAAAATTATATGTGCGAATTCGTTCCGACCGATCACCCGTTCCAACTGCTGATTTTCGATTCGCATCGTATTCTTCCTGAGCTTCTTGCTGGAATTTATCGTAAATGCGGGCGCGTAAAACTTTCATCGCTTTTTCTTTATTCTTGATTTGGGACTTTTCATCCTGACAAGAGACCACAATGCCCGTGGGGATATGAGTAAGCCTAACGGCAGACATTGTCGTGTTAACACTCTGTCCTCCAGGCCCGCTTGATGCAAACGTATCCACACGGATATCTTTCTCATGGATATCGACTTCCACTTCCTCGGCTTCCGGCAAGACGGCTACTGTAGCGGTCGACGTATGAATCCGCCCGCCTGACTCCGTTTCCGGAACGCGCTGGACACGGTGCGCTCCATTTTCATATTTTAACCTGGAAAAGGCTCCGGTTCCGTTGATCATAAAAATAATTTCCTTAAATCCGCCCAATCCAGTAGAGTGTTCTTCAATAACTTCGGTTTTCCAGCCTTTTGTTTCGGCATAGCGGCTGTACATACGGTACAGATCACCGGCAAACAATGCTGCTTCGTCTCCACCCGCGGCTCCGCGGATTTCCATAATAACGTTTTTCTCATCATTTGGGTCTTTAGGGATAAGCAATATCTTTAGGCGCTCTTCCAGCACCCCGATCCGTTCTGCCAGTTCATCGATCTCTTCCTTGACCATTTCCCGCATTTCCGGATCCAATTTATCATCAAGCATTTCCTTGGCATCATCATATTCTTTTTTCGCTTCCTTATATTCCCGGTACGTTTCCACCGTTTCAGCAATCGCCGATTGTTCC
This sequence comes from Siminovitchia thermophila, assembly GCF_016909185.1. GTDB lineage: Bacteria > Bacillota > Bacilli > Bacillales > Bacillaceae_C > Siminovitchia > Siminovitchia thermophila. The sequence goes on along the minus strand of NZ_JAFBFH010000007.1, from coordinate 116,637 downwards.
TTCGAGTATTCTTTCAGCTTTTCGGGATCACTGACAATATCTGGATCGCTCAACAGCTCATTCAGCTTTTCGTAGCGGTCTTCCACGGATTGGAGTCTATCAAACACAAGCCTTCACCTCAACGTTTTTGCATATCTTTTTTTATAGTACACCGCCCACTTTATGCAAGCAAACATTTTAAAGAAAAAGAATCCGCTTCTGATCATTAATATATGTAAAAGCAGTGTTTGTGATCAGCTCAAATGCTCTTTCATCGATCTTACAGGAACTTCATGATGATTCCGGCACCTTGCTTCGTAAGAATCCGCTGCCCCCACCAGGATGACTGGATCATCATAAAAAGCGGCTTCTCCATCAATCAGGCGCTGCGTTCTAGTGGCAGGCTCCCCGCAAACTGTACATATGGCATGCAGTTTGGTCACATGCTCTGCGAGCGCCAGCAGTTTTGGCATCGGGCCAAATGGCTCGCCCCGAAAGTCTTGATCCAATCCGGCAACCACTATCCTATGCCCCGCATCTGCAAGGCGGCTAACTGCCAGTATGACGTCATCATCAAAAAATTGCACTTCGTCAATCCCTATCACATCTACTTCGGCAGGAACATTTTTTAATAGTTCATCCGCAGATTTTATCACATGCGCTTTAATGGAAAGACCATTATGTGAAACGATTTCATGTTTGCTATAACGGTTATCCAACAGAGGTTTAAATAACAAGACCTTTTTTTGGGCGTAATGGGCCTCTTTAGCCCGGCGGATCAATTCTTCCGTTTTACCGGAGAACATGCAGCCGCATATAACTTCGACAACACCTTGCATTCCCGGATTCATCATACTCGCTCCTTCCTGCTGTAATGCCTTTATCCCAATAAAAAAACAGGCAAGCCTTCTTGCCCGTTTTCACTAGCTTATTTGAGTCCGTATTTCTTGTTAAAGCGGTCAACGCGTCCTGCAGCGGAAGCAAATTTTTGACGGCCAGTGTAAAATGGATGACATTCGGAGCAAATTTCAACTCGAATACTTTCTTTTACAGACCCGCTTTCAAATTCATTGCCGCAAGCGCATTTTACAATTGCTTTTTTGTATTCAGGATGGATTCCTGCTTTCATTTTCCTTCATCTCCTTACGCCCTGAATCATTTGCTGAAACAGAGTTCTATATTCCAACCGAAGCTTGGCTTCGCAGATGTTTGAAAAAAACACATTTTTTATTATAACAGGGACAGACAAAAATTGCAATTGCACTATTTTATTTTGTTGTTAATAATTCAAAGAATTCTTCATTGGTTTCGGTTTGCTTCAGCTTGCGCAAAAACTTTTCCGCAAAATCGGGCATATCCGACATCGCTTTACGCAATTTCCAGATTTTTTCAAGCTGGTCTTTTGGTAACAACAGCTCTTCCTTCCTCGTACCTGAGCGCCGGATATCGATGGCAGGAAAAATTCTTCTTTCCGCAAGAGACCGGTCCAAATGAAGCTCCAAATTTCCCGTTCCCTTAAATTCCTCGTATATCACATCATCCATGCGTGAACCTGTATCGACAAGAGCAGTGGCCAATATAGTCAAGCTGCCGCCTTCCTCAATGTTTCTGGCTGCCCCGAAAAATCTCTTCGGACGGTGAAATGCCGCCGGGTCAATTCCTCCGGACAAGGTTCTCCCGCTTGGTGGAATAACAAGGTTATATGCTCTGGCAAGCCGCGTAATGCTATCCATTAAAATGATAACATCCCGCTTATGCTCAACAAGGCGCATCGCCCTTTCAAGAACAAGCTCAGCCACTTTGATGTGATTTTCCGGCACTTCGTCAAACGTCGAGCTGACAACTTCTCCAGCTACCGAACGCTCGATGTCCGTCACCTCTTCAGGTCGCTCATCTATGAGCAACACGATCAATTCCGCTTCAGGATGGTTCGTTGTAATAGAATTGGCGATGGATTTTAAAAGCATTGTTTTACCGGCTTTTGGAGGTGCAACGATCAAGCCGCGCTGGCCAAACCCAACCGGGGATATCAAATCCATAATCCTTGTAGATAAGTTGGAAGGAGTGGTTTCCAGCTTCATTTGTCTATCTGGGTAAAGAGGTGTCAATGCCGGGAAGTGAACACGTTCCTTGGCGCTTTCCGGATCATCTCCGTTCACCGCTTCAACATGGAGCAGCCCGTAATAGCGTTCATTTTCCTTCGGTGGGCGCACTTTACCTGACACTTTATCGCCATTGCGCAAATCAAAACGGCGAATTTGCGATGCTGAAATATAAATGTCTTCAGAACTTGCCGTATAGTTGATCGGTCTTAAAAATCCAAAGCCTTCGGATTGGATAATTTCCAAAACGCCTTCCATAAAAAAGAAACCTTCTTGTTCAGCCCGTGCTTTTAATATTGCAAAAATTAATTCTTTCTTCGTCAGTTTGCTGTAATATGAAACTTTATATTCACGTGCCAACTCATAAAGTTCTTTCAGTTTCATATCTTCCAGCAGAGAGATGGTTAATTCGGCCATTTCTACACCACGCTTTTTCAATTTTTTCATTTTCTGCTTCCATCATAATCTGCTACATTTTCCGCGTCCTCAAGTCAAGATACATACGACATTACATGAAATCTAAGGTGCAAGTGATGTTACAAGAGAATAAATGGAAGGAATGACTTTGGTAATTACAGAGGGTAAGAAGAATAAGATATAAGGCTATGAGATTTATAAAAACATGAAAAAATCAGGAAGGAGGGAAAAAACCCTCCATTATATTAACTTCCCATGACCATATTTGGTTTTTTACGGAGGCTGTGGCGGCCTTCTACAAAGCGCACGGTTCCCGATTTTGCCCTCATAACGACAGAATGGGTGGAGCCGTAGGCTCCTTTAAATTGGACGCCTTTCAAAAGTTCCCCATCAGTGACTCCGGTAGCGGCAAATATTGCATCGTCACCACGGACCAAGTCTTCCATTGTTAGAACTTGATTTACATCGATACCCATTTTTTTACAACGTGCTAATTCCGCATCATTTTGAGGCATGAGTTTGCCTTGTAATTCGCCGCCAAGACATTTCAATGCGACTGCGGCAATAACGCCCTCGGGGGCACCGCCCATTCCAAATAAAATGTCGACCCCAGTTGTGTCAAAGGCCGTGTTAATGGCTCCAGCAACGTCACCGTCGCCAATTAGCTTGATTCTAGCTCCGGCTTCCCGCAACTCTGTGATAATAGCTTCATGTCGGGGGCGGTCAAGCACAATCGCCACCATATCTTCGATATCTTTATTTTTAGCTTTTGCTACAGCTTTTAAGTTATCCAGAATAGGGGCATTTATATCAATTTGTCCAACTGCTTCAGGTCCGACGGCAATTTTTTGCATATACATGTCAGGCGCGTGCAGCAAGTTTCCTCCATCGGCAATGGCAATGACAGATAAAGCATTCCATCCCCCGGAAGCTACAATATCCGTTCCTTCCAGCGGGTCAACCGCGACATCGACTAGCGGCCCCTCGCCCGTACCAAGTTTTTCGCCAATATAAAGCATGGGAGCCTCGTCCATTTCGCCTTCTCCAATGACAACAGTACCTCTCATTGGGATCGTATCGAAAACAGCACGCATCGCCGTTGTTGCTGCATCGTCTGCTTCATTCTTTTTTCCGCGCCCCATCCATCTAGCCGATTTAAGCGCAGCGGCCTCAGTCACTCGTACAAGTTCCATAGATAAACTTCTTTCCATCGACTTTCCTCCCGTCGTTTTGGCAATTAAACATCATAACCGTTTAATAGTATAACACATTATGCTAAATGTGATAGCCCCTATGAAAAAATTAACAGGATCATCGATTGCTGGAAAAAAATTCAAGAACTTTTCAATTGTTCAATTTCCTGCTCCGTCATTCTTTCACGCCAAATGGTCGCTCCCAGACCATTTAACTTGTCAACAAGCCCGCTATATCCCCTGTCAATATGCTCAAGACCCGTTAATTCAGTAATTCCTTCAGCAATTAATCCGGCGATGACAAGCGCGGCACCTGCCCGAAGGTCGGAAGCTTTTACTTTTGCCCCCTGCAAGGTTGTAGCACCGTTGATGATCGCGGAACCGCCCTCCACTTTAATGTCCGCATTCATTCTTCGCAGTTCATCGATATGTTTGAACCTTGCGGAATAGATCGTGTCGGTAACGATTGACGATCCTTCTGCTTTCGTTAACAGGACCGTGATCGGTTGCTGTAAATCAGTTGGAAATCCGGGATAGACAAGCGTTTTTACATCTACAGGCGTTAGCCGTTCATACTGGCCGATGAAAACTTGCTCGTCCCCTGTCTCAACCGGCACGCCCATTTCACGAAGCTTAGCGATCAATGATTCCAAATGATGCGGTATCACATTATCAATGAGAACTCCCTCGCCGATAGCCGCACCTAAGATCATATAAGTGCCTGCTTCAATGCGGTCAGGGATAATAGTATGTTGGCAGCCATCCAGCCTATCCACACCTTCAATCCGGATAACGTCTGTTCCCGCTCCTTTGATCTTGGCACCCATATTTGTCAAAAGTGTTGCCACATCAATAATTTCCGGTTCCTTTGCCGCGTTTTCGATAATTGTCTGACCCTTGGCTTTTACAGCCGCCAACATGATGTTGATTGTGGCGCCCACACTGACAACGTCCAAATAGATCCTGGCTCCGGTCAATTCATCGGCACGAAGATACAACGCCCCTTGCTCATTTGTCACTTTTGCCCCCAGCGCTTCAAAGCCCTTGATATGCTGGTCAATTGGACGCGGTCCAAGGTGGCAACCGCCTGGAAGTCCAACGACTGCCTTTTTAAACCTGCCGAGCATAGCACCCATTAAATAATACGATGCACGCAGCTTTTTCACTTTCCCGTTCGGAAGCGGCATAGATAACATATTGCGTGGATCGACATGCATCACATCATCCCGCAAAGAGACAACCCCGCCTATTTCTTCTAATAAAATTCTCAATGTATCGACATCTGATATGTTGGGTAGGCCTTCAATTTTTACCGGTGATTCAGCAAGGATTGTGGCCGGTATGAGGGCGACTGCGCTGTTTTTTGCCCCACTCACTTTAATTGTTCCTTTTAAAGGGTACCCGCCGGCAATCTTAAGCTTTTCCATTTTAGTCTTCCTTTCGCTCCTGGTTGGCCAACTTTTTTTGAAAAAAAAGGCATCATACCCATTATTATAAACAATTTACGGAGAAACATGTAGCGCACGTGTAAAAAAAGTAATTATGAATCACCTTTTTCTCTAGCTTCCCAATCCCGTAAAAAGGCTTCAATGCCCCAATCTGTTAACGGATGTTTAAAAAGCTGGACCAATACTTTATAGGGCAGTGTGGCGATGTGCGCTCCATTTAAAGCGGCTTCGGTAATATGTTGCGGATGGCGGATGGAAGCGGCGATGATTTTCGTATCGAGGCCATGAATGGAGAAGATGTCCGCAATTTCTCCGATTACACTCGCCCCGCTATGGCCGATATCATCCAAGCGCCCGATAAACGGAGAAACATAAGTCGCTCCTGCCCGTGCGGCAACGAGCGCCTGATTGGCGTTAAAAATTAAAGTGACGTTCGTTTTGATCTGTTCTTTAGATAGTATACTAACAGCCTTCATACCATCCGGCGTCATCGGTATTTTGACGGTAATATTGGGAGCGATTTTTGCCAGCTCCCGGCCTTCTTTTACCATACCTTCCGTATCAAGCGCGATTACTTCGGCACTGACAGACCCGGGAATGATAGATGTAATTTCTCTGAGCCTGTCGTGAAACGAAATATTCTCCTTGGCAACCAAGGAAGGGTTTGTTGTGACTCCATCTATGATGCCGAATTCATTGGCTTTTTTGATCTCGTCGATGTTGGCTGTGTCGAGAAAAAACTTCAAGCTACACAACTCCTTCACATTTATAATAGAATAAAGGGAAACCGCCATACTCTCACTGGCGGTTTCGGTCTTACCGAATGGCTGACGACAGCAACCATTATGTTGCCGCAGAATCCATTACGCTTTACCGGCTGAGCCAAAGTCACGCATTTTGCCCTTTACGGTATCTTTGATCGCTTCTCTGGCAGGGCCGAGATATTTTCTCGGATCGTACATTTCCGGATTGTCGCGCAATACTTCCCGTACGCGTTTCGCGGAAGACATTTGGTTTTCTGTATTTACGTTAATTTTTGCCGTTCCCAAGGAAATGGCTTTTTGAATATCCTTCAGCGGAATGCCTGTACCGCCATGAAGCACAAGTGGCACTCCCGTTAATTTCATCACTTCTTCCATACGGTCAAATCCGAGCTTAGGTTCTCCTTTATAAGGACCGTGTACCGATCCAAGAGCCGGCGCAAAACAATCTACTCCGGTTTCACGAACGAGTTGGTCACACTCGGCAGGAATGGCATACGAAGCTTCTGCATCATCGACAGATAGATCGTCTTCTTGTCCGCCGATCCGCCCCAATTCCGCTTCCACTGAAACGCCAAACAGATGGGCAAGTTCAACCACCTTTTTCGTCAATGCAATATTTTCGTCAAGCGGCAAGTGTGAGCCGTCGATCATGACAGATGTAAAACCGGCATGAATCGCCTTGGCGCATTTTTCAAAGCTGGAACCATGGTCAAGATGAATAGCAACAGGGACCGTAATTCCATATTCTTCCATAAGCGCTTTTACCATCTGTACGACCAATTTAAATCCACCCATATAACGAGCAGCTCCCTCGGATACTCCTAAAATAACGGGTGATTTTTCTTCTTGAGCAGCTTGAAGTATCGCTTGGGTAAACTCCAAATTATTCAGGTTAAATTGGCCGACTGCGTATTTTTCTTTATTTGCTCGCTTGAGCATTTCTGTCATCGATACTAATGGCACAACTTTTTCCTCCTTTTACATTGGGACTGCCTGCACAACCACATGAAACTGTACCCAATTTTCGCAGTTTCATCATAACAGATTATTTGGTTGAATACCAATGAAGAGCGGAGACCGAAAGGAGAAAAGATTTATGTGGTTTTTTATTTGTTAGGATACGTATTGTTTGACTGCAGTACGGATTTCTTCAATATCAAACGGCTTGGAAAAATGGGCAAGGGCTCCGAGCTTTTTTGTTTTTTCTATCATATCCAGTTCCCCGTACGCCGTCATGATGATGACGCGGATCTCGGGATTTATTTCCTTCATTTTTTTCAATATTTCAAGCCCGTCCATCCCAGGGATTTTGATATCAAGAAGAACAAGGTCGGGAGCATGTTGTTTCATAACATGCAATGCCTGAAGACCATTGGCAGCCTGATATATTTCATAACCTTCTTTTTGCAACACTTCATTCAGTAATGTTCTTATTCCGAATTGGTCATCGACTATTAACACTTTTTGTTTCAATATATTCATCCCCCTATTGTTTATATTCCTCAATAAACCCCTCCATTAAGTATAAAATACTAGCATTATATATTTATTTTTAATATTTTTTCTATAGTATGTTAAGTTCGATATGAGTTACATTTTTTCCTTCTAAAGTATTCAACCCGATCATATTTCTTTTGCTATTCCATAAATGTGCCTATAATATATGTATATTTTTCCAAAAAGGAGCAACATATATGTTGAAAATGCTATCCACGCAACTGATCGGCGTATTTTCCAGCGTTAGAGAGAAAGAAGAATTTCCATTAGAAGACGGAGCCCGGCTTTTGGCCCAAGCAGCTGTCGGGGAAGGTTCTATCTTTATAAAAGGGTATGGCGAAATGGAAGGAGTCGTCATGAATGCCTTGAATGGACCCGAGCCGATGAAAAAAACGAAAAAGCTTGAACAATCATCACAATTGTCCCACACGGACAGAGTGATTGTTTTCACACGCCTATCCGATGATCAAGATGCGCTTTCTCTTGGGAAAACTCTTGCAGAAAAAGGCATTCCATTTGTATCTGTTGCCGGTACGGTAAAAGATGGTGCGGAATGTTTATCACAATTAGCTGATATACATATCAATACTCACGTAATCAAGCCCATTCTTCCTGCTGAAGACGGGAACCGCGTTTGTATTCCTTCCTTAATGTCCGCTTTGTATATTTATTATGGTCTCAAATTCAACATAGACGATATGCTGGAAGAATATAAATAAAGCTGCCCTTGTGATGAAGGCAGCTTTTTCATACATCGACTATTTTTTTACTGTTAATGCTGCTTGGATAAAGCCGTGAAAGAGTGGTTGCGGCCTCGTTGGGCGAGATGTAAACTCTGGATGGAATTGGCTTGCCACAAACCATGGGTGATCAGCAACTTCAATAATTTCCACCAATTTTCCATCAGGGCTTGTTCCCGAGAATACGAAACCGGCTTTTTCCATCTGCTCCCTGTATTCGTTGTTAAATTCATAACGGTGGCGATGACGTTCATAAATCAATTCTTCTTGATACATTTCACGGGCTTTTGTCCCATCTTGCAATTTACATGGGTACAACCCAAGCCGGAGTGTTCCGCCCAAATCTCCCAGCCTATCTTGGTCCGGAAGCAAGTGGATAATCGGATGTTCCGTAGCTGGATTAATCTCGGAAGAGTGAGCCGTTTCAAGCCCCAATACATTCCTCGCATATTCAATAGAAGCTAATTGCATTCCGAGGCAAATGCCAAAAAATGGAACGTGGTTTTCACGGGCATATTGAATCGCCGCAAGCTTGCCGTCGATACCCCTGTCGCCAAAACCGCCTGGAACAAGAATCCCATCGCAATCAGCAAGCACTTCCGCCGCGTTTTCTTTCGTAACGAATTCAGCATTCAACCATTTGATGTCTATATCTGCATCAAATGCATAACCAGCATGTTTTAATGCTTCAACAACCGAAATATAGGCATCTTGGAGCTCCACATATTTTCCAACAAGAGCAATCCTTGTCGTCTTGGACAAGTTTTGTACTTTTTCAACAAGGAGTTTCCAGCCTGCCATATCCGCTTCGTGGCAAACAATTTTTAAATGATCACAAACGATTTGATCCAAATGCTGCTCCTGCAATGAAAGCGGTACGGAATAAAGCGTGCTTGCGTCATGTGCTTCGATAACCGCCTCTTTTTCAATATCACAGAACAAGGCGATTTTGTCCTTCATGTCCTGGGAGATCGGCATTTCTGTCCGTACGACGATGACGTTTGGCTGAATACCGAGACTCCGGAGTTCCTTTACACTGTGCTGTGTCGGTTTTGTCTTCATTTCGCCGGCTGCTTTAATATAAGGAACAAGTGTGCAATGAATATACATGACATTTTCCCGGCCAACATCATTTTTCATTTGCCTGATCGCTTCTAAAAACGGCAAAGATTCAATATCTCCGACTGTGCCGCCAATTTCCGTAATGACCACATCTGCTTTGGTCTTTTCGGCTGCCCGGAAGATGCGGTCTTTTATCTCATTTGTAATATGCGGGATCACTTGAACCGTTCCTCCGTTATAATCCCCCCGCCGCTCTTTTCTGATTACTTCCGAGTAGATTTTTCCCGTTGTAACATTGCTGTATCTATTTAAGTTAATATCAATAAATCTTTCATAATGTCCCAAATCCAGGTCGGTTTCCGCCCCGTCTTCTGTCACAAAAACCTCTCCGTGCTGGTAAGGACTCATCGTGCCAGGATCCACGTTTAAATAAGGATCGAATTTTTGAATCGTCACATTCAATCCGCGATTTTTTAAAAGGCGCCCGAGTGAGGCAGCCGTAATCCCTTTTCCGAGTGAGGAAACGACACCACCTGTTACAAATATATATTTAGACACAACTTTTCCTCCTTATCCTTCCTCATGTTTCCCAAAGTTACTAAAATAAAAAACGCCCCGCCACAAATTGCTGTACGGGAGCGTTACATATTATCTGTATGTCCTTTTTCAAGGAGCCCAAATAAAATACTACAGATTAGGAGAAGAGAAGTCAAGATTTTATTCTTCCTCTTCTTCTTCTTCTAAATCGACGTCTTCCTCCTCTTCTTCTTCCAGTTCATAATCCTCGTCATCCAACAATTCTTCTTCTTCATATTCCGCTTCTTCTTCCTCTCGAAGCGCCTCCAGGCTTTCATCTTCTTCTACGTCTTCATCTTCAAGATCCATGTCGTATTCAAGATCTTCTTCTTCCAGTTCGAGCAACTCCTCATCTTCTTCAAAGGCCCGTTTTGCTTTCTTTTTCTTCTTCGGTTTGACGGGAGCGATGATTTCTTCGTCTACTTGATCAAACGGATACCACTCTTTCAGGCCCCAGCGGTTTTCACCCAATGTCAAAAAGCGTCCGTCCACGTTTAAATCCGTATAAAATTGTAGCATTCGCGAAGACATTTCCTCATCCGAAAGCTCCAAATAGTTGGCAATTTGAGCAACCAATTCCTGAAATGGTAAAGCCTCCTTTTTTTCTTCCAACAAATACTGTGCAATTTCAATAAGTGACATTTCTTCCCGTTCTTCCAACGTTAAATTTTGCAAGTTCAATCATCGCACAACCTTTCCGCTATATGTATTTAAATGGCTCTCAATAGCCTTATAGTTAAAAATCCATACTCAACATTATAAACAAATATCTTTCGTTTATGCTACTCTTTTCATGTTTATTTCTCTATTAAGATGAAAAAAAGCCCGAATTCAAAAAAACAGCAAAAAAAAATCCAAACTCCGAAGAGTTTGGAAAAGTTTTTTAAACTTCAATGAGATCTTCTTTCTCAAGGTGTTGCACGTTTTTTCCAGACCAGGATTGGGCGCCAAGAATATCGCACGGCCTCCCGCTATGGACAATTTTTCCATCTTTTAATTGAACAATCCGGTCGGCAATTGCCAAGGCGTCATTCTCGTCATGGGTGACAAAGATGGCGGTAATGCCGGCAGCCTTTAAGATGTTGCGCAAGTCCTTTCTGATTTTCACTTGCAACTCGGCATCTAAATTACTAAACGGTTCATCAAGCAAAAGAAGGTTGGGATTCGGAGCAATCGCTCTGGCGATGGCCACCCGCTGCTGCTGGCCCCCGCTCAGCTGGTGCGGGTATCTTTTTTCATATCCCGTTAATTCGACGATCTCAAGCACTTCGGCCACTCTTGCTTTTTTCTCCGCTTTCTTCATTTTATTCAGGCCAAACGCGATGTTTTCCTCGACGGTCATATGAGGAAAGAGGGCATAATCCTGAAACACCATGCCGATCCCGCGCTTTTCGGGCTGAATGAATGATTTATCATTGAATATAACTACATCCTCGATTGTAAAAGAACCTTCACAAGGCACTTCCAATCCGGCAAATAAACGAAGCAAGGTACTTTTTCCGCTCCCGCTCGGCCCCAGTATGGAAACTACTTCACCTTTTTCAATTTTCATTGAAAATCCATCCACTGCTCTTTCTTTCGGGTCATAACAAAAGCATACGTTTTCTATCGAAATAAACATTTATCGCGGCTCCTTTTCAAGTAGCTTGTGAAAGACAAAGATAGACAAAGCGCTAAGAGCAACAATCACCAGGGAAGCCTGGGACGCTTCCATGATTTTTTCATCACTCGCGTACTGAAACGCTTTTGTGGACAAGGTATCAAAATTAAACGGCCGAAGGATTAATGTCAACGGTATTTCCTTTAATATATCAATAAAAACAAGAATAAATCCGCTAATAATGGCGCCTTTCATCAAAGGAACATCCACTTTGATGAATGTTTTTGTCAGCCCCATGCCAAGCAGGCGTGAAGCATCGCGAAAATCTGTTCCTATTTTATCATAACCAGATTCAATCGAATGAAAGCCAATCGCAAAAAACCGAATAATGTAGGCGGTGATGAGCATCACAATGCTAACACTTAACACAAGCGTCGTTTGCAGGCCCATTCTTTGATAAATGGGAGCAAGCATCTGATCAATGGCAATAAAGGTCGTAACGACCGCTACGGCAATCACCGCCCCAGGGATGGAGTAGCCCAGCACCGTTACCTTTGGCATTGTTTTCGCCACTTTTCCGTGAACAAGCCTGCTGAAATTGCCGACAACGAGCGCGAAAGCGATAATGATGGCGGCGCTGGTTCCCGCCACAAAGACTGAATTTTTCACATATGTGAAAAATTCCTGGAATGGGATTTTCCCCCATGTGAGCACAAGCCAATCGACTAATTGCAAAACCGGTATGAAAAAACCAAAGCTTAAAACGGTCATACCGTATATGGAAGCCAATTTGGCTTTCATGCCGGTCAATTGGACAAGCGGAAGCGGCCTGATTTTCGTTGTAGAAAAGCTGAATTGCTTCCTGCCACGCAATAGCTTCTCCACAATAAGAATCAAAATGACAAGGACCATCAATGTACCGGCGAGTTTGATTGAAGTTCCGACATCACCAAGCCCAAACCAAGCTTGAAAAATGGCTGTGCTGAACGTTTGAATACCGTAATATTTGACCACACCGTAATCATTCAGTACTTCCAATATGACTAAGCTGGCACCGCCAACGACGGCTGCTCTCGAAATGGGAAGCACAACCTGGAAAAAAATTTGCCATGGCCCTTTCCCTAGCACTCTCGCGCTTTCAATGAGGGAAGCCGTCTGCTGTGACAGAAAAATCCTCGTAATGGTATATACATATGGATATAAAAAAAGTGTATAGATAAAAATAGCCCCTGGTATATTCATGATGTTAAAATAATTCGGATCCAAGGACATATCAAATTGGTTCCGGAGTGTTTTTTGAATAATACCCGTATAATTGAGAATGCCATGATAGGTGTAAGCACCGATAAATGGCGGAATCGAAAGGGGCAAAATGAGCGCCCACTTTAAAAAGTTCCGCAGCGGAAAGTTGTACTGGGCAATGAGCCAAGCGAGACTCAACCCAATGGCAATTGTCAAAAAAGCGGTTGAGAGTACAAGAATGAGAGATGTCTGCAGATATTTATACAGCACAAATTCCTTAATATGCTCCCAGTTTTCATTTGACGGCGTAAACAAGCCTGAAACGATCGCCAAATTCGGCAAAAACAACAATATGATAATGATGGCGGCAGCGACCGTCCAACCGTTTACATTAACCAACTTTCGCACGAAACTTACACCCCATTAATATAGCAACGCCCCTTGCCGCACCAAACGGCAAGGGTCATATTCCTTATTGCCAGCCTACTTCATTAAAGACCATGAGTGCCTTGGCATTGTTATCGCCAAGTACTGAAAGAGGAATATCTTGTTCTTTAAACTCTCCCCATGACTTTAATAACTCGGATGGTTCAACTTTTTCATTTACTGGATATTCATAGTTTGCTTCCGCAAATTTTCCTTGCGCCTCTTCGCTTGTTAAGTATTCAAGGAGGGCAATGGCATTTTCTTTATTTTTTGACCCTTTGACAACGCCGGCTCCACTGATGTTCACATGTGTTCCCGTTGTTTCCTGGTTAGGGAAGAAAACGCCGAGCTGCTCAGCCACTTTCACTTCTTCCGGATCTTCGGAATTGAGCATCTGGCCAAAATAGTATGTGTTCATAATGGCGACGTCACCCACACCAGCAGCAATTGCTTTAGCCTGGTCACGGTCTCCGCCTTCCGGTTTTCTCGCCATATTTTTCACAATACCTTCAGCCCATTCTTTCGCTTTTTCTTCGCCGTCAATTTCAATAAAGGAAGCCAATAATGACTGATTGTAAATATTTTCGGAGGAACGAACAAGAATGCGCCCTTTCCATTTTTCATCCACTAAATCTTCGTATGTGGAAAGCTCGTCTTCTTTTACTTTATCTTTATTATACACTAAAATTCGCGCTCTTTTTGTCAAACCGTACCAAGTTTTGTCATTATCTCTGAATTTCTTGGGAACTTGCTTGTCAAGCGTATCGCTTTCGACAGACTCCAGAACATCAGCATCTTTCGCACGGAACAGCCTGCCGGCATCCGCCGTCAAAAACAAATCGGCCTGGGTTGCATCGCCTTCCCGCTTAATACGCTCAAGCAGCTCATCTGCTTCACCTTTGATAACGTTTACCTTAATGCCTGTCTTTTCTTCAAACTTTCCGTATAATTCATCGTCGACATCGTAATGCCTGCTTGAATATAAGTTAACAACCTTTTCTTTTGTTTCTTCTTTTTTATTCTGCTTATCCGACTCATTATCTTTTGGAGCCGAATTTTGATTTCCACACGCTGCAAGTGTCATCATAAAGACACAAAGTACAAAAGCTACTATTTTTCTCACTAGTGAACAACTCCTTGACTGAATAAGAATTGATAACGATTCTCAATTTCAATTATATAGATTCCCGCCTTCTTGTCAATTTATTTTTAGATAAATTTATGACAAATTAGACATGGCTGCACAAAAGAAAAACATCCGTGGCCTTAAACGAAGCCATGGATGCTACTTCCCCGTCTCGGGCGGTTGTTCTTTAGGACGGGTTTTCTCATTCTTGAATATGGGGCTTGATAGTCGGTACCCTAAATAAAACATGACTGCGGAGGCTGCTAGAAAAGGAATGGCCCCAAGACGGCTTTGGTACAAATAATAACTTACGGCAACTGCAATCGAATATCCTAACACCTTGACCCCGAACTTCATGCACCCACATCCAGTCATGGAACAATTTATAGTTATAATTTTATCCTGTTATACGATAAAAATCCATATACGCGACTACATATTTCTTCGGTACTGGCCGCCAACTTCGTACAGCGCATTGGTAATTTGTCCCAAACTGGCCACTTTAACTGTCTCCATTAGTTCGGCAAAAATATTGCCGCCCTTCATGGCCGTTTCTTTTAATTTTTTCAGTGCTGTTTCTACTTGGTCTTCATGTTTCTCCTGGAATTGCCGCAGGTTTTGGATTTGTGTTTCTTTTTCCTCTTTTGTAGCACGGGCCAACTCCATATTGTCCAATTCTTGCTCAGATGGGGGATTTGGATTCAGATACGTGTTCACACCGATAATCGGCAACTGCCCAGAGTGCTTGAGCATTTCGTAATACATCGATTCTTCCTGAATTTTACTGCGCTGGTATTGTGTTTCCATCGCGCCAAGAACGCCTCCGCGGTCATTTAACTTCTCGAACTCTTTCAATACAGCTTCCTCGACAAGATCCGTCAATTCCTCAATGATAAACGAACCTTGAAGCGGATTTTCATTTTTGGAAAGACCGTGTTCCTTTGTAATAATCATTTGAATCGCCATTGCCCTGCGGACAGATTCTTCCGTCGGTGTCGTAATGGCTTCGTCATACGCATTTGTATGAAGGGAATTGCAGTTGTCCTGCAAGGCCATGAGAGCTTGAAGCGTTGTGCGGATATCATTAAAGTCAATTTCCTGGGCATGCAGCGATCTGCCCGATGTCTGCACGTGATATTTCAACTTTTGACTTCGCTCATTCGCTCCATATTTTTCTCGCATGACAACCGCCCAAATCCGTCTCGCCACTCTCCCGATCACTGTATATTCAGGGTCAAGCCCATTTGAGAAAAAGAAGGACAGATTCGGTGCAAAATCATCAATATGCATGCCGCGGCTCAAATAATACTCGACATACGTAAAACCGTTGGCAAGTGTAAAAGCCAGTTGGGAAATTGGATTGGCTCCAGCTTCGGCAATATGATATCCGGAAATGGACACGGAGTAGTAATTTCTTACTTTATGGTCAATAAAATATTGCTGAATATCGCCCATCATGCGCAAGGCAAACTCCGTTGAGAAAATGCATGTATTTTGCCCCTGGTCTTCTTTTAAAATATCGGCCTGAACCGTACCGCGAACAGTTTGCAAGGTCCATGCCTTTACTTCTTCTTGTTCACTTGGCGTCAATTCCCTGCCAAGCTCCTCTTTTCTTTTTTCAACTTGTTGAAAGATCGCCGTATTCATAAACATGGCCAAAATAATCGGCGCAGGACCGTTAATTGTCATGGAAACGGATGTAGTGGGAGCGCATAAATCAAAGCCGGCATACAGCTTTTTCATATCTTCAAGTGTACAAATGCTCACGCCGCTCTCACCGACTTTGCCGTAAATATCCGGGCGGTAATCCGGATCTTCCCCATATAACGTGACTGAATCAAAAGCGGTACTTAACCGCTTGGCCGGATCGTCTTTTGATAAATAATGGAAACGGCGATTCGTTCTTTCCGGCGTTCCTTCTCCGGCAAACTGGCGTTTCGGATCTTCTCCTTGGCGTTTAAATGGGAACACTCCTGCTGTGTAAGGGAAGGAGCCGGGCACGTTTTCCTTATATACCCATTTTAAAATTTCTCCGTAATCTTCATATTTTGGAAGAACGACCTTTGGTATGGAGAGACCTGAAAGGCTTTTTACAGTCAACTCCGTAACAATTTCCCGATCGCGGATTTTTGTCACATATTTTTCCCCGGCGTATACTTCTTTTTTCTTTTCCCATGATTCTAGTACTTCCTTTGATTCCGGGGTAAGCTGCTTGGCGGTCTCTTCTTTTAAAGTTTGAAGAGCCTCCAGCGCTTCACCATTTGCCTCTTCCTCTTTTAAAGCGGCGATTACACCTTCCAATTGGAACAGCTTCCGGGCAATACGGACCTGTTTTTCTGCCGCTTTATGGTACCGGTGGACTGTATCGGCAATCTCCCGTAAATAATGCTGCCTGCTGACCGGAATAATGACATCCTTCTTTTCAACTTTTTCCGAAGTGGAAAAAGTTGTTTGCCAATCCGTTCCGGCTTTTTCATTGATTTTTTCCATTAGTGCGGCAAATAAGGCGTTCGTACCCGGATCATTAAACTGGCTCGCTATCGTGCCATATACAGGCATTTCATCCAAATCCCGGTCAAATAACATATGGCTGCGTTGATATTGCTTACGTACCTGATTTAACGCATCCTCTGAACCCTTTTTCTCAAATTTGTTGATAACGACAAGGTCGGCAAAGTCGATCATATCAATTTTTTCCAGTTGGGTTGGCGCCCCGAATTCGCTTGTCATGACATACATCGATACGTCGCTTATCTCCCGAATCTCCGCATCCCCCTGCCCGATCCCGCTCGTTTCGACAATCACAAGGTCCATCCCGGATGCTTTTACAACGTTGATCGCATCTTTGATCGCTTGTGACAATTCATTTTTCGATCCTCTTGTAGCAAGACTTCTCATGTATATTCTTGGTGAGAAGATGGCGTTCATTCGAATTCGGTCGCCCAGAAGCGCGCCGCCGGTTTTCTGTTTCGTCGGATCTACTGATAGAATAGCCGCTTTTTTCTCTGGCAGCTCATGAAGAAATCGGCGGATCAGCTCATCCGTCAATGAACTTTTACCGGCGCCGCCCGTCCCTGTTATTCCAAGCACTGGAACATCCCGGGCCAGCTGTTTTATTTCTGAAAATATTTCCCCGTATGCGTCCAAGTCAGGGTCCAGCACCTTCTGTTCAGCGATGGAAATCAGTTTGGAGACCGCCGATATGTCCCCCGTTTGCAGTTTTTCCACTTCTTCGGGCAGAGATTGGGGAATTGTCGGAAAATCACATTCCCGCAACATCAAGTTGATCATCCCCTGCAGGCCAAGTTCCCTGCCATCATCGGGAGAAAAAATCCGCGCTATCCCGTAATCATGTAATTCCCTTATTTCACGGGGAATGATCACGCCGCCTCCCCCTCCGAATATCCGAATATGGGGCGCTTCTTTTTCTTTTAATAAATCATGCATATATTTAAAATATTCAACATGCCCCCCCTGATAAGAAGATACTGCAATCCCTTGAACATCCTCCTGAATAGCAGCATGAACAACTTCTTCGACCGAACGGTTATGTCCCAGATGGATGACTTCTGCACCGCTTGACTGTAAGATTCTCCGCATAATATTAATGGAAGCGTCATGCCCGTCAAACAAGCTGGATGCCGTTACAAATCGGATGTGGTTTTTCGGCCTGTATACATCAGTTACCATATTCGTCATTCTCCTCCCACTTCTACTTGTTTCTTGAATCCTTTTATCCCTGAAAAAAGCAAATCGGTTTGGAGTTGAATATATTCATCAATCGTACATGTTTTTTGCAATGCCCAGCGCCTGAATCCCCACATTTGTCCTTGGACAAAAATATTGTGCGCCAATAATTGCTGCTGCTCATTATTGATCTCCAGCTCCCCATTTTCAACACAGCGCCGGATCAATTCCTCAAACATCCCGACCATTTCCAACTCTTTCTTTAATACATATGCCAAAGCTCCATTTGTTAAAGCTTTTGCTTCCTGATACATGACAAGCACTTCATCCTGCATTTCGTCCACGATTCGGAAATAATGGTCAATTCCCAGTTTCAGGCTTTCCAATGTTCCCGCTTTCAGGTCAATGCTGTAAAAACGCTCTTTTACCTGCTCATAAATGCTGTCACAGACGAGAAACAGGACATCTTCCTTCGTTCTAATATATTCATAGAGCGTACCGATGCTGAAGCCGGCAGCCTTGGCAATTTCCCTCGTTGTCGTTCGGTGAAATCCTTTTTTCTTAAAAAGAGAAACAGCACCGCGGATCATCTGGTTTCTTCTTTTTTCGATCAACCGCTCATCTTTGACAGAGGCTTTTATTGTCCGTTTTACTGTCAACGGTATATTCACCTTCTTTCTCATTTAATTTGTCAGCATTCTAGAAATGACAAGCCTTTGAATTTCTTGTGTTCCCTCATATATTTGGGTGATTTTCGCATCGCGCATGTATCGTTCGACCGGATAGTCCTTCGTATAGCCGTACCCGCCGAAAATTTGCACCGCTTCCGTTGTTACTTTCATCGCGGTGTCTCCCGCCATCAGCTTTGACATGGCTGATTCTTTTCCGTAAGGCAAACCTTCAGACTCCAGCCAAGCAGCCTGGTATGTTAATAGACGGGAAGCTTCAATGGCCGTGGCCATATCGGCAAGTTTGAAAGAAATGGCCTGGTTATCGGCTATCGGCCTTCCGAACTGTTTTCGGTCCTTCGCATAAGCCAGCGCCGCGTCAAGTGCCCCCTGTGCAATGCCGACTGCTTGGGCGGCGATTCCATTTCTGCCGCCATCCAGCGTCATCATCGCTATTTTGAATCCTTGCCCTACTTCCCCCAGCATATTTTTCTTCGGCACTTTACACTCATCAAAAATGATTTCGGTCGTCGGTGAAGAGCGAATCCCGAGTTTTTTCTCTTTTTTGCCCACAGAGAAGCCTTCGAAGTCTTTTTCAATAATAAAAGCGGTGGAGCTCCGTTTATCGTTCGGGTCCGTTAATGCAAAAACAATGTATATATCCGCAATTCCTCCGTTTGTAATAAATATTTTCGATCCGTTCAAGACAAAGTGATCCCCGTCATCGCGCGCTGTCGTTTTCATAGCCCCCGCGTCTGATCCTGACCCCGGCTCTGTCAATCCGTATGCGCCCATTTTTGTTCCTTCAGCCATTGGCTTCAAATATGTTTGTTTTTGCTCCTCTGTACCGAACTTATATACCGGCCAGCCCGCCAAAGAAGTATGAGCCGAAAGCGTCACGCCAATGGAAGCGCAAACACGTGATAATTCTTCTACTGCGATACAATAAGCTAAATAATCACTGCCAATCCCGCCATATTGTTCCGGCCAGGGGATGCCTGTCAGTCCGAGATCAGCCATTTGTTTGAATATATCCATGTCAAAGCGTTCTTCTTCATCACGTATCGCTGCTGTTGGTTCCACTTCGTTTACCGCAAAGTCCCGCACCATTTTTCGAATCATTTCATGCTCTTCACTCAATTTAAAATTCATCCCAACCACTCCTTTAGTTCAACAAATGTTTGCTAATCACCATTCTCTGGATTTCACTCGTACCTTCATATATTTCTGTCACTTTGGCATCCCTGAAAAACCTTTCAACGGGATACTCTTTCGTATAACCGTAGCCCCCGAACACCTGAACTGCCTCAATGGCCGTCTCCACCGCTGTTTTGGAAGCGAACAATTTGGCCATTGATACTTCTTTGACACACTGTTCGCTAGAAGAACACATCGCCGCAGCCCGGTACACAAGAAGCCTGGCGCTTTCCACATTTGTCGCCATGTCCGCCAGTTTAAAAGCAATTCCCTGTTGTTCTGATATCGGCTTTCCAAACTGTTTTCTTTCCGTAGCATATTTCGTCGCGGCTTCTAACGCCGCTTCTGCGATGCCAAGCGCCTGGGCCGCAATGCCGATACGGCCGGTATTTAAATTCGACAGAGCGATTTTAAAACCATTTCCTTCTTCACCGAGCAGATTGTCTGCCGGAACTTTCATGTCCTCAAACGTGATGGCAACGGTTCTTGATCCATTGAGTCCCATTTTTTTCTCATCTTTGCCGATCACAAGCCCGGGCGTGCCTTTTTCAACGATAAAAGCTGAAACGCCCCGTTTTCCCCGGCTCGGATCTGTTACGGCAAAAACAATATAAATATCTGCTTCGCCGCCGTTTGTAATAAAGACTTTAGAGCCGTTAATCATGAAGTCATTTCCTTTACGGACCGCGCTCGTTTTGATCGCGCCGGCATCCGATCCTGCCCCCGGCTCTGTCAAACAGAATGCGGCCAGCGCCTTGCCCGTGGCCAATTTTCTAACATACTTCTTCTTTTGCGCTTCCGTTCCAAATTTTAATATCGGGTTTGTACCAACAGATGTATGGACGGATAAGATAACTCCTACTGTAGCACTTACTTTGGAAAGCTCATTTATGGCAATAATGTAGGAGATAAAGTCCATGCCGGATCCGCCATAGTGTTCCGGAACAGTAATTCCCATCAAGCCGAGCTCTCCCATTTTATTTAAAATCTGTCGCGGGAACTTTCCATTTTCCATTTCTTCTACAAACGGTTCTATCTCGCTTTTAGCAAACTCGCGAACCATTTTCCTCATCATCAATTGTTCTTCCGTCAACCGAAGGTCCATGCTCATTCCCTCCCTGATGTATCCCGGCGCGGTTATTCATACTTGTAAAAACCGCGTCCCGCCTTTTTGCCGAGCCAACCCGCTTTCACATATTTCCTCAATAGTGGGCATGGGCGGTATTTATCGTCGCCGAACCCTTCATGAAGGGTTTCCATAATGTATAGACAGGTATCCAGTCCGATAAAATCTGCAAGAGTGAGCGGTCCCATCGGATGATTCATTCCAAGCTTCATCACTTCATCGATCGCTTCTTCTGTGGCCACCCCTTCATACAATGTGTAAATGGCTTCATTGATCATGGGCATGAGTACCCGGTTTGAAACAAATCCCGGAAAATCATTCACTGCAACAGGGACCTTTTTCAAACTTTTCGTCATGCTTTCGATCGACTGGTACACTTCATCTTCCGTGGCGAGCCCCCGGATAATTTCAACGAGTTGCATGACCGGGACGGGGTTCATAAAGTGCATGCCGATTACTTTCCCCGGCCGCTTTGTTGCAGCTGCTATTTCCGTAATCGGGAGTGAAGATGTATTTGACGCCAAGATAGCATGGGCAGGAGCATGCTTATCAAGTGTTTCAAAAATCCGTGTCTTGACTTCCATATTTTCAATAGCTGCTTCGATGACGACATCGGCTTTCTCCGCATCCTTTACATCGGTCGATGTGGTGATCCTGCCGATAATGTTATATTTCTCGTTTTCTGTTATTCTCTCTTTTTGCACTTGCCGATCCAGATTTTTCTCAATAACGCTTAGTCCTTTATCAACAATATCTGTTTGCAGATCATTTAAAAAAACTTGATAACCAGCCTGCGCGCATACTTGGGCAATCCCTGAACCCATTTGTCCCGCTCCTACAACGAATACGTTTTGAATTTCCATCGTTTTTCCTCCCTCAGTTTGTTTTGGGCACTTCAATCATGACAGCATCTCCCTGGCCTCCGCCGGAACATATTGAGGCGATGCCCAGTCCGCCGCCGCGTCGCTTTAATTCGTATGCGAGCGTTATCAAAATTCGGGCGCCGCTTGCGCCGATTGGATGTCCCAAAGCTACCGCCCCGCCATTTACATTCACTTTTTCATGATCAAGATGGGCAATTTTGCCACTCGTCAAAGCGACAGCTGCAAATGCCTCGTTAATTTCAAATAAGTCGATCTCCTCCAAGATCTTACCCGTTTTTTCAAGCAGCTTATGAATCACGAGTCCCGGTGTCTGAGGAAAGTCTTTTGCTTCAACTGCGACTTCTGCGTGACCGATGATGTATGCGAGCAGTTCCTTCCCTTCTCGTTTCGCCCGCTCTTCGTTCATTAATACAACCGCCGCCGCACCATCGTTGACACCCGGTGCATTTCCTGCCGTAATCGTTCCGTCCCCATCAAAGGCCGGCTTTAGTTTCGCAAGTTTCTCCAAAGTAGTATCTTTTCTCGGCGCTTCGTCTTCCGTCACAATGAGTGGCTCTCCTTTTCGCCGCGGGACTTCGACCGGAACGATTTCTTCGGCCAGCACTCCTTTTTCCATTGCGGCAAGCGCCCGTTCATGGCTTCTAAGCGCCCATTCATCCTGGGCTTCTCTTGTAATCTCAAACTCTCTGGCCGTACGATTTCCGTAATTCCCCATGTGAACCCCGGAAAAGGCACACGTCAATCCGTCGTAAATCATTAAGTCGACCAAATGAGCATCACCCATTTTATACCCCCATCGTGCCTTTGGCAGAACATAGGGTGCATTGGACATCGACTCCATTCCTCCAGCGACAATTACTTCTTCATCACCAGCTCGGATGATTTGATCCGCAAGCGTAATGGCCCTCATTCCGGACGCACACACTTTATTGATCGTTTCCGTCTTAACTTCCCAAGGGACACCGGCTTTCCTTGCCGCCTGTCTCGATGGAATCTGCCCCTGTCCACCCTGCAAGACCGTTCCCAAAATCACTTCTTCGACTTCTCCAGGCTGTACGTTCGCACGCCGCAAAGCTTCCTTTACAGCAATTCCTCCAAGATCGGATGCTGTTAAAGAACCGAGTGCCCCTCCGAATTTTCCAAATGGCGTACGTGCTCCGGCTACCATTACTGACCTTGTCATCAATCCCACTCCTTTTTATTAACATCTTTTCATCTATGAAAATTTTTTCAATAAAGCTAAATTTCAGTCAGTAGAAGTTTTCTTCCATCTGCTGCTGAATGTTAGTTGAACCAATCAGGCATTGAGGTGCTGTTTTCTCCCACTTAGACTCTTTTGTATCAACTCAGGTCTTGAAGCGGTGTATATGGCACCTGACATGCGGGATAAATGAGGTTAAGCCCACAGGGGGGCATGCAGATATTGCTTCTCGATGTGGTATTCTTAGTTTGCGAAACGCAATCCGCCCAGTGATAAAAAATGAAACAAAGGCCCAGATTGAAAGCGTCCTGTTGTAAACTCAACCAGTGACGACCTTCCGCTTATCCTTCATGCGCTGACGATACGGCTGATTAGCGCTTCACTTACATTCGTACATCCTGTACGCCGCCATCCTTTTGTGACCGGAATCCCTCGATGTGTCGCTACCGAAGTTTTTACTTGTTCGGCGGTTATTGGCAACTGGATTCAACTCTGTGCTAAAGAGGGTTCGAGTGCTGCAAAGTTACCAACGTTTTTATGCTCCCGCTACCAACCAAGCCATGAGAGACACCCGCCACGTTCACTTTCTTCCTCTTGCATCCACTGAGTATATGCTCTGCCATGCTATGACTTTTCTACAGATTCATTTAGGATTTCTTTTTTTAAAAAAATCCAAAGCAGAATCAAAAATGATAAAAATGATAACAAGTGCCACAAAAACTGCAAACCAAATACTGTCATTCCCTAAACCGGTGAAGATTAATATCAGACCTAAAACAGTAATTATTATTTTTATAAACAACATCAACTTGTTCCCAAAATTCAATCCCTCCCTTTCATAATGTCAATCGTTAGATTTTCATGTTCATGCCGGTAGATTGCTAATCTGAAAAAAGTGTATTATTGGAACTTACAAGCTTATCCTCCAATCGTTTTAGCGCGATTATGCCAAGGGCGGAACCTCACTGCCAGCTGATAAACCGTTTACATTAAATTGACTGAACGCTCGCTCAACTTAAGAGCCAACGGGAAGGCGCTTCTGTTGAAGCACCTTGACCATTATGAAGCCTCCTTTTTCTCTTCCCCACAGACGGCTTTTTCAAGAAGCTCTGCCACATCATATGTCTGTACAGTGTCTTCCACTTCCTTTGCCTTCGTGCCATCTGACAACATCGTCAAGCAATATGGACAACCAGAACTAATAACAGAAGGGTCTGTTACAAGAGCCTGCTCTGTCCTGGCCACGTTAATCCGCTGGCCTGTATCTTCTTCCATCCACATCAATCCGCCCCCAGCTCCACAGCACATCCCGTTTTCCCGGGTGCGCTCCATTTCCACAAGGGTTACCCCGGGAATTGATTTTAAAATGTCACGCGGCGGATCATACACTTCGTTATATCTTCCAAGATAACAAGAATCATGGAAAGTGATTTTTTCATTCACCTCATACTTTGGCTGTAAGCGTCCTTCCGCCACCAATTGCGCAAGCAATTCTGTATGGTGATATACTTCCGCTTCCAAACCAAAGTCGGGATATTCATTTTTAAAAATATTATATGCATGCGGGTCAATTGTTACAATTTTTCGCACATTGTTTTTCTCAAATTCTTTAATATTGGCCGCAGCCAATTCCTGAAATAGAAACTCATTTCCAAGGCGGCGCGGCGTATCTCCGGAGTTTTTCTCTTTGTTTCCGAGAATCGCGAACTTAACGCCGGCTTCATTCAACAGTTTGGCGAAAGAGAGAGCAATTTTCTGGCTTCTGTTGTCAAAAGCCCCCATTGCACCAACCCAAAGCAAGTATTCAAATTCTTCGCCGGATTTCTTCATTTCTTTCACCGTCGGAACATGAACATCATCACGCAAATCTCGCCAATTTTCTTTCTCTTTTCGATTCAATCCCCACGGGTTTCCTTGTCTTTCAATATTTTGCATCGCTCTTTGTGCATCAGGGTCCATTTTTCCTTCTGTTAAAACGAGATAACGCCGCATATCTATAATGTGGCTTACGTGTTTGTTCATAACCGGGCACTGGTCTTCACAGTTCCGGCATGTTGTGCACGCCCACAGCTCCTCTTCTGTAATGATATCCCCGATCATGCTCGGCTGATACTCCAATGCCGCTGCGGCTTCCTCGGCTCCTTCTGTGCTGCCCGCTTTTGCGATTCTGTTTCCAAGCGTATTGGCAAATGCATATGCCGGCACCCAAGGCTGCTTTCTTGTAACAGCTGCCCCGTAATTCGTCAAATGGTCACGCAGCTTAATCATAATATCCATCGGCGACAGCATTTTTCCTGTACCTGTCGCAGGACACATATTTGTACAGCGGCCGCATTCCACACACGCGTATAAGTCAAGAAGCTGAAGATCTGTAAATTCATCAATTTTTCCTACACCGAATGTCTCGGCGGACTCATCCTCAAAATCAATCGGCTTCAACTTCGCGTCGTTGTCAAGCGGCTCCAGGTACACATTAGCCGGACCGGCAATTAAATGGGCGTGCTTCGATTGAGGCACATATACTAAGAAAGCGAGTAATAGAAGCAGATGCACCCACCACGCGACGTAAAACACAACCGCCGCTGCAAACGGGCTCATCCAGCCAAACAGTGCCGCAATGCCTGACGCAACAGGCTCCGTCCATGTAAGATTTTCCCCTTCCCAGATGAGGGCCATTCCGTTCCCCAGAAGGACGGAAGCCATCAGTCCGCCAATAAAAAGCAATACGAGCCCAGCATAAAATCCCCGCTTTAAGCGCACAAGCTTTTCAATGTAACGGCGGTAAAACGCCCAGGCCACCGCCACTAAAATGACAAGTGTGACAAGCTCTTGGAAAAAAGTAAATCCCGGATAAAGAGGGCCAAGCGGAAGATGGGATCCCGGTGCAAGCCCTTTCCAAATAAAATCAATTGCCCCAAATTGCACGAGAATGAAACCATAAAAAAACATCACATGGATAATGCCGCTTTTTTTATCCTTTAAAAGCTTTTTCTGCCCAAACACGTACGTCCAAATATTTTTAAGCCTTTCTTTCACATTGCGATCAAACTCTTCTTTTTTTCCCAGTTTAATAAATTGAATCCGTGTTCTTACCACATACACAAACAAGTAAACGCCGTAAGCGGTTACGAATACAAAAGCAAGCCAATTCAGCAATAGCAATCCATCCATAACAGTTGGTGCCCCCTTCTCATCTATTTTTAAAACCGGCACTTTTCCGAATCTTGTTACTACCATTATATAATGAATGAGCATTCAGTCAAGATGGAACCTGCTATGGATTCGAGAAATTCTATTATGATTCATCAAAATTCGTTCATGTAAACGGGTGGTTTACTTTAGGGATGAAAGCCTCTATTGCTGAAAGTTCGCCAACCGTCCTACTCTTCCGGCTAACCCCAAAATGGTTCCCCTATCCTTTTTATTTTTTCTCTTTGCTTCTACCTGTAAAAGCGAAGCTTTTTTTAACCCTCGCAATAAACTATTCGGAACCACACGCCCATCCTATGGTTTTCCTTTACACAATAAAGGAAGGCTGCCCAAACCGGACAGCCTTCAGCTTCTTTTCCCTAATTTTCTTCGTATTAAAATGACGGCAAACACCGGGGCCCCGATCAATGCGGTAATCACTCCGATCGGAAGCTCGGCAGGATCGATGATCGTTCTAGCCACAAGATCTGCCAAGATGAGGAAAGACGCTCCCGCCAAAACAGAAAGCGGAAGCAAGTGTTTATGGTCCGGCCCCCAGACAATTCTCACCAGATGGGGAATGACAAGACCCACAAAACCGATCGTTCCCGACACTGCGACAGCCGCCCCTGTCAGGACAGAGCTGGACGCCAAGACGGCCACCTTTCTTGGGCCTACGTTGACGCCAAGATGTTTGGCCCGTTCTTCTCCAAAAGCGATCGCATTCAGTTCACGCGCGTTCCAAAAAAGAATAAGGCTGCCGACCAGTAAAAACGGCAAAATAATTTTCACAAAGCTCCAGCCCCTCATCGAGACGCTTCCCAAAAGCCAGCCGATGATTTGGCGCAGCTCCTCTCCGGATAAAGCAATCATCAACGAGATAAAGGCGCCAAGGAAAGAGCTGAAAATAATCCCCGTCAATATGATCGTTTCCACTTTCATCGTTCTGTCAATGCTGCGCGCAAAAGAAAGTACCAAAATGACGGTAATAAATGCGCAAACAATGCTTAATAGCGGCAGTGTATACATTCCAACCAAAGGCAGGGACAATTGATAAAAAAGTGTAATGACCGCGCCAACAGAAGCGCCCGATGAAACACCGAGCGTATAAGGGTCCGCCAGTGGATTGCGCAACAGCCCTTGAAAAGCAGCTCCGGCAATCGCCAAAGCCGCTCCCACCAGTCCGGCAAGCACGACGCGGGGCAAACGAATATTCATGACAATATTCGTATACATGGGATCAGAGGGAAATTCGATCGGAAGGTAAAAAGCTTCACTGCCAATAATGCGTGCAACATCCAGTATGGGCACCTTTACGGAACCCGTCGAGATACTGACAAGCATTACGGCAATCAACAGCCCGATCGCAATGATATAGGGAAAAAAAGGATTATTCTTTGAAAACATCCGGATAAACAGCCTTTGCAAGCTCCTCTACTCCTTCAGCCAAACGTGGGCCGGATCGGCTCACCAAATCTTCGTTGACCGCAATGACCCGTTCTTCCTTTACCGCGTTCATATCTTGCCAGCCAGTGCGTGCCATTACTGCATCGGTAGCATTTTCCACATAACTATAATTGACGATGATCACATCGGGATTCATCGCAATAATGGCCTCTTCATTCATTTTTGGCCACCCTTCTTCTTCCACAGCGTTTTTCGCGTTAATAATAGCCAGCATTTCATCCATAAAGGTGTTTTTCCCGGCTGCATACATTTCGGGAGGAGGGGAGAGCTCGACAAAAACCGACTTCTTCTCTTCTTCTTGAATCTTCTCTGCTTTTTCCTTGATTTCTTCCAGTTTGGATTTCATTTCTTGTACGACTTCTTCTGCTTCTTTTTCATGTCCCGTGGCTTTCCCAATCATTTCAATCGTTTCATACGTATCACTAAAACTTTGCGCGTTATGTACAACAAGAACTGTCACACCGCTTTCCTCAAGCTGCTTTAATCCGCCTTCCCATACGTCCATTCCTGATCCATGGGCAAGAACAAGATCCGGTTCGAGAGAAATGATTTTTTCCACATTTAACTCCATTCCGGCAACCTTTTCTTTTTTCGCCGCTTCCTCAGGATAATCGTCGTTCTCATTAACACCCACCACTTCATTGCCTGCACCGATTGCATACACAATTTCCGTATTGCTCGGAATCAGCGAAACGATTCTTTCCGGTTTCTTTTCAATCGTGACTTCTTTGTCCACTCCATCTTTAATCGTTATCGGAAAACCCGTTTCCTTGGCTTCATCCGTCGTCTTAGGTTCCACGCTTTCATTCTTTGGTTCATCTTTGCTTCCACAGCCAGCCAACAGCCCGGCCACAAGGAAAAGCGCGGCTAATAACATATGTATTCTTTTCACCAAATCCATCCCCATTTCTTTTTAAAAATAAAAAACACCTCCATGCAGAGATGTTCAGGAAAGACACAACCAGTGCCAGATAAAATCATACTTTATTTATCCGAGCTTCATCTCCCCATCCTCGCAGGTTGACTTGTAGAGGTGAAATCGGCAGGTCTCCTGGCTTATGATCATCGCTTCCTGCCCCTTCCCGTACCAAAACACAGTGGGTTATCTCAGGACGCTCCCATTTTACAGTGGCGGGACCGCGTTGGATTTGCACCAACTTCCCTTTTCAGCTTTTTACTGAATGTTCCGAAACAGATTTTCAACAAAAAGCCACCGATTGCCTAAACATATGGAGTTATACAGATATTATACATGAAAAACTTTCGTTTCACAGCTTTTTCCTTTTCCAAAATGGGAATACTAAACGGGCATATATTCATGGACAGGAGGGGGGTTCTCATTGAAGTGGCTTGCCTGCTTTACAGCAATTGTTATCATTTTAGTCTCATTTTGCATGACCGACTATTATATCGGCCGCTTTATTGCCCGAAAAAGAGGCAAACCGCCGCAATCCCCCTTGAGAAAAAGCGACATCACACTGCTTGTCCGGGGAACTGACTTGTTTATCCAGTATTTTGATGACCTCTATAACGCCCGATCAAGCATTCACGTATTATTTTACATAGTAAGAAACGACTCGTTTGGCAAGCTGTTTTTCGACATTTTGATGGACCGTGCAAAAAGTGGTGTCAAAGTCCGGCTGCTGCTCGATTGGTTTGGATCAAGAACGGTGTCCAAACAACTCATCCAAAAAGCCCGGAGGAACGGGGTCGAAGTGCATTATTGCAACACCCCTCGCCTGCCGTTTCTCTTTTTTACCCTCCAACGCCGCAACCACCGGAAAATCACTGTGATTGATGGAAAGATCGGTTATGTGGGGGGCTATAATATTGGAGAAGAGTACATTGACCTTGATTCACTTCTTTCTCCTTGGCGGGACTATCACTTGCGCATTGAAGGAACGGGGACAGCCGATTTACAGAGCGTTTTTTTGCGGGATTGGAAACGAGCGACGGGGGTAACAGATTTCGATGAACAAGCTTTATTCCCTTCGCTCGCTGAAGGGCCTATTACCCATCGCTTTTTCCCAACAGAAGGGGTTGGTGCAGAAGAGGAAATCATCCGCCATATTGAAAAGGCTACTAACAGCATTTTCATTGGCACCCCTTACTTCATTCCACCGAAAAAAGTCATGGCTTCTCTTGAAAAAGCTTTGGAAAACAATGTAAAAGTGACGATTCTTGTACCAAGAATGTCCGACCATCCCATCGTCAAAGAAGCATCATTTCCCTACCTGCGGAAGATACTGGCCAAAGGAGGCACCGTATATCAATACAAAGAAGGATTTTTCCATGCGAAAGTTCTCTTGTTTGATGATGCTGTTTGTGACATCGGCACAGCCAATTTCGACTATCGAAGCTTATTGTTAAATAAGGAAATCAATTGCTTTATATACGACCATGAATTTATTGCCCATGTCAAAAAAATAATTGCCGAAGACATCATGCAATCGACACAATTAAGTCACCGCGACCTTCAAGCGGTGAACATCCGTTTCCGGATAATAGAATGGATTGGAGGTTTGATAAAAGGGTTGTTATAGCGCATAAACTGTTTTTTCCAGGGCCAGCCCTTTATAGTGCCCAAGATGCATTTCCGCTCCACAATGTGTACCAGAAAACATGGGCAGAGCTGTTGGTGCTTTATCATCTTTAAAAACCACACTCACTAACCACGCTTATAGATTTCTAGTGGTATGCCAAATAAATACAGCTGATGCTCTGGTTCATGGATTGGTTCACACTTATGCTTTTCTTCTTTTCTCGGTCTTGGATACCTATTTGGATCGAAAGCTTTGGAGACCCGGTTTTAACGAAAGCTGGAAGCGACCGGTTCGTCATCATGCTCACTTATTGCTTTTGACCGACCTTCTGTTATCGAAAATCTTTATTGCATTCGCAAGACTGTTGGCAAGTCGCATGGATGTTACATTGCCAGTTCATACATTTTTTCACTTGCCAAATAGAACAATAAACCCATGGACTGTATCGGTCATTCCTTCCAGCTTTTCACCCTTTCGTTCAGTAAACGGAAATCTCCTGGGTGTCCTCTAGGGCGCAAATGGCATCCAGCAGCAAGTTTCCTTGATTGATCCGGCAATTCCCTTGTTCGCCAGCGCTACCCGAACCTGAACAGCCTGTTTGGTCTTGGTCATCTATCGGAAGAATCATCCTCCCCCTGATCTTCCGGAGAGGTTTTTTATCTGTGTTTTTACGACTCATTGGTTGCTTGGTTGTTGATGGAGGCCTAGCCGTTTCGGAAGTGCGCCAAATGGCTCATTTTCAAAAAAAAGATGACAAGCGAATGAAGAGTGGAAGATACGGATTTTCTGAAATTTGTCTTCTACTGTCTCTTGCTCACTTACATTCAGGTGTTCCGTGGATGATCAGCGCTCGAGGGGAAAAGCCTTGTTCCGCTGAATCGCATCTCCCCACTGGATAGATTTATTTTGGCTTCGACCATTTAACTTGCCGCCAAATGAAAAAAATCTTTATCATAATACAAGTTGATCAGTAATGTGTTCGTATAGATTTCCGCCTACTCTTGCATATAACTTTGACAAAAAAAAAGGGAAACCTTAGTTATTAAGGAGACCCTATTGAACCTCTTCTATAATATTATTATTTTCTAGTCCAGTATACAGATTATCCGCTACTTGTTTTAATTGTTCCCAGCTGGCTTTTGATATTTGCAAATCTTCTTTTAATAACTCAAAATCTTTTGAGTCAAAATTATCTACATTATCTAACAGGTTACGATATTTTGCCCCTATTACATTCCAGAGGTTGGATATACTTTGGAGTGAGTTAATGGCTTTATCAGTAGTGTCTGCCATATAATTTAGTTTGCTTTGTATATCTGTTACAAGAATCAGTTCCTTTTCTATTCCAGCTATTTTCTCTTCTAGTTTAGCTATTTCCTCATCCGCATGATTTTTTTCTTTAACAGCGCTATCAATCATTGGTCCACCAGCTATACAAGTAATTAAAGCTAAGCATAGTATGGCACCACCAGCTATTTTTCCGTTCGCACTACTAATAACACTGTTGTAATACTCAATTTGTTTTCTCATTAATGGGATATCCGCATTTGATGTGGAAAGACTGGTTTGCAGCTCGTTCACGTTTCCTTTCAAGCTCCTGACATCGTTACTTAACCTGTCTCGAAACTTCATTAAATCTTCCACCATTACATCCACTTTTTGGTTATATTCCAGTATACTCTGATATAATTGGGATATTTCGGCTTCTAATTTTTGGTTGTTTTTTTGTTCAATAGCCTCTAACATGCTATCGTAATGGTTTTGAAACACATCATTGAAGTTGACGACCGTCTTGATCGACTGTCTCATATTAGGTTTTATATCATTTAACCAATCATTGGCGTTTGCTTGTGCGCCCGTCAGATTTTTTGTGATATTGCCTCTTAATTCATCATTGATGGAGGTTATACCATTTAAAGTTGGCAGTTCTTTATCCAAGATTGTTTGAGCATAGGAATCCAATATCGCTACATTTGAACCTGCATCTTTCAACGCTTCCTGAAAATTGTCAGGTCCGAGTTTATTTTCAGTTTGTTGTTGGGCAAATACCACACTTTTTGGTGTTATACAGGCTATTGTAAAAATAGTGATTATCATGATAACCAAAGTTTTTCTAAAACATTTCCTATTCATGTCTATCACCCATTTGGAGTTGGAAATAATATTTCCAATATTTTAGTTATATCAAAAATAAACATCTGCTGAGACAAGCTCTAAAGGAATACATTCCATTTTCAAGGAAAGGCTTCTTGCATAAGCAGTGCCAGCTGAACCCCGTCTAAAAAGACTGAGCATCTCTGCTCCTGCAAGAAGAGAAGTTTTCCTTAAAAAGATTTCATTTCATTTATCGCTTTTTCAATGTTAATCGGGTGTTTGGCTTTTGAAGCTATTGATTATCGACTACTTTAATCTCTTCCACGTATAAATTTTCGGCATAGCCTTTAATATTTTTCCAGCTTGCCTTGGCAATTTGCAGGTCTTCTTTTAAAAGATCAAATTCTTGTGGGCTTAAGACATCGATATTACGAATTAGACTTTTATATTTCGCGCCCATTGTGTTCCACTGTGTAGACATGTTTTGTAATGAATCGATCGCAATGTCGATGGTATCCGTTAAATATTGCATTTGTTGTTTTATGGCGGTTACACCGGCTAATTGGATTTCAGCATTTGTAACCTCTCCTGTGAGAGCTTTAATCTGTGCCTCTGCTTCATCTATACCTTTTTTAGCTAATACAATTCCTGCTGTTCCGCCACCGGTTAATCCGATTCCTCCGGCTATTAACCCAACACCTAGTGGCGTTCCGTAACCTGTGACTAATACAACTACTCCACCAACTATTGCAAGTGGACCGACGGCAGTTGCTACCGCAGAGCCAATTAGAATATTGTTATATTTATTTATAGCGTCATAGTATGTTTCTATTTGATTCTTAAGAAGCGGGATACCTGTTTCTTGACTCGCTAAAATAGTGGTTATCTCATTGGTATGGGCCTTTAAATTTTTTGTGTCCGATTCTAATTTTTCTCTGAATTTTTTTAGATCAACAATTAGTTTATCTACCGCCTGCTTGTTTTCCATAACACTGTCGGATAGTCTGGTTAACCTTGCGGTTAAAGCTGCTGGATCTTTTTGATCTGCCGCTTCTAATAGTTTTTCATAATAGCCTTCAAACTTATTGTCATAGTTAATGATATTTTCATTGGTTTGTATTAATTGTGGTTTTAACTGATCAAGCCATGTCTTGGCATTTTCTCTCGCATTACTTTGATCCTCCACTATTTTTGTTTGCAAAGGTATGGCTATGACACTAACATTTTTAAAGTTGATATCTGGCTGTTTAATGATGGTCAGTGCATACAGATCCATAACAAGTGCATTAGAGCCTGTTGTTTTTATGGCTTCGCGAAGGCCGTCCGGTCCTAATTGAAATTTCTTATAACTGTCAGTCTGGCTCACTTGTACAGCTTCTTGTTTCGCCGCTTCTGCACTAGCATAAGAAGGCGCAATCATACTAAATGCAACTGTTCCCGCCGTGACAATTACCATAATAGGCTTATACATTTTTTTGGCCACTTTTGGCACCTCCTTGAAAGAGCTAATTTATTTGATATTTGTGGTGAAACCTTCAAATTGTTTCGTCTGTTCGTCAATGTCACGAATAATAGCTTTGAGGTATTTCAATTGTTTTTGTAATTCGGCAGGAGTTATAGATCCTGATTCTACATCCTCTGCCAGGCTATTCATAACATTATTTAAAGCAGTAAATTCATTAGCAACTTTATCTAAAATAGTTACTTCGCGTTTAACCATTGCTTCAAAACCAACTATTTGGTCTTCCATGACAGTAACTTCTGTGATTTGCATTTCAACTTCTGATAGCTTTTTCATAAGCACTAGCAGCTCTTCGTGTTTTTGCTGGATAGATCTAGCATATTGTTTTGTTTCAAAGCTTTTAGCGTTCACCAATACTTTCCCCAGAGCTTCTAAGGACGCAACATCAATGGTCTTTGTATTACCACTCGTTTTAACTAAGTCGTAAATTTGCTTACCGAAATTAAATGAAAATTCTGATACTTCTTCGGGATTGTTTAATATTTTTAATAATTCTTCTTGGATTTCTGCCAAGAGCTTTTTAATTTGTTCTCCTAGTTTTACAGCTTCGCCGTTGTCTCCACTTAGTTCATGAATCGCTTTTTCAGCTCTTTCCGCCAAGGCTTGATTGTCCGAAATCAATAACCCTTTGTATGTATTCAAATCAGTAGATGTGTTTTGCATACTGATTTGAATATCTTCCACAGTATCTTGTAGTCGATTAAAGCGATTTAAAAATTCTTTTTTTTCTTGTTCATTATCAATTTGTCCTGCTAATTGATATAAACGGTTATAATACTGATCTGTCCTTTGACTTAAACTATTCAAGGACTCGTTTAAGTAGATTAACTTGGGGCTGTAATAATCAAGCCATTCACGCACATTCGACCTTGCGATTTGTTGATGATTATTTAAACTGCTCATGTTTTTTATATTTATGTTTGGTTGTTTTAGGATAACTAACCCGTATGATTGTAATAACGGATATTGAGAGCCCAATGTTCTGATCCAGTTTGAAAATGTAATAGATGTTAAATCTTCTTTTGGTTGAGCTAACACATTTTTTGGCGCAATTGGACTTAGTATGATAGCTAAAATCATGAAACCTGTTAATAGTTTTTTTATCATGGAAAAAGCCCCCCTCTATATCATTAAAATATCTTCCAAATGCTTTTAAACACCTATTTATTATTCGAGCAAGTAGAAGGTCTGATCCTAAGAGATCAACTAACTAAATAACGAATGGTAAATGAGTTACGAGTTTAAGGGTTGTAATGGAAAAGCAGCTTGGCGCATCTTTGAGTTGATTTCCACTTCCTTTTGATATTCGTGAAATGTTCCGAAGAAATGCTTGCAACGTAGTAGTGTTGGAGTTAAACGGGCTTTTCAGCTTGTGGAAAAGATTAACGGGCTTGCACTTGAATGACATAGCCTCTGTAATCAATATGAATGTTTCAAAAGCAAATAGACAGAAATTGAAAAATAATGAATGACCTACATTTCATTGCACTTTTATTTATCATTCAGTATTAGGCCCTCAAGATTATGTACAGAGTATCGACCACCCTTCACGAGCTGTGCAATAACACGCGTATCTTTGGCTTTTTCCTGGTTAATGATCATCTAGCTTTTGATTTCTTTACCGATACAAAATCATAGTCGTAGGCTACAAGGTAGGCTAAGCGTTTTCAATAGTGACATGGCGGCTTTTGCGCCAAGCATGACACCAAAGTAAATCCTAACAGTATAATCGTTGTTGATAGCACTTCCCTTACTTAGGCTTTACTTTAATATAAAATGCCTAGATTGAGACAGTCAACTGGATATTGTTGGTATTTTTCCTCCATTTATTGGGGGCGAGCTTTTGAGAGGGGAAAGGAACTAATCAAATGATTGATTATATGGTATATAGTGCCAGATGTATATTGATTTTGCATCATACATAAGATTACAAAGATCCAGTAGATTGCCTTGAAAACAAACCTACGTCGATAATACAGCTAAAAACTTTTTTGAGGTAACACAGATCGGTTGATGTAGCTCAACCAATTACTTTCCCACTTTATGTAAAAATGCCGCCTTTTTTCAGCCGATATTTTCGAGAACATTAGTCAGCTTGACCGAACCATATCATTATAGGAATATAACGAATAAACAGGCGAGTTGTCAGTAATCGAATGTAACAAAAAAGGAGCATTTCTGCTCCTAGAAGATTGCCACCCAGCTAGACAGGCAAGTCTAGGTGGGTGAAAGTCGTTTTCTTAAAAAATAAATGAAGCAGATGCATCTTCTATATACTTAGTATAAAGAAAGCTTGTAGAAAAAATATTACTTACTTTCTCTACAAGCTTAGGAGCGTTTCCGCTCCTCATTTGGTTTACATTTTTTCCGGCGCTGCTACTCCGACAAGGGTAAGGGAATTTTTCATCGTAATTTGCACAGCTTTTACTAAAGCGAGCCTTGCCTTTGTTTCTTCCGGCTTATCTTCATTCAATACTTTTTCAGCGTTGTAATAGCTGTGGAAAGCCGACGCCAAATCAAAAATATAATTTGTGATGCGATGCGGGATGCGTTTGGCAGCCGCTTCTGCTACTTCTTGCGGAAATTCACCAAGCTTTTTGAGCAGTTCCACAGCCTTTTCGCTTTTCAGATTTGAGAAGTCAATGTCACTCTCAATAGACAGGCCTTTCTCTTCAGCCGAGCGCAATATGCTGCAAATCCGGGCGTGGGCATACTGGGCATAGAAAACGGGATTATCATTCGATTCCGCCACGGCCAGGTCGAGGTCAAAGTCCATATGTGTATCCGCGCTTCTCATCGCAAAAAAGTATCGGACAGCATCTAGGCCTACTTCTTCAATCAAATCACTCATTGTGACAGATTTTCCAGAACGCTTGCTCATTTTCACTCTTTCTCCGTTACGATATAAGTGAACGAGCTGAATGATTTCCACCTCTAGGCGCCCAGGATCAAATCCCAATGCTTCAATCGCCGCTTTCATCCGGGGAATATAACCATGGTGGTCCGCCCCCCAAATGTTGATCAGCTTATCGAAACCACGGTTCAGTTTATCCAAATGGTAAGCAATATCCGGCGTGATGTACGTATAAGTACCGTCTTTTTTGATTAATACACGGTCTTTATCATCGCCAAAATCTGTAGAGCGAAACCATGTCGCCCCGTCTTTCGTGTACAGATGACCTTTCTCCTCAAGCAGTTCCAACGTGTCCTTTATTTTTCCACTTTCGTACAAAGACGTTTCGGAATACCACACATCAAACGTAACCCGAAATTGTTCCAGTACGTCTTTCAATTTTTTCAGTTCAAAGTCCAGGCCGTATTTGCGGAAAAAGCCAATCCGCTCTTCCTCGCTTTTATGGACAAATTCATCTCCGTACCGTTCTGCCAATTCTTTCCCGATTTCAATGACATCCTGGCCATGATAACCGTCTTCCGGCATTGCTTTATCCATTCCGAGCGCCTGAAAATAACGGGCTTCCACCGACAACGCAAGATTATGTACTTGGTTACCGGCATCATTAATATAATATTCCCTTGATACATCGTAACCCGCCATATCCAAAATATTGCAAAGGGAATCCCCTACAGCTGCTCCGCGGGCATGGCCCAGATGCAAATCTCCGGTCGGGTTGGCCGAAACAAACTCAACCTGAATTTTCTCTCGTTTTCCCGCATTGGATCGGCCATATTGATCGCCTTGTTCCAAAATAGCAGGCACCAAATCTGTTAAGTAACTATTATCCATGTAAAAATTAATAAAGCCTGGTCCCGCGATATCAATTTTCTTGATAGATGCCTTCGTTCCATCGAAATGATCTTTGATTTCTTCAGCGATTTGACGAGGGGCTTTTTTCGCCACTCTAGCCAGTTGCATGGCCATATTTGTAGAATAATCTCCATGCGATTTGTCTTTAGGTGTTTCCAAGATTACTTCAGGCAATTGCTCTCTTGCAGCCAAACCCGCTTTTAAGACGGCGTTTGCAATTTCCTGCTTTAAACTTTCCTGAATCTTCTCAACAACATTCATATAGTCACCTATTCCTCCTTATAATTGATCTCCATATCATATTCACCCGCATGGGCACCCTGCATAAACAAATCGTAATGCAGCTTTACAGTGCCTTCACATTTCTCGGCGCTTTCTTCAAAGAAGATGCCCCTCGTATTGGTCGATAACAAAAGGCTTCCAAATTCGCTCATGTGGGACCCGCTTTTTTGTTCATTCAAACAAAATTTGAGGCGCATGTCTATGACGCCTTTTCTTAAGATCGTGGCCTCATCCTCATCCACTTTTACAACTGAACGAACTGTCCCTTCTTCTTGGACTTCATCATATGTTAAGTAGACTTTATTATTTTTTTTAAAATAATGTCCAAAAACGACCAATTCGTACGTTTCCTCTTCATCATCAAGCCGGATTTTTGTTATGAGATGGATTTTGACTGGTATTTCTGCTTCAGCCGTCAATGCCATCACTTCCTTTTATGCTTAATATAACCTTTATATTATAGGAAAAACCCGGCAGAAAGTCCATGGAACGACAATGTTATTTGCAAAAGGTTCATTTTTTTGCGTATTTTGTTTCGAAACAATCCAGTCGTCCCGCTTGCTAAAATCAGTTCATTGAAGGTCCGTTCTTATAATGTTGTAAGCCCTTCTTTTATTGTAAGATGCCACCCCCTTTTTAAAAATCGGCCTTATTTTTTACCAAATTACGCGCTTGATGAATAAATTTGGCCGTTTTCTCTCATACTGTTGAAAGAAGATTACTAGAATTTTCGGGGGTGAAAGGGATGGAGGCAGTAACAAAGGAAAAGACATGGAGAACGGTACGCATTTTTTTCTTTTTATTTTTAATGGGGGCAACTGCTGTTGGCATTTTGCTTCTATCTTTTTTCTTGTGGATAAAGGTGCTGGGTCCCCCTCCGCTCTCCATCCCACAATCGACTTTATATTATGCGGCGGATGGAGCGGTTATCGGGGAAAGCAACAGCGGGCAGAAAAGGTATTGGGTCTCGCTCGAGGATGTCTCTCCCGATGCCATTGATTCCATCATTGCGATTGAGGATCGGACATTTTATGAACATAAAGGTTTCGATGTAAAAAGAATAGGCGGAGCCATGCTTGCCAACATCAAATCCATGGGCAAAGTCCAAGGAGCAAGTACGATTACCCAGCAATACGCCCGCAATTTATTTTTAACGTTGGAGAAAACATGGACGAGAAAGCTGCTGGAAGCATTTTATACGATACGCCTAGAGTTTAATTACAGCAAGGATGATATTCTTGAAGGCTATTTGAATACAATTTCGTACGGTCATGGTGCCTATGGCATTGAAGCCGCCAGTCAATTTTACTTTGGAAAAAGCGCGAATGAGCTTTCTCTGGCGGAATCCGCCATGCTTGCTGGGATTCCGAAAGGACCGGGGATTTACTCTCCCCTTGTCTCACCTAAAAAGGCAAAAGAAAGACAGCATCTGATTTTAACGGCCATGGAGAAAACGGGGAAAATCTCTGCTGCAGAAAAAGAGACTGCGAAAAGGGAAAAGCTTCATTTCATCGGAAAACATCCGCACCATAAAACAGATTTCGCGCCCTATTTTTATGATGTTGTAAAAAAAGAATTGTCATCAAAAGCAGGCTTGGATAATCGGATTGTTGAACTCGGCGGCTTAAAAGTGTTTACGACATTGGATGTACATTATCAGAAAATTGCCGAAGAAATTGTTCAGAAAACCATATCCGATCAATCGGAAATACAGGTTGGATTTGCTGCGATGGAACCTGACACTGGATATGTCAAAGCGCTTGTCGGTGGAAGAGACTACAATGAAAGCCCGTTTAACAGGGCGGTGCAAGCAGTCAGGCAGCCGGGATCAACGATCAAGCCGATCCTTTACTACGCGGCATTGGAACGCGGATTTACACCATCCACAATGCTGCGCAGCGAACCGACAACGTTCAGATTAGACGGGATGCATCAAGAATATACTCCGCATAATTTTAACAACCAATATGCGAATGAAGAAGTAACGATGGCCCAGGCGCTTGCCGTATCAGACAACGTGTACGCCGTCAAAACTCACTTGTTCCTGGGACAAGAGGCACTGATCGAAACAGCCAAAAAAATGGGTATTCAATCCGAATTAAAAAAAGTTCCTTCCCTGGCACTGGGAGCATCGGGGGTGAAAGTAATTGAACTGCTCAATGCATACAGCATGATTGCCAACGGCGGGACACAGGTTGAACCCGTGTTTATCACACGAGTGGAAGATTACCGCGGGAAAGTCATCTACGAAGCACCCGCTTTTAAAGAGAAGGTGTTAAAGCCGGAACTCACATTTGTATTAAGCCATATGATGACAGGGATGTTTGATCCGAAGCTAAGCGGCTATGCCTCTGTAACAGGTGCATCGGTTGTCAATCAAATGTCCCGCGAATATGCCGGCAAGTCCGGTTCAACAAATGCTGACAGCTGGATGGCGGGATTTACCCCAAAACTGGCGTCCGTAGTTTGGACCGGATACGATCAAGGAAAAGAAATGACGTCAACCGCAGACAAGTTGTACGCCAAAAATATATGGATTCGCTTTATGGAAGAGGCTCTGGAAGGACAGGATGAAAAAGATCATGCCTTCTTGCCTCCGGCCAATACTGTAGCTGTCCCGATTGACCCGACAAGCGGAAAGATCGCCACTACCTCCTGCCCAGTATTTCGCAACACTTACTTTGTAAAAGGAACGGAGCCGGCCGAACATTGCATCATCCACTTGGAAGATGAACCTTTGGAAACATCTCCACGGAAAAAAGAAGCGAAAAAGCGGTGGTGGGAAAAAATATTCGAGTGACAGAGTGGAACAGTCAGCAAAGAATGCTCCTTTAAAAGGTAAAATGTACAAATGTTGATCTCACCATGTTTTTAAATAGAAGAAGAGGGTGTCCAAAAGCCGAAAGCTCGACTGATCGGACTCCCTCTATTTCAAAGTACTGATGACCGTTTTTTCGTTCTCTCTGGTAAACGGGCACGATCTGCCCGGAGTCATGATCAGATTTGCGGTTTCCTCCCTGGACGGGCCCGCTCAACCGAAAATGGGGAGCGGCTCGGCCAATTTATCCCTTAGGCATTCCGCTTTCTCATGTTGGCATCAGAAATCGGCTATGCAAATTGGCTTTTATACAGATCCGTATAAAATCCGTTTTGTTCCATCAGTTCTGTATGTGTCCCTTTTTCGATAATGTCGCCCCGATTCATCACGAGGATTACATCAGCGTCACGTATCGTTGACAGCCTGTGGGCGATGATGAAGCTTGTGCGGCCTGACATCAATTGATTCATCGCCCGCTGAATATTCATTTCTGTCCTCGTATCGACACTGCTTGTCGCCTCATCGAGAATCAACATTTTCGGGTCGGCCAAAATGGCCCGCGCAATCGTAATGAGCTGGCGCTGGCCCTGTGAAATATTCGAGGCATCCTCCTCCAGAACCGTATCATACCCATCGGGCAATGTCCGGATAAAGTCGTCGGCATAAGCGCTCTTGGCAGCCTGGATAATGTCTCGATCTGCCGCGCCATTACGCCCATATGCAATATTGTCCCGGATTGTTCCGTTAAAAAGCCACGTATCCTGAAGCACCATGCCAAACAGCGATCGGACTTGTTCACGCGTAAGATCGCGAATATCCATATCATCTATCCAGATGCTTCCGCTATCAACCTCATAAAATCTCATTAACAAATTGATAATTGTTGTTTTGCCGGCACCTGTAGGTCCAACGATGGCAATCTTTTGGCCAGGTTCCACTTCCAGGTTTAAATCTTTGATAATCGGTTCCCCTTCTTCATAACCAAAGCGAACATGCTCAAAAGTAATTTTACCTTGAACTTTACCAAGATCCTTATTCACCGGCACTTCCTGTTTTTCCTCCGGTTCATCCAACAATATAAAAATCCGTTCTGCCGAAGCGACTGCCGTTTGCACCATATTGGCGATTCCCGCAGCCTGTGTCATCGGATGCGAAAGTTGCTGTGAATATTGAATAAAAGCTTGCACATCCCCGATGCGAATGCTCCCGTTCAAAACAAGAAGACCTCCACAAATACTTACAAAGACAAATCCCAAGTTCCCGACAAATGACATCATCGGCATCATGATCCCGCTTATAAACTGAGCGCGCCAGCCGGACTCGTAAAGCCGTTCATTCACTTCATCAAATTCTTTTATCGCTCTTTTTTCATGTCCAAACGCCTTAACCACCTGGTGGCCTGAGAACATTTCTTCAATGTGCCCGTTGATTTTTCCCAGTTCCATCTGCTGCCCAACGAAATGCTTCTGGGAGAAGGAGGCAATCAACCTGATGACAAGGACACTCAATGGAAAAGTAATCAAAATCACAAGGGTCAATGTCGGACTAATCACCAACATCATGATCATGATTCCCGCAATGCTGATGAACGAGGTAATCATTTGCGAAAGCGCCTGTTGAATGGCGTTGTTAATATTGTCAATATCATTGATAGCACGGCTTAAAATATCACCATGCGGATGCCGGTCATAGTAACGGAGCGGCAAGCGGGTGAGCTTTTCATTTACGGCTTTTCTGAGATCAGCCGTCGTTTTCTGGGAGACCCCAGCCATTAAATATTGCTGTAAATAAGTAAAGAGGGAAGAAATAACATATAAACCAAGCAACAGCATGAGCAATTGCTTTAAGAAAGGAAAGTCAATTCCCGTACCGCCTGTAACACTCGCAAAAATGGAAGTCGTCGCATCCCCCAACAACTTTGGTGTAATGACGTTAAACAATGTTGAAAAAATGGCTGCTATAGTTACGAAAGTCAGTTGAACCTTTCTTGGTTTTAAATAAAACAGCAACCTTTTCAATGTTTTTTTAAATTCCTTAGGTTTTTCACCCGGGGCCATCCCATGTCGCGGGCCACCCGGCCCTGGACGGAAGCTCGGGCGCCTGCTTTGTTTACTCATGCCCCTTCCTCCCCGGCTTGTTGGGATAATACAATTTCCTGATAAACTTGATTTTCTGCAAACAGCTCCTTATGTGTTCCAATGCCTGCTATTTCCCCTTCATTTAACACAATGATTTGATCTGCATGGATGATCGTATTGACACGCTGGGCGACAATGATGATCGTAGCCTCTTTCGCAATGTTGAAAAGTTCACTCCGCAATTTTGCATCCGTTTTAAAATCTAGTGCTGAAAAGCTATCATCAAATAAATAAATGTCAGGTCTTCTAACAATGGCCCGCGCAATCGAAAGCCGCTGCTTTTGTCCACCTGAAAAATTCGCTCCCCCCTGCTCGACATACAAATGTAATCCTTCATTTTTTTCTTTTATAAATCCGGAAGCTTGCGCGATATCTAGCGCTTCCCACATTTCCTGATCGGTCGCATCTTCCTTCCCATAGCGCAAATTGTCTGCCACTGTGCCGCTGAATAACATCGCTTTTTGGGGCACATAACCGATCCTCTTCCTCAACTCTTGCTGGGAGATGTTCCGGACATCCTCCCCATCAATCGAGACAGTGCCTTCTTCAACATCATAAAGTCTTGGTATGAGTTTCAGAAGTGTTGATTTTCCCGAACCCGTGCTTCCAATAATTGCCGTCGTTTCACCGGGCTTGGCCTCAAATGATACATTTTTTAATACGGGTTTTTCGGCTCCGGCGTACCGAAACGAGACGTCTTTACATGTGATGACTCCGTTTAGGTTTCTCCTGGTTCTCGGTGTTTCCGGGTCCAAAATATCATTTTCCATAAGGAGTACTTCATTGATCCTCTTTAAAGAAGCTTGCGCCCGGGGAATCATGATGAAGCCAAAAGAAAGCATAATTAATGACATTAAAATCATCATGGCGTACTGTAAAAAGGCCATTAAATTTCCAACTTGCATGAGGCCCTGGTCAATCCTGACAGCACCGAACCAGACGATCGCGATGCTCGTGAAATTCATAACAATCATCATGACCGGAAAAAGAACGGCCATCATTTTATTGACTCGAATCCCGGTATCTCGAAAATCTTCATTCGCGGCATGAAACCGCTGCTTCTCATGTTCAACATTGTTAAAAGCCCGGATGACCCTGACCCCCGTCAGGCTTTGTCTGACAACGAGATTCAGTTTATCTGTCTTTTTTTGCAACGCTGCAAATAACGGAATGGCTTTTCTGGATATGAAAAAAATCAGCAACGCCAAAATCGGCAGTGAACCGAGAAAAACAACCGAAAGGCCCGGCTCCCTCGCAACCGCCAAAACAATTCCTCCAACGAGCATAAGAGGAGCGCGTGTCATCATGCGCAAAACCATATTTAATACATCTTGAACTTGCTTCACATCGTTCGTTGATCTTGTAATTAAGGAAGCTGTTCCGATTTTTTCAAACGTCTGGACAGAAAAATTTTCGACGGTGACAAACAAGTCCCGCCTGACATCTCTTGCAAAACCAAGGGCTGTCCGTGATGCAAAAAATGAAACCCCCGTCATGAGCAAAACAGCTGCCAATGCACAAATGACCATAAGGCCCCCGGTTTTTAAGATGTAAGGAATATCACCTTTTACAATTCCAATATCGACGACATTAGCCATGAGTGTCGGCAGCAGAAGCTCCAACATAATAGCTCCAAGTGTAAGCAGTACGACTAAGGAAATTTGTACATAATACTTTTTTATATGAGCTAGCAAGGTGATCACTCCCTATTCCTGTTCAAGATGAAAAGATGCTAGTAATGAGACTTTTTCAGTTTATAATGAAAAAGACTGAGAATCAAAACTTTGATTGGAGTGA
This sequence comes from Siminovitchia thermophila, assembly GCF_016909185.1. Lineage (GTDB taxonomy): Bacteria > Bacillota > Bacilli > Bacillales > Bacillaceae_C > Siminovitchia > Siminovitchia thermophila. The sequence goes on along the minus strand of NZ_JAFBFH010000007.1, from coordinate 72,086 downwards.
AGAAAAGTGAAGTATCAGGCAACTCCTTATTTTACATTTGGTGGAAATGCGAAAGAAGCACTGGAATATTATAAGGATGTTTTCGATGGTGAGATAGTAGAAATCATGACCTTTGGCGAAGCAGATTTTCCGTCCCCTCCAGAAGCTGAGGAAAGAGTCATTCATGCGAAGTTTCAAAAAGGCAATCTTATTTTGATGGTATCGGATACTTTGCCGGAAAATCATATAATCTCTGGCAACCAAGTTTCGTTAACACTCGAATTACAAAGTGAGAAAGAGATCGAAACGATTTATCAGCGGTTGATTGAAAAAGGATCCATTTCCATGAAACTGCAGGACACTTTTTGGGGAGCGAAATTTGCAAAAGTAAAAGACCCATTCGGCATTATTTGGGATCTCCATTATACGAAGGCATAAACATGTATCCCTGTTTTTTATCGATGTATACTGAACCGACTTGAGCAGTTCTTCGAAAACATGGACAATCCGTAAGCGAAGTTTTTTCAGCTACTGGGATTGGCTTATGTTAACGAGGAGATAGGTATGAAAGACCGAGCATTGCTCCCACAAGGATAAAGGAAACGTCGCGACAAAGAATGCGTATAGCGGGAATATTGTTGAATCCTCTCACACCTACCTTCGAGCAAGCTCCGTGAAGCTATCCCGAAAAGGTAAACATCCCCATAATCTTTGCCGGAGAGTACAAAGTGAAGCCGGGAGTGGACAGATACTAGTCGAATCTTCACCACTCTCTCTGTCCCTAGTACTATGATAAGACCTTACAAAGCTCTTCTTGTCCTTGCTTGCCACGCCCGCACCAGGGCGCCTAGGCCGGCAGCAGGCTCAGGCGGCGACGTCCTGTCTCGCGGCTCTGGCTCAAATGGCCGCGTCCTGTCGCTTTGCCTGCACTTGGACTTCCTGTCCCGCGGCAGACCCAAATGACCACGTCCTGTCGCTTTGCCTGCACTTGGACTTCCTGTCCGGCAGATTCGGTCACGGTTAGGTTTTTAGATAATGAGATATATAAAAGAAGATTTTTTATCATTTTGAAACAAAAAGTGCTTGGGGTGTGCGGCCCCAAGCTTTTTTAAGCGCTAGCCAGCGCTTTTTTGTGTCCCAGTTTGCCATGTGCAAACTATCTTTAAGTTTACTTGCTTTCCCATGAATCGGCAAGCTGGCTTATAACATTTTTTTTTAACTGTCATAGATTGTTCAAAAAGATAGAAGATTGGACCATTTATTTAGCAAATTCTTTTCTTAGTTCTTCACTAGAGTTCAGCCACATTTTCTCATCGTGATTTTTCAAAAAGTCGGCGAGGACTTTTCTCGATCGTTGATCCATGTTGTGGACGATCACCCTCCCCTTCATTGCTTTATCTAAATGATTGACATGCTCCGGCATTGATTTATAGCCGCGGCGGGCGGGACGGTTGATCCACAGTTCACAAGCAGTAACTCCCGCATAATACGGGCCTTCTTCTTTAATGTCCACGGCGACCCATACGACCCAGTATTTCTTTGCTCCCTCTTGGGGGAACTCGCTTTTGTCTTTCAAATACTTAACACCGCGTTCCGTTTTACTGCGGGCATGCATTGCCTGCTCCTCAATCCAGACTTCTTCTTCCTCGACATCAATCATAATCGGTGTAATATTTTCCAGGCTGAGCGAACCGATTCCGAAGCCTTTATGTCCCATGGTAGGATCATCTTTAATGATATTGAACTCAACTTTTCTCTTTTTCTCCATTTCATAACTCCTCCTTTTCCCTATCACAAAAACAGCGCAAATACATTATGTATGCTGTTCACAAAAAAAGGGACGACCGTGTTTAAAATGGGGTGAATTGTATAATGTGACAGTGGAGTAATGACTAAAATTAAAAATATGATTGAACCGTATTGCTCATATTGCGTCATTTTTGCTCTTGCGCCCGGTGAAACAAGGTCTTGCACAATACGATACCCATCAAGCGGCGGAAGGGGCAATAAATTAAACACAAACAGCAAGACGTTCATCCAAATAAACAGGTTGAAAAATTGGATTACAAAGATGGGCAGTTGCGCAGAAACACCCGTCACCATCAATATGAAAAATATGGCAGACCCGAGAACAGCAAGGGCAAAATTACTCACCGGTCCCATCAATGAAACAATAATGCCCGCAAGCCGGGGATTCTTAAAATAATAGCGGTTGACTGGCACTGGGCGAGCCCAGCCAAACCCGGCAATAAAGATAAGTAATGTCCCTATCGGATCAAGATGGTGCATGGGATTCAATGTAAGTCTGCCCTGTTGTTTTGCCGTCGGATCTCCAAATTTATATGCGGTATAGGCATGCGCGAATTCATGTACCGTAAAAGCTATGAGCAATACCGCCGCCACGATCGGAATTTGTTCCAGCGGAAACCTTAAAAATCTTTCCACGTATCCAGCCCCTTTTTAAAGTCTATTGTTCATATTATACAAAATAAATGAACTTTACTCATTCATTGTGTTTCTTTGCTTGAAAGGAGCGAGTGAAAAGCATACACTTTTTCATAAGAATCATATTTTCGGGGAGGAACAAACAATGCCATTGGTAACCATCAAAATGTTTGAAGGACGGACAGAAGAACAGAAAAAAGCATTGGTGGAAAAAGTAACGGAAGCCATTTCGGAAACAACGGGAGCTTCGGCTGATTCCGTAACGATTGTAATAGAAGAAATGACGAAAAACCATTATGCCGTTGGAGGCAAAAGATACAGCGACCTTTAATCGTTTAAATGGAAAGTGTCTGCCCAGATGTACTTGTTATTTGCTGATGTAACCTCCAACGCTAAAAAAAAGACAGTCTTTCCGAATGTTAATTCGGATAAACTGTCTTTTTCAATGATTGTATATAATCATAAGCCTCGTCAATCTCTTCCAAGGAGTAATTTTGTTTTCCTTTTAGCTCGGCAATTTTTTCTGCGACTTTATTTTTAGGAAGATGTTCGAAGTATAATATAGTCGAAACAAGCTCGAGGAATCGGGCGCTTTGTTCGTTCATATCGGTCAAACATTCTTCAAGAAGGGGGATATTGACCGATTCGGATTCCAAAAATTCACGACCCGATGACGTGATCATATAACGATATTGGCTGTATCCTCCCTTATCCTCTTTCTTTTCTTCAATAAAGCCAAAATTGCAAAGTTCTTCAACCCTAAGCGTCAATTCTTCAGAATAAGGCCCGTAAAAATGAAACTCAAACTTTTCTTCAAAGGGAAAATTCATTTTTTTTGCGATAAATATCATTTTTTGCAGTTTTTTTCTGCCGACAATTTCACCGGCCTTAGCAAAAACCGCCATTAATTTTTGATGATCGTGAAGCATAAATATCGTTCAACCCCCGCTACAGTTTTTCCAATACGTTCATTCGTATCTGTCTGCATTCTAAAATCTATGCAGGATAGAAAGAATGCGCTCAGCAATTTTATTTTCCCCAGACATGCGTTGGAGCAAATCTTTGGGATAATACAATTTATGATCGGTCCGCCTTTTTCCCGAAATCGCTTGGACAATCGCCGATTCCCTGGAAAGCTCGGAAAGTTCGCCATTAGGCATCAATAAATGAATCGGCAAGCGCTCTTCTTCCTCTCCCGGACGGTAAAAATCATAAGGCAAATCTGATGATGAATCAATCGCCAAATAATATTCCGGATCAATGCCCGCATCCCGAAATAAATCCTCCAGTTCACGCAGCACCTTATATTGCTGGGCCGGATCAAACTCTACATATTTAAACAAATTTCTGTTCATAAAGCGGTGACATAAATCACATAATATAGGGTCGTCCTCTTCTTCCCACATGTGGAAATAATACAAGATGACCGGTTCATCCAACTTTAAGTAATCGGCGAGTGTCACTTTTTCTTCAAATAAAGATTGAAAGTGTAAGGGCTCTTTCTTAAAGGAATACCCCAATTTGTACAGTGCTTTTACCCTTTGGAGTATTTTTGTCAAAATCACTTCGGCACTTCGGGTCACCGGATGAAAGTAAACTTGCCAGTACATTTGGTACCGGCTCATAATATAATCTTCAACCGCATGCATGCCGCTCCATTTAAACACGACATGATCCTCGCGAGGGCGCATGACACGCATGATTCTCTGCATATCAAAGTGGCCGTAGCTTACGCCGGTAAAATAAGCATCCCTTTGCAAATAATCCATCCGGTCTGCATCGATTTGGCTGGAAATCAAACTGATCACGAGCTTATCATGATACGTTTTTTGAATAACTTCAGCCACTTTTTGCGGGAAGTCGTCACTAATAAATGTAAGTACCTCGTTAACTTCTGTATCTCCGAGGATAATTTGTTTTGTAAAATTCTCATGATCAAGGCGAAACACTTTTTCAAATGAATGAGAAAAAGGTCCATGTCCTAAATCATGCAGCAAGGCGGCACAAAGTGACAGCAAACGTTCATCCGCATTCCATTCCGGCCGTCCTTCAAAAACTTCATCAATAATTTTCCTGACAATTTCATACACCCCAAGCGAATGGCTGAACCGGCTATGCTCAGCCCCGTGAAAGGTGAGATAAGTCGTGCCAAGCTGCTTAATACGGCGCAGCCGCTGAAATTCCCTAGTTCCAATCAGATCCCAGATGAGCTTATCCCTGACATGTATGTATCCGTGAACGGGATCTTTAAACACTTTTTCCTCGCTTAATTTAATGCTGGAATCCACTATCGGCTCTCCTCTTCCTATCTATCATGTTTTCATTATAGCGGTTTTCGACAAGTAAAGAAAGAACACCCGGCTTCCGAAAAATTCACCTTTTTATAAAAGAAAAGCCAAGCGCAAGCTCCTTCAACATTCACCTTTGGACTAAACCACACTTATCAATCCCCGCAACAAGGCAAGTCTAAAACAGGAAAGTGGGTGTGAGATTCGTGCAGTTTGCAGCGGGCTAAAACTATTTCATGATGGGATCAGTTTTGCTCTGGGCATAAAGATAAGTTAGCCATAGGAACCGGGGCTATCATTTCTTCGTCACATCCTCCTCGAATCTTACGTTCATCCTTTGTGCGTAATCATGCTAATTGTCCCGAGCGCCTAGCACTTCCCTGGATAGCAGGCACTAGGCGACGTCCTCGAAGCCTGCGCTGTTCTTCCTGTGATGAGATGCTGACGAATCCTTTCTTGTCGTGTCGGCTTGCCTTGTACTTGGCAGGCTTAAGCGGGGACGTCCTTGTCTTTTCACTTGTACTCGAAACGTCCTTTCCCGCGGCTGACTCAAGCGCGGCTTCCTTGTCGTTTCGCCTACATATGGACGTCTCTTCCCGCAGCAGGATCAAGGTGGCGACTTCCATCTTTTCCTAGACTTCCTTTCCTACGACCAGCTTAAATGGCGATTTTCAAGGCGCTTCCCCTCACCCTTCCAGACGTCCTTTCCTACGGACGCTAAATAAAAAGGCGCTTTTTCCCAGGCAGCGTATTTTTTCTTCTATACAAGAAAGCAAGATTAAATTGGAACGTCTCATCAAAAACTATTATTATTTTGCCATTTTGGTATAAAAACCTTCTTTCTTGTACATGCTTTAACTAACCAAAAAAGTTCAAAGGGAGTTGGTTATAATGAAAACACGTCAAGATGCCTGGACAGAAGAAAATGATTTGCTTTTGGCTGAGACCGTTCTTCGACATGTCCGTGAAGGCAGTACACAATTAAATGCTTTTGAAGAAGTTGGGGACAAATTAAATCGAACATCCGCGGCCTGCGGATTCCGGTGGAATGCTGTTGTCCGCCAACAATATGAAAAAGCACTTGATTTGGCCAAAAAACAACGAAAACAACGACAAAGACTGTTAGGAAAAGAGCAGGGAGGAAAAAAGAAGCTTTTGTATCAGCCGCCGGTACCATCTTTGGAAGATATCCAAGCCCCGGTGACGGATCAAACCGCAGGCACGGAGATGATCGATACACCTGCATCAAGAGCTTCTGAGGACCAAACGATATCAAACAATCAGACAACACAGTTGGGCAATGAATTAAATCTCGGCAACGTGATCGCCTATTTACAGCAACTCCATCATTCGGAATTTCATGTTGAAATTGTAAGAAGTGAGAATGAGAGATTAAAAAGAGAATTGAACGATCTAAAGGCCGAAAATAAAGAGCTGTCACAAAAAGTGGAAGAACTGGAGAACACATCTGTAACGATGCAGGAAGATTATGAGACATTGATGAAAATTTTGAACCGTGCAAGGAAGCTTGTCCTGTTTGACGAGGATGATCGCTCGGCCACTACCTTTAAAATGGACCGAAACGGAAATCTTGAGAAGCTCGCAGAGTAATACTTGCATAAGCAAGCACCTTGCTCCATTTACGTACAAGTTGAACTAAAATGATAAAATACCTTGATTCATCCGAACAAATAAGGCAGCTTTTCGGCTATAGAAAGGGAAGCAGCTAAATCTCTCACACCGTGTGAGACATAACAGAAAGAGGCTCAGACAAATGGGAGACCGGCATGCAAAGGAAAAAACTGATGAGTAGACGCTGGCCGTCTAAGCTTGCGGCTTTCCTTTGAGCATTGATGTGCGGACGAAGCATTGTTGATCCCGGGCTTCGCCATCGCTGGGGCATCCTGGCTGGCGACGGGTTCGAACTAAGAATCCTCGAAGTTCGCGCTTTTTCTTCGTGCGATCATATGCGGGCAAGATGTTACTTGTCCTGTTGCTTCATCCGCGCAAATGGTCGCCTTGGCCGACTGGTCCAGAAAATGCGGGGCCTCATGTTAGACGAATATTCATCAAAATTCTTTTTATCAAGAAGGAGACTAACTATATAAAGTCAATACTGTTATTGATGAATTCCATCAATTTTCTCAGTGAAAATTAGGCATGACAAAAAAGCTTGATGATTTAAAAATTTAAATTTGGATCATCGAGCTTCTTTATAATCCTCATCAGATTTCATTAGATAAAATATGACTCTCATTAACTTCTTTGCTATGTGGCTAAGCACTACGTTATAATGCTTGCCTTCCGAGAGCTTTTTTTCATAATATGCCTTAAATGTCGGAGAGTAAATCGCAACTAACCTTGATGCATGATACATCGCCCACCTAAGGTAAGGGGAACCGCGTTTAACCATTTTTCCGGCTCCCGTGTATTTACCGGACTGATAAATCGAGGGTTCCATTCCTGCAAACGCCAATAATTGACCGGGATTATTGAAGTTGTGAATGTTGCCTATTTCTGCTATGATTACACTGCCGAGTCGATAAGAAATTCCGGGGATGGTTACGATTGGTGAATCGAGTGTATCCATCATTTCCTGAATTCTCTTGTCGACTTCTTTTATTTGCTTCTCATATAGATACATTTGTTCAATCGTCTGGGTTAACTCGAATTCAGTGATCTCAGAGTGGTACCCAATACTTTCTTTCGCTAACTGTTTGATTGTATCCGGCCGAATCTGACTGCTGCTAACTCCCAGGAATCTTGAAAGCGTTTTTTCATATGCCGCCGCAATTCTCTTTGGGCTCGGATACTTTTTAAGCAGTTCCATCATGTACTTGGAGTAGCGAATTTGACCATAAGCAGCCAATTCAGGAAAGCTTTTTTCCAGCATTCTCGTATATTGGGTCTTAAGGAGAGCCAGGTGTTTTCCAAGTCGCTGTCTGTAGCGTGTCAGCTCTTTTAGTTCCGCGGAGGTTCTGTCTGAAAGCTGTTCTCTTTTTTCGAAATCTGACATTAATTTTTTGGCTATTACCATGGCATCAGTCTTGTCCGTTTTCGTCTTTCTCAATGTATGGACTTTGGAGAACTCTTTGATCAGAATCGGATTGTACCGATATACCCGGTAATTCATCTGCTTTAAGAATTGCAGGATGGGGAGATTGTAATGACCTGTATCTTCCATAGCTATTTGGCATTCTTGTTCGGTGTGTGACTCAATGCGGCAGAGTATCTCGTAAAGCTTTTTGAATCCCGACTTATTATTTACTACAACCAAGTTGTCTTCGTGAATTTCGCCTTTGTCATCAATGATAGCTACTTGGTGTTTATGCTTCGCCACATCGACACCCACATAAATCATTAAAATACCTTCCTTCTTTATTATTACGCTGTGTTCTCAAGCCACGCACCCTTTGCCCTGTATCCTTGTGTGAAATCAAACGTCTAGCGTTATCTAACTGATCAACAGATAAACAAAGAGCTGTGGTTAGACTCTCTAAAAACCAGTTACTAAAAAGTACTGTAGTCTGGGTCACTAATCCACAGCGTTGCTTCCAGTATAAATAATTACACTGGGAAAAGCACCAGAGGTAGCGAACCTCTATTAATTAATATACAAGTCTGGGACACAACTAAATCAGCTGATGAAAAAACGAACAATAAAGTGAAACTTCATTTCTTGGTATGCCTTTTCCAAGAAATGTTAGTTGAACCAATCGGGCATTTAGGTGCCGTTTCCTCCCACTTAAACTTTTTGTATCAACTCAGATCTTGAAGTGGGAGTCTTACGGCACCTTACATGCGGGATAAAGTGAAACTTCATTCAGTAAGAGTTTTCTTCCATCTCCTACTGAATGTTAGTTGAACCAATCGGGCATTTAGGTGCCGTTTTCCCCCACTTAGACCTTTTGTATCAACTCAGGTGTCTTGAAGTGGAGTCTTACGGCACCTTACATGCGGGATAAAGTGAAACTTCATTCAGTAGGAGTTTTCTTCCATCTCCTACTGAATGTTAGTTGAACCAATCGGGCATTTAGGTGCCGTTTCCTCCCACTTAGACCTCTTGTATTCACTCAAGATTTGAAGTGGGAGTCTTACGGCACCTTACATGCCGGATAAGTTGTCCTAGTGTATAATACGCAAGCTTTTAGCGTAGTCAAAATAGGTAGACTCCTGCGGGAATAGCTCGTGCTGAAGATCCTGCAGGAAAGCGATCTTTGCTTTCCGAGGAAGCTGAAGAGACCTGCGGAAAGCGAAATATTTTGACGTAGCGATGATAGGGATTTTTTTAACACAAATAAACCGAACAATTTTATATGCATTGTTCGGTTTTTGCTATTTCGTATTTGCTTTTGTCCCAGTCTCTTTAGCTTGTAGGAAAAAGAGAAGCTTTTTATTTTAATGAGCGACATAGAGTTTGAATAAACAGCACATGCTCGTTATTGAAGCGGTAGATGGCCACTATCCCTCTATTCGTACTCTCGATTGCCCCGCCGGATTGGGCATTGTCGTCTCCTTTTAAACTTTACTTACCTTGCCTAAAAGCGGATTTCAGGCAATTGCATGCTCCTTCTCTTTACGCCCCCATAAATTTCTTGTTTCTGTCTTGCATCCGCTCAAAATAATGAGGATACCACTCCAGCTCTTTCCCTTGAAGGCTGCTCATAAAAAGTTGACCGCTCGTTCTCTTTAACGTGGTTAATAACAGTTGCATAGCGTCTGTTACTGTAAGCCTATGATTCAACAACTCGGACAAAGAAGCCATGACACTTGGCTCAACCGCAGGAAACGTATATTTCATTGATTCATTGAATTTTGCATGCGTATAAAACTCCTGTAATAACTGCGCCCGTTTCGAGCCGCTGCCCGAAACACACAAATACACTTGAACAGCGACACCATTTCGGATCCTCCGCTGGGAAATACCAGCAAATTTTTTCCCCCGTATACTTAAATCGTAGCTTCCCGGGCAATAAGAGCCGACGATTTCCCCTGTCTCAATCCGGCATGAATACTCGTTGAACATCATTTTAACAAGTTCCCACATGGCATCATATCCGCGATTAATGTCAATGCCGCGTTCTGTATCCGGAATAATCAGAGATATATTCAGTACCCCCTCATCAAGTAAAACAGCCAAGCCGCCTGAATTACGCACGATCCATTTTATATTTTTTTCTTGCAAATACCGCAGCCCCTCTTCAAGATGTGGAAGCTTCGTATCTTGAATCCCCAATACGACTGTATCATCATGTACCCATGTTCTGACTACTGGCGGAGAATTTCCGCTCCCTACCGACTGGCAAAGGGTATCATCTATCGCAAACGAATCCAATGCGTTAAAATGGGGGGCGAACCCCGATTGATCAATGAAACGCCATTGATCTTGGTATAATAAAGACTTATGTTCTCCCATCAGTTCTCTCCTCTTGTCTCTCTTGATGCCATTACGGTTGCCCTGCTGATTGGGCGGCTGTTATGAGCGCAAGTCTAAATACGTCCTCCTCACTGCATCCTCGGGAAAGGTCGTTCACGGGGGCATTAAGTCCTTGGAGGATTGGACCAACTGCGGCAAAGCCTCCAAGCCGTTCCGCCATTTTGTAGCCAATATTCCCCGCCTCCAGGCTTGGAAAAATAAAAACGTTCGCATCCCCTTGAATAACCGAATCTGGTGCTTTTTTGGCCGCTACAGCCGGTACGAAAGCGGCATCGAATTGAAATTCACCGTCGATGACAAGGTCAGGGTCCATGCTTTTAGCCAGACGAACCGCCTCTGCCGCTTTTTCGGTTTCTTCGGAGTGAGCCGACCCTTTCGTTGAGAAGCTGAGGACGGCGACACGGGGATTTACATCAAACATTTGGGCCGTTTTGGCACTTTCTATTGCTATTTCCGCCAGCTCCCGGCTGGTTGGGTCAATATTGATCGCACAATCGGCAAATATATATTTTTCTTCATCCCTCATCATGAGAAATGCTCCGGAAACCTTGCCAACCCCTTCTCTTGTTTTAATGATTTGAAGTGCGGGCCGAACCGTGTCAGCGGTAGAATGTGTTGCGCCGCTCACTAAGCCATGGGCTTTATTTAGATAAACGAGCATCGTTCCAAAATAGTTCACATTGAGCAAAACATCCGCTGCCTCTGATTCCGTCAATTTTCCTTTTCTACGTTCCACCAGTGCGCCGATCATTTCACCCATGTCGGCATCGTTTTGTGGTTCGTATATTTCCATTCCCCGCAGGGAAACATCTAACTTTTGGGCACACCTTGCAATCTCTTCCCTATCGCCGATTAACACAGGTGTGAGCAGCTTACCCCTTGCCAAACGGCCAGCCGCAGCCAAAATTCGCGGATCCGTTGATTCCGGAAAAACAATTTTTTTATCCCATCCGGGCGCTTTCAATCGTAATTCATTGAATAAAGATTCCATATTTATCCCTCCAAATGAATCATCCGAAGATCACATATTTATTGTACACTCTTTCAACATAGCCATTCCTGTCCAACGTCCCTTTTGATTGAAAGGGATGTACATTCAGGAAATGGATAAACTGTGCTATAGTAATAATGGATTAAAAAGTATAGGAGTGATCAATGTGAGTGAACCGGCACAAACACTGGACGGTTGGTACACACTTCATGATTTTCGGACGATCGATTGGGCGGCTTGGAAATTATTAACAAATAATGAACGGCAAGCCGCCATCCACGAGTTTACATTATTCCTCAACAAACTTGACAATGTACAGGAACGCAAAGAAGGCAGCCATGCCTTGTATACGATTATAGGTCAAAAAGCGGATTTCATGCTAATGATTTTACGTCCGACTATGGAAGAACTGAATAATCTTGAAAACGAATTTAATAAACTGACAATCGCGGAATACACAAGACCGGCCTATTCCTATTTTTCCGTCGTTGAATTAAGTAGCTATCTGGCGGGCGATTCTGATGAAGACCCATACGAAAACCCGTATGTCCGTTCCCGTTTATATCCGATCTTGCCCAAAACGAAATATGTTTCGTTTTATCCGATGGACAAGCGTCGAGAGGGCAATGACAACTGGTACATGCTTTCAATGGAAGAACGGAAAGACCTCATGTACAGCCACGGCATGATCGGTCGCCAATACGCCGGGAAGGTAAAGCAAATTATTACCGGTTCTGTCGGGTTTGACGATTACGAGTGGGGCGTTACCCTCTTTTCCAACGATGTGTTGCAATTTAAAAAGCTTGTATACGAGATGCGCTTCGATGAAGTAAGTGCACGCTATGGCGAATTCGGTTCATTTTTCGTTGGACATTTGCTTGAAGACAGTCAAATAGATCAGTTTTTACATGTAAAATAAACCTATCTACCCCCATTTGCTTGGATGGGGGTTTTTTATTGGCATGCTCCCCCTCCATTTTGCATACATATGAAAGAGCATTTCATTCAGGAATGATTCACTTTTTGGAGGAGGGAGTCCTTTTGGCTAAACCAAACCAACCGCAAGTGGCCGGATATTACCCGCATGGTCAAATGCTGTACCGCCAACAGCCTTATTATGGAATGATGCCGCCTCAAACGCCGCAGCCGCTCCAAGTTCCAACACCTGTAACAGGGACTAAAGGTGGCATCGATGTTCCCGGTATGCTTCCAATAGAACAGTCATACATTGAAAATATACTTCGCATAAACAAAGGGAAACTTGTTGAAGTGCACGCTACATTTGAAAATAATAAGGAATGGAACGCGATGATTTTTCGGGGACTGATTGAGGCGGCCGGCCGTGATCACCTCATCATTAGTGACCCGGAAACAGGAAAAAGATATTTAATCCCGATGGTGTACGTTGATTATGTCACGTTTGATGAACCAATTGAGTACGAATATCCTTTCGGGGCAGGTGCAGCACGTTAAAACAATTGGGTGAAGAGCACAAAAATCTCGGACCTGTACAGATCCGAGATTTTTTTGTCATACATATTTTATTGAAAACACGATGAGCAAAACCCAGGAAACAAGAAATGCGACCCCGCCAAACGGTGTAATCGCCCCAAGCACCTTAATCCCCGAAGTACTGAGGACGTATAGGCTGCCGGAAAACAAAATGATGCCAATCAGCATCAGCCAGCCCGACCATGAAAGCAAAGAGCTTGCCCCAATCTTCCCGGAAATGATACCGATCGCAATGAGACCCATAGCATGGAACATTTGGTATTGAACACCCGTTTTCCATATTTCCAAATATTTGGGTTCAAGCTTATTTTCTAGTCCGTGTGCACCGAAAGCCCCGAGTGCAACAGAAAGAAATGCATTGATTGCTCCTAAAATAATGAATGTCTTCATCCGCCTACGCTCCTATCCTTAAAAATCAAAAATGGATTCTCCATTTGCTTCTTCATCTTCCAAAACTTTGGCACCAAGGTCATTCATTGGTTGCGGCGAAACTTGTTGACATTTCTGCTCTTGGCTTACTTCCTGGCCGCCAGCTTCGAGGACCAATTCAGCAAGAGCCTTGACAGCGGACATGCGGCTGCGGATTTCTTTTGCGCTTTCTGCTTGTTTCGCCTTTGACAACTCTTGTTCCATTTTATCAATAAATGCTTTATATGTAACGTACACGGACACATCCCCTTTACATGCTCACTATTGGTTTTTCTCCCTTACAAGCATAAGGACATTTCGCCAAAAAATCAAAAGCGTTACAAATTGGGAATTTGCCAATCAATCGGTTCTTCGCCCAATTCTTGTAAAAATGCGTTCGCTTTGGAAAAGGGCCGGCTTCCGAAAAACCCGCGGCTTGCTGACAAAGGGCTCGGATGGGGAGACTGAATGATTTTGTGTTTTTTTGTATCAATCAAACGAAGCTTTTCTCGCGCGGGTCTCCCCCAAAGGATAAAAATGACCGGCTTTTGACGTTCATTCACTAACGAAATAACTTTATCCGTAAATATTTCCCAGCCTTTGTCGCGATGAGAATGGGCCTGTCCGGCCCTTACTGTCAAGACCGTATTTAATAACAAGATTCCTTGTTTGGCCCACTTCACCAAATAGCCGTTATTCGGAATATAACAGCCCAGATCATTCTCTAATTCTTTGAAAATATTTTGCAAAGATGGAGGAATGCGGACATCCGGCTTTACGGAAAAACTAAGGCCATGCGCCTGTCCCGGTCCATGGTAAGGGTCCTGACCCAGCAAAACTATTTTCACATCGTTGTAAGCGGTAAAATGCAGAGCATTAAAAATATCATGCATGGATGGATAAATCACTTTTTCTCTATATTCTTCAATCAAAAACGACCGCAAATTCAAATAATAAGGTTTCTGAAACTCTTCTTTTAAAAGCGGCCACCAATCGTTTTTCAAAATTTTTTTTGACACGCTAACTCCTCCTTTATCCCCATTTATTCTTGCATATTTTCAAAGAGAAGGAAATTGAAATGCGTATGATGATGTTTGATGTGAAACGTCCCCGGATATATACATACTGGTGGATCCATTCGTTCCCCAAAAAGACTTCGGAGGTGTCTTTTATGAATACAGTAAAAGTATGTGAAAATGGGTTACAGGCAAAAGGAATCATTAACCAGTTAACAGCCGAAGGCTACGATCGGGAAAATATATATGTATTTGCCCACGGCGAGGAACGGGAAAAGGATTTGGCGGATGCTTTGGAAACGGGAAAAGTCGGAATATCTGAACAAGGCTTAGTAAACACGGTAACAAACGTATTCCGCGAAAGAGGAGATGAGCTTCGTTCCGAATTGGAAGCAGTTGGGCTAACCGAAATAGAAGCCGAGAAATATGAAAAAGTATTGGACGGCGGAGAAATCGTATTGGTAGCAAAAAAATAATAGATCGATTGGCTAAAAGCAGGTGAACCACTTCACCTGCTTTTGCAGTTCTTGAGATGAAAAGGGTGTCTTCTCTCCATAAGAATGATGAAGCCGTCACCTCTTTTAAAGTGCGACTTATTATCAAAAAATGCTTATGCTCCATTCACGCGCTCATATAGAGTGAGACGACTTCGATATAGGAATACCTTTGGCTATCGCTATTTCAATTCACGTACTCATGTAGAGTGCGCGCCGAATACAAGCGCTTTGGCCAAATTTCAATTCACGCACTCAGGTAGAGTGTGACGTACGAGGCCAGACGCTAGACATTGACATTGAAACGATTTCAATCCACGCGCCATGTAGAGTGGCTGAGCGGTTTGACTTAAACCATGGTATTTCAATCCACGCACTCGCAGAGGCGAAAAACCGGCCCTATTACTACCCTACTAAAGAATGGTAAATTTTGCGGGCTGTATCTGGGTTGCTTGTGCCATGAATAAGCGCACGGCCATCGCGAAAAAAGACAGCTCTCGCTCCTCCCTTGCGAACGGAAACAAGAAAAGGGTTGCCGCCTACCTCATATCCCGCTGAACGCCATTGCCTGACCATTTTCTCCAAAGGAAAATCTCTCTGGTCTGCCGGCCTGATTTGCACCGTATCACGGCCACATAAAACAGCCACCTTCATTTCATGGGCCGGGTCCAAAAACGGGTATGCCGGCTCTTCTCCGCATGAACGACAGCCACTTTCTTTTAAAGCATCCGTCTTTAGTGATAAGTAGTTGTTTTCCCACAAATCGAAGGAAACGTACGCCTGATTAACCGCCGCTACATTGCCAGATAAAATTTTTAACGCTTCCGCCCCCTGGTGGGCTGTTACCATTTGAACCGCTGGCGCGATAATGCCAACGGTGTCACATGTCTGTCCCTGTAATGGGATTTTTTTTATCAAGCATTGAAGGCATGGTGTCACATCCGGCATGATGGAAAAGGCCATGCCAAAGCTGCCAAGGCAGGAGCCGAATAAATAAGGAATCCGGTATTTTTGTGCCAAATCATTCATGATAAATCTTGTTTCAAAATTATCCGTTCCATCTATTAATAAATCCGCGCCATCTATCACATTTTCTAACAAAGGAGCATCTGCCTGGGCAACAATCGCGGTTATATCCACTTCTTTATTAATAAGCGCCAACTTCTCTTTTGCCGCCTCCGCTTTTGGCCACTTTTTCCTGGCGTCTTCCTCTGTAAACAAATGCTGGCGCTGCAAATTACTCATTTCTACATAATCCCTGTCAATCAAAATCAGCTTTCCGACTCCGGCCCTTGTCAAAAGTTCGGACGTGTTTGTTCCGAGCGCTCCGACGCCGACAATAATCGCGCTTTTGTTCCGAATTTCTTTTTGCCCGGTGGGTCCAATCGGCTTAAATAACTCCTGACGAGAATAACGGCCTGCTGGGGTGGTCATTATCATCACCCTCCGCTGACAGGAGGAATTAACGCGATTTCGTCATGTTCCCCGATGACCTTTTCATCTTTGGCAAATTCTTCATTGACGGCAATCATAATACCGTCCAAACTACCCAATGACGCTTTTTTTTCAAGGTAAGCACGCAATTCCCCGACTGTTTTGCCGGCCGCATTGATTTCTATGAAACTTTTACCGGCATTTTCCTTAAGTTGGGCAAACAACAGTACTTTATTCAACCAAATCACCTTCCTTCGGTTTCCCTGTCGCATATTCTTTCGTTCCTTGTTGGTTGCCGATCCATTCCTCCCCATCTTCCCAATGCTCTTTTTTCCAAATCGGAACCATTTCCTTTACTCTTTCAATTGCATATCTGTTTGCCTCATATGCTTCCGGGCGATGGGGAGAGGAAACAGCGATGGCAATGGCGATATCGGTTATTTCAAGCCGGCCGATTCGATGGACCATGGCCACCTCGACAACAGGCCATTTTTCCTTCATTTCCTTGACAATTTGTTCCATCTTTTTAAGAGCCATAGACTGATAAGCCTCATATTCCAAATAAAGGGTTTTCCTTCCATGTGTCAGCTCGCGTACAGTACCGATAAACGTTGTCACGGCTCCTGCTTCTCTTCGAACGACTTTTTGAAAAACGTCGTTTATATTGATGGGCTCTCTCGTAATCTCACATGTCATTTTTCTCACTCCCTTTGGCCAATTCGCCAGCTTTTATGTAGTCTTCCATTGTATTCATATTCCAGATATCCAGAGTACCATCATCAACTATCATATATTCGGCATCAATCCGGTCAAGCAATGCTTTTACCGACCGTTTCCCTTCCTCCAATGCCGCTTTTGCCACTTCGGCAATTCGAGCATTATAAGCGCCAAAAAGCGGGTGGATCCGTTCAGAATCTCTTAGTATAACAGCATCCCGATCATTTTTCTTTAAAAGATCAATCAATTGGCACCCCCGTTTTGCAGAAGCAAACGGCATGTCGCAGGCTACAATCAGGCACGGTCCGTTTCCAGCGGTATGCAGCCCTGTATAGATCCCCGCAAGCGGTCCCTGCCCCCTAAATGCAGCTTCATCTTCCAGGACACGCACATTCAGGTTTTTATAAGTTTTCACATTATTGGCGATCACTATGATTTTTTTTGACACAGGCTCGAATTCGGCAATGAGCCGGTCTATCACGCGGCGCCCACCTACTTGCATAAGCGCTTTATTTTGTCCCATTCGACTTGATTTTCCCCCGGCCAAAATAATGGTTTCCATATTATGCCTCCCGAATGTAAGAACTAAGTAGTCCCTCTGGTAAATAATCCTGTCCGAATTGAGAAAAAACAAATAGGGATGAGCATATTGCAGGTTGTCCTCCAAGCGGCAGCGCGGGTTCTCTATATGTCACAATCCTGTGCCATCTGATAATGCGCCAAAAAATCCACTTGCTGTTTTTCAAAAATGCCATGATAGTTCGCACCGGAAACCCGTCATTTCGGCAAGCCCTATTGAACAACAAAAAAATGGTGTTAGAAAAATGAGATTGTCATCATTATAACAGAAATGACGTTCTTCTTGGTTCTTGGGACGCGGAGTGCTTGTTTAAGCGCGCTCAAAATCTATGTCAAGCATACGCTTGATTCACATGGTGTGTGGGAATTTTCTTTTTCCCGCGAGAGGTATATAATAGTGGGACTGGTACAACCTTTAAATTGGAAGGAGCACGATTTACATGAAAAAAGCTTTGACACTCGCTGGGTCCGATTCCAGTGGAGGAGCCGGTATACAAGCGGATTTAAAAACTTTCCAAGAAAATGATGTGTACGGCATGACGGCACTCACTTCCATTGTGGCAATGGATCCCAACAATCACTGGAACCATGAAGTCTTCCCCATTGATGTCCAAATCGTAGAAAAGCAGTTAAACACGATCCTTTCTGTTGGAATCGACGCGATGAAAACGGGCATGCTCGGTTCAGTAGATATTATCGAGCTTGGTGCCAAAAAAATAGATGAACACAAATTGAAAAATGTCGTCATCGATCCCGTTATGGTCTGTAAGGGTGAAGACGAAGTCCTTCAGCCGGAAAATACCGACGCGATGCGCGAATTGCTCGTTCCCCGCGCCACCATCGTCACGCCCAACTTGTTTGAAGCGTGGCAGCTCGCCCAAACTGGGCCGATCAAAACAGTCGATGACATGAAAGAAACGGCCGCTAGAATTCATGAACTCGGTGCTCAACATGTGATCATTAAAGGAGGAACAGGGTTACAGACGGATAAAGCCACAGACCTGTTCTATGATGGCAAAGAATTTATCTTATTGGAAAAAGACAAGCTCGATACAACATACAATCATGGAGCCGGCTGTACATTTGCCGCTGCTATTACAGCAAACTTGGCAAAAGGAACATCTGTTAAGGATGCCGTCCTTGCCGCAAAAGAATTTGTTACGGCCGCCATTAAGCATGGATGGAAATTAAACCAATATGTCGGTCCAGTCATGCACGGCGCGCTTCATAAATATGAATAACCATTCCCGTTCTGAAGGACTGTTTGGTGTCCATTTCATAAATAAATAGGAACATCAAGGAACCCCGGCGGATGCCCTTTCTGCCGGGTGTTTTTTTCTGAGAAAACGCTGAAAATCTTTTTTTAGCGATATTCATTTGATTGTTGAATCATTGAAAAAGAGTTGACACTCTCCCATCGTAAAAATCCTATCTTTCGTAATTCCATTCATTTTTTAGTAAAATGAGCATAGGCTCACGGGTGAAGGAGGTAAACAACTTGGAAGAGATCAATATTCAGCAAGTCCAACATATGATCAATCGCTTTGCTGGAGAAGCGGTGTTCATCCATTTGGAAACAACAAACGGTGCGTACGCTTCCCATAAAGATGCGTCATTTTTCTCATCAGGTGCGTTTATTCGCAATGCTGAAGTATGTTATGAACATGGAAAGATTACAGGCGACGGTCCTTATAGAGTAGGCTTAAAGCTCCCGATTGGATGGATTTATGCGGAGGGCTTGACACATTTTGAAGTGGATGATCTCGGAAGACTTCTTCTTGCCGGCCATGATTATTCCGGAAAATTGGCCGTTGCCTTGCAAATAAGCAAAACACCTTTTAAATAGATTCAAAAGGAGCTGACGCCAATGGAAAAAGAACGGCACGTCCTTGTTGTTTTCCCACATCCCGATGATGAAGCCTTTGGCGTATCGGGAACGATCATCAAACATATCCAAAACGGCACGCCGGTCACTTACGCATGCCTGACACTTGGCGAAATGGCGCGAAACTTGGGAAATCCCCCTTTTGCCACGAGAGAGTCACTGCCTGAAATCAGAAAGGCGGAGCTTATAAAGGCAGCCAATATTATGGGTATTCAAGATCTTAGGCTTATGGGCTACCGGGATAAAACACTCGAATTTGAAAATGAGGAAGAATTGGCCAATATGGTCTTCAAAATGATTGAAGAGTTAAACCCATCCTTGATTATTTCGTTTTACCCGGGTTATTCCGTACATCCGGACCATGAAGCAACCGCCCGGGCTGTCGTCAGAGCCGTCCGCAGGCTGCCGAAGGACAAGCGGCCAAAACTGCACTGTGTCGCCTTTTCCAACAATCACGAAGAGGAACTCGGAAAAGCCGACATCATCCACGACGTCAGCGATGTTTGGGATCAGAAAGCCGATGTCCTGAAGGCGCACATCTCACAAACTGCGTGGATGATGGATGAAATGCTCGAACAAGTTGCCGCAAAAAATCCAGCCTGGGTAGAGAGAATGCTAAACGAACGTTTTTGGACGTACAACTGGGAAAAAGATCAAGTATTGTAAACAGCATGCGAAAAGACAAATAAAATGTACCCCATAGGCAGCTTTTAAGTGCTACACTATCGGGTACTTTTGCTACATTTTCCTACAGGCTTATCCTTATGAAATCGGCATTTCCTCAAGTATCTTATAAATGGCTTCCGCCACCCCGTCTTCCGTATTTAACCCTGTCACGTAGTGACAGGCGTCTTTTACTTCCTGTTCAGCATTCCCCATTGCCACCGAGTGTCCCACCATCCTGAGCATGGATAAATCGTTGTAGTTATCTCCCAGAGCCATCGTTTCTTCCATGGAAATCCCCCGTTTTTCCACATATCTTTTCAGAGCGGACCCTTTTTGGGCATCCCGGTGCGTAATTTCGATATTGTGGCGCCCTGACGCGGTAACCGTTATTCCCTTAATGACTTCAAGCCGTTTGCTTAAATCGGCAAGCAGTCCCATATCTTTTGAAAAGCCGAAAAACTTATAGGTGACGCAATCTTCCGCGGCAAAAATTCCGTTATAGTTATCCACGATCTGAATAGCTCTTTTTTTGAAACGCTTTTCTACTCTATTTCTTAAACTGGAGACTTCAAGGGACGGATTTGCCGTCCGGTAAATATCCATTACTGCCTGAATCCCTTTTTCAAAACTCGTCGTATACGTTCCCTGGCTCGTATACAGTTCAAAATACACACCGGCCCTGTTGAGCACGGAAGCAACGGTATTTGCTGTTTGTTCATCGAGTCCGACCCCGTATTCAACCTCCCCATTTTCATCACGAATTTCTGCTCCGTTCAGTAAAATCGCCGGGCAGACAATATTTGTATGGTCCAGCACGTAACGCATGTCATGATAAGATCTTCCAGTGGCCACAAGAAAGTCTATTCCTCTCGCCCGCGCCTCCTGAATCGCTTCCTGATTGGCTTCACTCACTTCCTGATTGGCGTTGAGCAACGTTCCGTCCATATCGGTGGCAATACATTTAATCAATGACAAGTCTCCTTCTGTTAAGGGCTGTCATGCCCCCTTGATATCGGCTTGTATTCTATCGAAAATAAACTGAAAATGCAACGAAAACTCACAAAGGCTGGCAAGCATAAAGGATTTTTACAAAACAATGTAGAATATACTTTATCATGAAGTAAGACCAATCCATATATGGAGGTTGATAATCTTGAAGAGGTTGATCGGCTTTTCAACCGGGTTAATGCAAAGGTATTTGCCTGACCCCTTCCTCTTTGTTATTCTATTATCGTTTATCGTCTTTATTCTTGGCCTTATTTTTACGAACAGCACACCGTATCAAATGATCCAGTTTTGGGGTGAAGGCTTTTGGGGGCTGCTCGAATTTTCCATGCAAATGGTGCTTGTTCTAGTAACAGGACACGTGCTGGCAAGCAGCGGTGTTTTTAAAAGAATTCTTGGAAACCTTGCCGCGCTTGCAAAATCTCCAGGTTCTGCCATCATCCTGGTAACCGTCATTTCCACACTGGCAAGCTGGATTAATTGGGGATTTGGGCTTGTGATCGGCGCTCTTTTTGCCAAAGAGCTGGCGAAAAAAGTGCAAAATGTGGATTATCGCCTGTTAATTGCGAGCGCTTACACCGGTTTCATCGTTTGGCACGGCGGTTTTTCAGGCTCTATTCCCTTATCCATCGCCACACCCGGTCATCCGTTTGAGGATAAAATTGGGGTTATTTCAACAGGTGAAACGATTTTTGCTTCATTTAATATGATCATCCTGCTTGCACTGTTTATTGTTCTTCCTTTATTAAACCGCATGATGATGCCCGATAAAAACCAGACGGTAACGATCGATCCGAAGTTGTTGGAAGGAGCGGATCACCTACAGGCAGCGACACTTGAAAAAGAGCAACTAACCCCTGCAGTCAGACTGGAAAATAGCCGAATGGTATCCATATTGACAGGTATTTTTGGCATCATCTTTTTAGTCTATTATTTTTCACAAAACGGATTTCAATTGAATTTGAATATCGTCAACTTTACATTTTTAATATTTGGGATTCTTTTCCACGGAACTCCGGGAGCGTTTTTGAGAGCGGTTTCCGACGCTGTAAAAGGAGCTGGCGGAATCATTATCCAATTTCCTTTTTATGCCGGCATTATGGGAATGATGACCGTTTCAGGACTGGCAACCGTAATGTCTGAAGCATTTGTTGCCATTTCCAATGAGTTTACATTTTACTGCTTTGCTTTTTGGAGTGCGGGACTCGTCAACTTTTTTGTGCCTTCCGGAGGGGGCCAGTGGGCGGTTCAAGCTCCTGTCATGCTGGAAGCCGCAAAAACAATGGGGGCATCCGTTCCGAAAACCGCGATGGCGGTTTCATGGGGAGACGCGTGGACCAATATGATTCAGCCTTTTTGGGCACTTCCCGCCCTTGCGATTGCCGGTTTAAAAGCACGAGATATCATGGGTTTTTGTATCATTACCCTATTTGTAAGCGGCATCATCATCAGCCTGGGGATGTTGTTCCTGTAATCCAATCAAACGTTTGATTGGATTACAGCTTCCATTCAAACGTTTGATTAAACTGTTTTTTGTTTTTCCAAATAGGCCCTTATCATGAAATAACTAACTTCCTCCGGGAGAAGCTCCTTAATCGGGGTCAGTCTTTCCATTCCCGCTTCCCGCACAGCTTCTTCGATGATTTCCTCATAATGTTCCGGAATGAACGCCGACCAATTAATCGGCAGGTTGTCCCCCGGGCATTTTAATAAGTGGGTTTCAATTGTCCGCTCAGACAACTGCCGGACTTGAGCAATTTCTGCTATCTCCATGCCTTGATTCCACATCTCATATGTAATATGGTGACTAGGCGTGTCCCCGCGCTTAGCTGCCCGAATGCCGTGCTCTTGGCCGTACCGGACAATTTCCGCCAGAAAAGCGGCGCCGTATGCTTCCAGCTTCTTCCTTCCTACTCCTTTGATTTGGCGCATTTCTTCTTCCGTCATGGGAAGATGCGCGCTCATTTCTTTTAGAGTCGTATCTGAAAAAATGATATATGGAGGCACCCGTTCGGAAGCGGCAATATCCCTGCGGAGCTTTCTCAACGCATCAAACAACAGATTATCTTCCACAACTCGTGAAATACTCATTTTTTCTTTCCGTTTGACTTGCTGATTCCCCCGCAATACATCGGCCGCTTTTTCAGTAAGCATCAAAACGGGGTATGTTCCATCCGTAGGCCGCAAATACCCTTCTGCTGTTAAAAAGTCGATCAATTCAGCTGTTTCCTTTTGCGTTTTTTCACTCATGATTCCGTACGTTGACAGCTTGTCAAAACCAAAACTCCTAATCTTTTGATCAGAAGAGCCAGTCAACACTTTTGCGATCATTGTTTTTCCAAATTTTTCATTCATGCGCCAAATGCATGAAAGTACTTTTTGTGCTTCAACGGTGACATCAATTTGTTCCCTGTCATCCGTACAATTTCCGCATCGTTCGCACTCTACTGACGACTCTTCACCAAAGTAATGGAGTATATATTGCTGTAAACAAGATTCCGTATGGCCATAAGCCATCATCTTTCTCAGCTTGCCATATTCATTTTCTTTTCGGAGTTCGTCCATCTCCGATTGCTCAATTAGAAACGATTGAATGTGACTATCCTGCGGGGAAAAAAGTAAAATGCAGTCACTATCAACACCATCGCGGCCCGCCCGTCCGGCTTCTTGGTAATATGCTTCAAGATTGCCCGGAAGGTTATAGTGGATAACAAAACGGACATTTGATTTATTAATTCCCATACCGAATGCGTTTGTGGCGACCATCACCTGAATATCATCGTATAAAAACTGTTCTTGATATTGGCTACGCGCTGTTTCCGACATGCCCGCGTGATATTTTCCCGCCTTTATTCCCTTTCCCGCCAATTGGCGTTGTAACCGCTCCACTTCTTTTCTCGTCGCGGCATAGATAATACCGGCTTGGCCGCTGTTCTTCTTTAGGTAATCCATTAAGAACAGATCACGATCTTGGCCCTTAACAACATGGAAATGCAAATTTTCCCGTGCAAAACCAGTCACAACGACATGTTTTTCTCTTATATGGAGCAGTTGGCGAATGTCCTCCCTCACCTGCAAAGTGGCAGTGGCCGTCAAGGCGAGTACGACAGGTTTCGGACGGATACCGGCAATCAGCTTTTGGATTTTTAAATAGCTTGGCCGAAAATCATGGCCCCATTGAGAAATACAGTGGGCTTCATCAACGGCAATAAGAGAGATATGGACCTGGCGTAAAAGCCGCAAAAAACTTGGGGATTCCAAACGTTCCGGCGCAATGTAAATCAACTTGAACTTTCCATGATAAACACCTGAAAGCCGCTCTCTCATTTCTTCATCAGAAATACTGCTGTTAATATAGGTTGAGGGAATGCCCAACTTTTCCAGCGCGTCCACCTGGTCTTTCATTAACGAAATAAGCGGGGATATGACCAGAGTAATCCCGCGCAACATAAGGGACGGGATTTGGTAGCAAACGGATTTCCCGCCTCCTGTCGGCATGATACCGAGCGTATCATGTCCTCCCAATACATGTTGAATAATGACATCTTGACCTTGGCGAAATTGTTCATATCCAAAATATGACCGCAACAGGTCTTTTGCTTTTTTCAGCAACATTACAAACCTCCAATTGCCAATATGTCCATTATACAAAAAAAGAAGCCCCCCAGCCATGGTCAGGAAGGACTTCTTTCCAGTTTTGCTTCAATTTTATCAAGCATATCCGCAGTCATTTTCGACAAATCATATTCCGCATTATACCCCCATTCAGTACGGGCGCACGTATCATCAAGAGAATTCGGCCAACTATCGGCAATTATTTGCTTGATCGGCTCCACTTTATACTGGATGGAAAAATGCGGGATATGTTTTTGGATTTCCTTTGCGATGGCCTCGGGATCGAGGCTCATGGAAGTAATATTATAGGCATTGCGATGTTTGAGCCGGTTAGGGTCCGCCTCCATCAGATTGATGATGGCTTCAAGTGCATCAGGCATATACATCATATCCAAGTATGTGCCTTTTTGAATACACGCTGTATAAGAGCCTTTTTGCACCGCGTCGTAATATATTTCAACGGCATAGTCCGTCGTTCCGCCGCCTGGAGGAGCCAGATGGGAGATAAGCCCAGGGAAACGAACGCCACGTGTATCCACCTTGTATTTTTTAAAATAATAATCACATAAAAGTTCACCCGACACCTTATTAATGCCGTACATCGTTTCCGGCCGCTGAATCGTTGTTTGTGGGGTCTTCGTTTTTGGTGTCGACGGGCCGAAAGCGGCAATTGAACTGGGAACAAAAATTTTCACATTCAATTGCCGGGCAGTTTCAAGTGCATTCATCAAGCCATTCATATTCAAATTCCAAGCGAATAACGGCTTCGTTTCGGCGACAGCGGATAACAGGGCCGCCAAATGAATGATCGTATCTGCTTTAAAACTACTTGCGACTTCCAGCAATTTTTCCCCGTTCGTCACATCCACTAATTCAAACGGCCCCGAATCTACGACCTCCCCCAGGGATGTCCGGATGTCCGTCGCAAGAACATGTTCTTTGCCATATTCTTGCCGCAGCCTTAAAACAAGTTCTGAACCAACTTGGCCAAGCGCGCCAGTCACCAAGATTCTTTTCATTGAAAAATTCCCCCTTGGTTCACGAATAAGGCGAAACTTCAATCAGTGGGATCCGCTGATCAAAAGTAGAACAAAGGCTAGATCGTCAAGTCCGTTGGCAAGCTCGGAAAGCGTCGTCCTCGAAAAAGCCTTGCGATGACGATACCGAGGCTTTCCTTTTCCTGTCACTTTGCTTGTCGCCGCAGCGCCTTTTAGCAATTGAGCGCTTGTTGGAGATGACCTCCTTCCCAGATTGGATAGAAGAAGGAAAGTCTTACTGTCCGTTCATATGGGTAAGTCCACGCTAAATAACACCGAGTTCCTTGCCGACTTTTTCATATACCGCAATGGCACGGTCCAGCATGGCTTTCGTGTGTACTGCTGTTGGCATATTGCGTACGCGACCGGTTCCTTTTGGTACAGTAGGAAAAACAATGGACTTGGCATATATGCCTTCTTCAAATAAGCGTCGACTAAATTGTTGAGTTGTTTTTTCCTCTCCAATGATACATGGCGTAATCGGTGTTTCACTTTTTCCAACATCAAACCCCAGTGATCGCAATCCATCTTGTAAGTAGCGGGCATTCTCCCAAAGACGTTCGCATAATTCTGTACTTTCCATCAAAACCTCAATCGCTTGTGTCGCCGCCGCAGCATCCGCGGGCGTAACAGCAGTTGAAAACAAAAAAGGCCTGGAACTGACTTTCAACCAATCAACTACTAATTTTTTTCCCGCAACATACCCGCCAACCACACCGATCGCTTTCGATAATGTGCCAATTTGAAAGTCAATTTCTTTTTCCAAGCCGAAGTGCTTCACTGTTCCGGCTCCTTTTCCAAGAACACCGGAGCCATGCGCATCATCCACATACGTAATCAAGTCAAACTCTTTGGCGATCTCCATGATGTCAGATAGCTTGGCAATGTCGCCATCCATGGAAAAAACGCCATCTGTTATGATCATGATTTTGCTATAGTTGCCCGACTCCTTCGCTTCCTTTGCCTTCTTGCGCAAATCGTCCATATCCGAATGATTGTATCGGATAATGGTTGCACGTGAAAGCCTGCACCCGTCAATAATGGAAGCATGATTTAATTCATCCGACAAGATTGCGTCATGCTTATTCATGACGGCTGATATCGCAGCCATATTGCAATTAAAACCGGACTGAAACGAAATGGCCGCTTCTGTTCCTTTAAAGTGGGCAAGTGTTTCTTCCAGCTTATCGTGGAGTGTGAGCGTTCCGTTAATCGTCCTGACAGCCCCCGCTCCAACCCCCCATTCTTTGACAGCGGTAATAGCCGCTTCTTTCAAGCGCTCATCCGTTGCCAAGCCAAGATAATTATTGGAGGATAAATTGATTTGCTCTTTTCCATTCATTTTGATAACCGGTCCATTAGGCGTTTCCACCGTATCAATTTCGTTATAGAGGCCATGCTCACGTAAAGCGGTTACATTCTTTTTCAAAAACTGCTGTAATGCTTCCGACATCTTCATCCCTCCTGATTATAATGGAACACACAATTGTTCACCCCAGAAAAACAAAATGAATGTGGTGTTTCAATATTATAATATTTACCTAGTAAAAATATAATACATTGTTTTTCTTGTAAAGACAAACAATTGAAAGTGTTATTAAAAATAAAAATGAGCAGCACAACCCAAAGCCTCGGTTTGTACTGCTAACGTATAAAGGAGATGATAAAGTTCATTCATTGTAGTGGGTACCAAGATACAAGAGCCTGCTAACGAAATGTTTGTTTTTGTAAAAACTTTATGAATCATCTAGTAGCCTATGACAGTATCAGGGAAGAGAAAATGATACGTGATCCCTCTCCCTCTAGGCATATACATTATGAACATTGCAAGAAATTCCACAAACAAAGCTATCCCTTTATAAAGTATTATCCATTTTACCTTTCGGTTAGGGATCGTTTATTCATATCATTATCGAAAAACATAAACCTCTAAAATGAATCCGCTCATTCATTGAATTTCCTCATATCCTATTAAGCTCAATTCTTCAAAAAATGTCACTGCTTGAGATTTTCCAAAAAACAGATTATGGAGGGTTATTTTTTGACTATTTCGTTTTCAATTTAAGCTTGTCAACATTCTGCCTGTCGGTTGGCAAGGAGAAGGTTGTATGTTGCAAGAAAAGAACCTTTTACGCTTCTGTGGAAAAGTAAGAGATAGCTCTCTGCAAAACAAGCCTGTGATCGTCGCAGGAGATACAGAACGCAGAAGTGGAATCGTCTTGGTTGCATGTTCCATTAGCAAAGAAGTTTAGTATTACTACTGCTGAGGCATTAGGTTCTGCAATATTAAAATACCCACATGTTTCTGTGGTGACGCCTCATATGCAGTTATATATAGATATTCCCATCCAAATAAGCAAGATCGATTTATTGGTTGAATCATGTAAAACGAACGAGAACATTGACTCCAAATTCAAATATGACAAACCTTATTAATTCTTTCATTTTTTAATTTTCTTCATGTTTACCAGGGGTTAAGTCATCTATCTTACGACTGTTTGATAACAATAATCGGAGGCTTTTGTTTTTTTCTATAAATATAAATATAAGAGATATCCGGTTCATCCTTATATACAATTTCCACATAATATTCTCCTACTTTTGAATCGTATAAGGTTTCCATAGATATGAAATCATCCTCATCCAACCCCTTACTTTTAACGTGTTCCAAGACTTTATTAGTAGTTATCGCTTTTTGAATGGGGTATTTATAAATAATAAAACCAGCAACGATTATAATGATAGACCCAAAAATAATAAGAACTAATCTCATAATAATATCATCCCTTTTTAAATTTCCTAAAATAAGAAATTTTATATTTTTCTGTTTATATTATACTATATTAAATAAAAAAGGGAGGTTTTATTGAGGTTTTATTTATGAAAAAAATAGGTATTTTATTTGGAGCAGTACTCTTTTCGGTTTTCTTATCTTCAATTGTTCAAGTGAATGCAGCAGAAAATGAGCCGCACGAAGGTCTCGTAGAAAACATCACTGAAGAAGAATTTAAAACTCTCCAAGAAGAAGGTGTTTTGGATAATACTTTCACCTACGATGAGTATAAAGATTTGTTATCTGAGCCAATGCTAGAAGATGAACTGATTTTACCAGCAGCAACATATAAAATGACCAAAGGTGATATTTTTATTACTTCTAGCACATCCTTTAAAGGACTTACTGGTCACGCCGGAATTGCTATTAATCAGCATCAAATTCTGCATTTTCCAGGGCCATCTGTTTCAGGGCCGAAATTAATCTCACGTTCAGATTGGCATAAAAGATATCCAAAGACTAATGTATATCGTGTGAAAAATTCTACTATAAGAACAAAAGCAGCAGACTGGGCGTATAATAATTACTACAATAAAAAAATCACATATAGTGTTACGAGCCACTACCAATATAAAAACCCGTCTTATTGTTCTAAAATAGTTTGGCAAGCTTATTATTATGGAACTGGCATTACTAAAGTTGTAAATATACCACCTGGAGGAATAGCTGCACCATATCAGTTACCCAACTACTTTGTACCGGCTTTTAAACCAGTGAGAGTTTTATAACTTTATTATCGATGTACTTTGATTTGCAAAACCACTCCAATTACTGCAAGCGTTTAGGAAAAAATTGTCTAAAACCAGTATAAAAGCTTAATTGAACGGTAAAATGAAAAGTTTAATAAAGGGTTTAAAAGAAAGTTTGTTGAGAGTATAAAATATTTTGCGAAGCGAGGTGCGGTCTTGCCTTTCCTTCTTTTTTTGGTGTAAATATAAAAATGTGCCGTGGACTTTTTGTATGCTTTTTTGGAGAAAAAAGGTGTAGGTTAATATCGCAAGTAATCCTCTTTCCCATTACTCCATGCAGTTTGCAAGGGGTATAGTTTGCAAAGGGGCTGTCCAGAAAGTCGGTGAAAACCGTTTTTCTCTGTGACAGCCTTTTCCTTTTCATTTTTCTTTTTTATCAAAAACGTGGAATTCGGGATTGTGGCCCTGGCCCACAACTTCCTAAAAGTGGCGGGCATTTGCCAGCTACTTTCAAGGGGAGACCCGAAAAACACAAAATCAGGCGAAGGAAAACAAACCGTTTTCCTCCGCCTGATTTATTTTAAGGGCTTTTTAGAAACCTCCTGTCAGTTTGGCCTGACTTTCTGGACAGCGCCTTTTAATCTTCTTCCAAGTTGTTGGCCAAGTGGGTCATTTCATTTGAAATGTCCTTGTAAATTTCTAATAAGCGGGATGGATCAGATTGTTGTCGATAAATTGTGTCCAATTGATCCTGAAACTGTTTGGCTTCGGCCAGAAACTTTTGTGCTTCGGCCATTTGTTCACGGTATTTACTTTCCACTTTAGCGACCTCTTCCGCTATTAGTTCATCTGTCCCTGGAGCGATCGTCAATTCATACATATCAATGACTTCGTCTCCCGCTCTTGATGGAAAATATTCGTGGGGTGCGGTGCTGTCAAAAACAGCCCAGCCTAATTCCCTTACAAGAACCATATCCAAGCTTTCGGGATCAAAGCCGCAATGATAAATTTCCATGTCATAACCCCGCTTTTCCGCCTGCGCGACAATTTTTTTCAGCAATGTCGACTTGCCCGTTCCTGCCCGGCCTTTTAACAAATATCTTTTCGACAGACCTTCCGTAATATTTTCAACAAAATCAAACGAGCCTTGATGCGTTGTTGTTCCTAAAAATCGCCGTCGCGCTGTCCCTGTACATCCTTTGGATGTTTCTTCAAATAATTTCTCGATTAGCGATTGTGCCACATCGTCCGCTTTTGCGAAATCCATTCTGTCGATAAACAACTTCTCCCAATCATCATGAACGCTCAATGCGTCCGCATAGCTCTCATACGCTTTGACCAGGGCTCGATTCCTATCTTCCATTATTTTTTCCGTTTCATTCTGGTTTTTTTCCATTACATCCAGATCAACCGTTTCCCAACCGTCACCGACAAAATGTTTTCCTACATTACGCGGCGGATCCCCATCCACGATGCCGAATCCGAGGTCACGGATGATAAAACCTTCTACGGCGTCCTGATCACTTGGCCGGTGGATTACTTCCAAGTCAAAACCCTTTCCGATCCAGTCGTCCAATAACTTCCCGATTAACCGTGATTTTTCGACATGTGATTTTCCGGATAAAATAAATACGCGATCCAGTCCCCGCAAATTACTGTCGTACAAACAGTAAAAACCCTTCGCGGTATTTCCGCCGGCAAAGTACCGCAATACTTTCGCGTTCACTTTTTCACTCCTCAAACTATAGCTTTTGTTTCTTTCTTCCAGCCTATGCAAGAAATTGTTGATGTGTACTTTATCCCGCATATAAGGTGCCGTAATACTCCCACTTCAAAACCTGAATTGATGCAAAAGGTCTAAGTGGGAGAAAACGGCACCTAAATGCCCGATTTGTTCAACTAACATTCAGTAGGAGTTGGAAGAAAACTCCTACTGAATGAAGTTTCACTTTATATCTTTTTTTCGGCAAGTTCGAGTTCATCAAGCAGTTGATAACATTTCTTCAGCTCTTTTTCCAATCCCTCGAGCTGTCTTTCAAGCGGATGAAGGTTTCCTTTTACATACTCCAGTTTTTCCAAGTCATGTTGAAGCCTGACATAATCCGCTTTAATATCGGCAATTTTATATTCGATTTCAGACTTTTTCATTTTCTGCCCCTCCCAAGATTCCTACATAAAAAGTACGCCAAAAGCAATTACAGGACATATTTATTTTTTCCTGCGCCAATACCCGCCAAAGTCATTCCGCAAACGACCCCCATAAGGGTAATAATCGGCAATGTCCATGATTGTGTCAAGTCAAGTTCGTATCCAATTAACATGGGGCCGATAGCGGACATTAAATACCCCAAAGATTGTGCCATCCCGGACAAACGTGCTGCATCCATCACATCTTTTGCACGTAAAACAAAGAAAGTCAACGCCATGCTAAAGCCGGCTCCTTGAGCAAACCCCAATAATATGATGCAAACGGTCAACATCGCTTGGCCGCCCCCCGCCAAAAGACCGGAATAAGCGATCAAATAAATAGAGCCGATCACAAGTACGATACCTCTTTGGTTTTTTAACCTGCCGGCAATCACCGGGGCAATGAAAGAAGCCGGCAAACCCGCAAACTGGAGAATTGACAACATCCAGCCCGACATCGTGCGACTAAACCCATGGCTATAAGCAATTTCTGGAATCCATGTGATCAGAGAGTAAAATAAAAATGACTGCATCCCCATAAAAAATGTGACTTGCCAGGCAAGCTTGGAGCGAAATAAGCTCCCATTAGACCGCACGATATGGATTTTCCCTTTGTCTTCCTTTTGCTTACGAGTTAACGGAAGCCAAACAACAAACGCAATGGCCGCTAAAAAAGCCCAGGCCAATAAAGCATTTTTCCATCCCCAGCCAAGATTTTCCGATAAAGGAACGCTGAGTCCGGAAGCGAGGGCTGCAAAAATTCCGAGCGACGTCGTATATACGCCTGTCATAAAGCTCGCTTTATCAGGAAATCTCAACTTAACAATACCCGGCAATAATACATTGCCTATGGCAATGCCGATGCCGATCAGGACTGTTCCGAAAAAAAGCGTGCCGACACTTCCGCTTGAACGGATGATGATGCCGGCGGCCAACAACCCTATACCTATTAATATGGCGAGTTCATTTCCCAGTTTCCTTCCAATTATAGGGGCAAAAGGGGAAAGTGCGGCAAATGCCAGCAGAGGCAAAGTGGTAAGCATTCCAGCCACCCCGTTGGACATCCCGAGATCTGTGCGGATCGAACTGACAAGCGGACCGACAGAGGTAATGGCTGGCCGCAAGTTAAAAGCAATAAATATGATGGCACATACAAGAAATACTCTCTGATTTGCAGTTTGTTTTGTCATTGGAGAAAATTCGTTCATTACTTCATCAACCTCTTTTTAGAAACCCGATATTCTGGAAAAAACATGTTTATTTTTATACGATAACAGAGATAGCGCATATTTACATTAGTTTTGATTTTTCAAATTGGAACGGAGGGTCATGATGAAAGCAATCCTTGTAGATGAAAAAGGAAATGTAAAGATTGGAACTACAGAAAAACCGGACATTGCCCCTGATGAACTTCTTATTCGGGTAAAGGCGACTGCTTTAAACAGGGCCGATTTGTTGCAAAAGCGCGGGCATTATCCGCCGCCACCCGGTGCATCCCCCATTCTGGGTCTGGAAATGTCTGGAATTGTAGAAGAGATGGGAGAGCATGTTCAGGGTTGGAATAAAGGTGACCGTGTGTGTGCCCTTCTTCCCGGAGGCGGTTATGCCCAATATGCGGCTATTCCGGCAGGAATGGCCATGCCTGTTCCGGAAAACTTGTCATTTGAAGAAGGAGCCGCTATTCCGGAAGTTTTTTTAACAGCGTATATGAATATGTTTGACTTGGGAAAGCTGCAGAAAGGACAAAGCATATTGATTCACGCGGGTGCAAGCGGTGTCGGTACAGCCGCGATTCAGCTTGCTAGAGAAGTCGGCGCCAACATCATTGTTACCGCCGGATCACAAGAGAAACTCGACCTTTGCCGTTCTTTGGGGGCTGATACCATCATCAATTATACAGAAGGTCCTTTTCTGCCGGAGGTAAAAAAAGCGGCGACTGACGGGGTCGATCTTATACTGGACTTTGTCGGAGCCCCTTATTGGGAGCAAAATATAAACGCCCTGGCCCTCGACGGCAGGCTTGTGTTGGTCGGGATAATGGGCGGGGCCAAAGTGAAAGAGGTGAATCTGTTGAAGATAGTATTTAAACGAATTCAAATCATTGGAACGACTCTTCGTTCACAGCCTGTTGAGAAAAAAATCGCTTTAACGCAATCTTTTGCTGCTTTTGCCTTGCAAAAGTTTTCTGAAGGGCGACTAAAACCCGTCATTGATTCAGTGTGGGATTGGAAAGATGTCAATCAAGCACATGAACGAATGGAGAAAAATAAAAATGCGGGGAAAATTGTTTTGAAAATAGGGGAATAATATAAAAGAAGTACAACCCGGAGGGAAAGATATGAAAATCATTTCTTCTGTTTTCAAACGTTTTTTTACGGAACGGTTTCATGACCAATCTGCACAAATGGCTTATTTTTTTATGTTATCCATCTTTCCCTTCTTAATTTTTGTTATTTCTCTGCTTAGTTTTTTACCGATCCATTCAGCCGACGTCTTGGCCGCGATACAACAATTTGCTCCAAAAGGGAGTTATAAACTGATAGAAAACAACGTGATGGCCATTTTAAGCGAGCACCGGACAAGACTGGCTTCCATCAGCCTACTTGCCGCTTTCTGGGTTTCTTTCATGGCGGTGCAGTCGCTCGTCCGGGCAATGAATGATGCCTATGGCATTCACAGACAAGAAAGTTTTTTTCTCGTCTTTGGCAAAGATTTATTTTTAACTGCTATCATTATGGTGACATTGGCCATTTCCCTGCTCGTTCCCATTGGGGAGGAAATTGGCCGCATCTTTTTATCCTCCCAGTTGGAACTCTCCCCTGTTTCTTATCAAACATGGATGATCATTAAATGGGGAATTGGTTCGGCTTATTTGTTTTTGTTCTTTCTTTTCTTTTACAAGCTAGTGCCCAGTGGCAAGGTTTCGCTTTCTTCCGTCCTGCCCGGAGCACTCTTTTCGACGATTTCTTGGCAAGCCGTTTCAATCGGATTTTCCTATTATGTTTCTTATGTCAATTACTCCCAACTTTATGGACAACTCAGCAGCATGATGGTGCTCATGGTTTGGTTTTACTTGACCGCCGCGGTTTTACTGACAGGCGGTCTCGTGAATGCCGCCTTTATCCATCAATCATAAATGACTTTCCAATTATGGTTTACCGTTGCCTTTACTTTTTTTCTTTCTAACAGGTAGTTGGCAATCAATTCAGATACATCTGTTGTGATTTCCTTTATGACCGGTTTCCCCTGAAACATGAAGTACTGCCCGCCACCACCGGCCCTGTAGTTGCTCATGACGACATCATAATGGGCATCGGGCTTTACAGGAGCGCCTTTATATAGGAGCTTGACGATACGCTCTCCTTCAGGCTTGGAAATGTTAATTGTATACTCGATCCCTTCCCACATATCATAGTTATAATGCTGCGGTTTTGGGATTGTAAATGTTGGATTGACTTCAATTTTTCCGCCTTTATATTGTTTAAAATAGGAGGCCGAGCGCTCCAGGGCGTCTTTCATGTCCTTTCCCGTAATACGGACAACTTTTAATGTATTCGGATATATGTAATTCGAAACAACATCTCTCATCGTCACATTCTCTGGAAATCCCGGTGATTCATTGTCAAACAAGGCAGTTGCGGAAATATCAACACCGGCCGCATCCATTTGCACTTTATTGATAAACTCGATTAATGGATGATCCCCCAGTCTGATCTCCAACGCGTCGTTTACACGCATGTCCCCTTCTATTATGCCAATCGGCTGATCAAGCCATTGCTGGGTGATTTCCTCATATATTTTGACCTTCTCAAGTACTGCCTCATCCTCGGGCACACCGACAACAGGCAATAGCTCCGAATCCTTGTGAATGACTGTCCATTTCCCATCCCTTTTCTCCAGTTCCATTTCAGCCTTGCCGAGAAAAGAACCTGAGCTTCCCGGCTGAAGTACAATGACACCGTTCACTTTTTTCCCCGCAATTTGCCGATGCTGATGACCGGTAAGCAGCACATCAATTCCTTCGACTTCATGGCACAGACGATAGCCCTGATTTTCTCGGGTAATTTTTTCAATCGGTTCTCCTGTGTCTAAATCGCGTTCAAATCCGCCATGGTATGAAATGATGATCACATCAGCCTGCTTCTTTTCTTTCAAGAAAGGAACCCATTTTTTCGCTGTTTCAACCGGATCGTCAAAAGCGAGTCCTTGTATATGCTCGGGCTTTTCCCAATAAGGGATATAAGGCGTCGTTAAACCAAGCACGGCCACTTTTAACCCATTTGCATATCGTTTTACCATATAAGGCTTTCCAAAATAAGGGGTGCCGTCCGCGCTGCTTACAATATTGGCTGACAACCACGGATACCGGGATTGCGAGATGGCAGCTTCAAGCACTTCCATGCCATAATTGAATTCATGGTTTCCCAACACACCAGCATCATACTGAAGTTCATTTAATACGACCACCATGGGGTTTGGAAGGTTGTTCTTGGAATCCGACCGAACATATTGATATGT
The DNA here is from genome assembly GCF_016909185.1 of Siminovitchia thermophila. Lineage (GTDB taxonomy): Bacteria > Bacillota > Bacilli > Bacillales > Bacillaceae_C > Siminovitchia > Siminovitchia thermophila. The sequence goes on along the minus strand of NZ_JAFBFH010000007.1, from coordinate 36,351 downwards.
TAACGGTGTCCCCTGGATCAAATCGCCGTTATCAATTAACAGGGTATGGTTATTTTTCTTTCTTTCCGCTTGAACAAGGGTAGAAATTTTACCGAGTCCGACATCTGCATATCCATTTGTTCCATAATGGATTGGAAAAATATTGCCATGGACATCGCTCGTTTGCAGGATTACGAGTTTCACTTTTTCCATAGGTTTCATGTCTCCTCAACCAGTCAATTCATCATAATGGTATAATGTAATGTTCGTGGTAGCAAGAAGCTTGCCTAAAATCAATCACAAATTCGGAGACTTCGCTGAAAACCATTTATTTCGGCAAGGGTCCCGAACGGGAGCGCGACCGCAGGCCGGCAATGACCTGCCCGAAGGTTGAATAATACCGGTATGTTAAAGGGCAGGAATAATTCTTTAAATAAGTTTTTGAGCGGCCAATCATTGGATGGTGGAGAACAACCTGTCCATGAACCGAGAACAATGCCCGCCGCGGCAGCAAATTTCCCGGCGATGGCCAGTTGATTCAACATCCGGTCCACTCGATACCACTCTTCATTCACCTCCTCCAAGAATAAAATTTTCCCCTTCGTATCAAGTTCATACGGTGTTCCCATTAAACTGGCAATAAGACTTAGATTTCCTCCTGTTAATATGCCGCGGGCTTTTCCGGGCACGAGACATTCGATGGGCTCACCAACAGGATTATCAATGATGCGCGCTGAAAATGGACTTTCTAAAAACGACTGCAATGTATATTTGGTATATTCATCCGCATCAATTAAATCGGAGGCGGGCATTGGTCCATGTATAGTCGAAATCCCGCTTTTTTGTTGAAAGGCAATATGCAGGGCCGTAATATCGCTATACCCGATAAACAATTTGGGGTTATCTTTTATAAGCGTATAATCGAGCAAAGACAAGATTTGCGGTGACCCGTACCCCCCGCGCAAACAAAATATGGCGGATATTTCCGAGCTGGCGAACATCTTGTGTAATTCTTCAGCTCTCATTTCAGGCGGTCCGGCTACATATCCCCTGTATTCCTGAAAACATGTGTCGCCGACCTCTACTTCCCACCCAAAACCTTTTAATGCCTCCACACTTTTTCTGAGATATCCCGCTTCAACCGGGCCTGCCGGAGCTGTCAACCCAACTTTATCACCGGGCACAATGCCTTTTTTCCTTTTCATCTATTTCACCACCCATTAGGAAATTGTCGTTTATTGCCGGGGAAATATGTAACGATTTTTGACCGCAAATGTTGTAACATGGAATTAATATATATGTTGGGGCGATTCATATGAAACTACATCAGTCAAATCAATATGTTAAAAGAATTGCATTAAAGCAAGAACAATTGCCTTCCATGTCCAAGTATCCTTTCTCCCTTCCGGCCGTCAAAAACCTGCAAGAACTTCATTTCCATCCACAAGTTACATACTTTGTCGGAGACAATGGAATGGGGAAATCAACATTGTTGGAAGCTATCGCAATCAGTGTTGGGTTTAATCCGGAAGGCGGCACATTCAATTTTAACTTTTCAACCTATCACTCCCATTCCGAACTGGAACAGCACCTTCGGGTAATACGAGGAGTCCAAAAACCAAAAGACGGATTTTTTCTGAGGGCGGAAACATTTTATAATGTGGCTACACATATAGAAGAGCTTGATCAAGAACCAGGAACAGGATCACGCATCATCGACCAGTACGGAGGCACTTCATTACATGAACAGTCTCACGGCGAGTCTTTTTTTGCCGCCTTTACGAATCGTTTTAGGGGAAACGGCCTATATATATTGGATGAGCCGGAAGCGGCATTGTCCCCTTTAAGACAATTGTCCATGCTGGCCCGGATTCATGATCTCGCGGGGCAGTCATCGCAATTCATCATTGCCACCCACTCCCCCATCATGATGGCATACCCGGATTCAATCATCTATGAATTTACCAAAGATGGATTACAAGAAACAAAGCTCGAAAATACAGGCCACTATTCCATCATGAAACAGTTTTTTGATGATAAAGAGCGGCTACTTTATCATTTATTACAAAATTAGCTGTTTTGAACCGAGACAAATGGACATCATTCAAAATACTGAAATGGAGACCCATTGTTAAACCTGCCGATAAACGAAGGTGAAGGATATATGCTTGGAAAGGCCCGTAATGAAATGCTTGATTTGATGCATTCTGTTTCCCGTTCATAGGAAAATCCCTGCCATGAAACAGACAGTGAATTGGAAAGGACGACTGTTATTGTATTTGGGCAGACGTTTCATCACACCATCCGAACTAAATACCGGAAAATAACTAAGCGATCATGTTTTTGAATCTCTTTATGAAGAAGTGGCTGGTCCAAAGCCAAACCCAGCCGTACCAAGCCGAAAACAACAAAATTCCAAACACGATCCGAATATCCGGCGAAGTTGATACGACGGGTCCGAACAATGGAAACTGCAATCCGTATAAAACGAAGAAAATCCCGGATGCCAACGTGAAAGACGTAATCACTCCGGCAGTTAAGCGTGTATTTGTAATCAAAAAACAAAAACCAATGGCCAGACCAAGCAGCCCGGTCGTAAAAGGAAAAATCAGCAACTCGCTTGGATAGAAAAATAACACGAGAATGGTCAAGAAATAAGACAGCATTCCTAGTGGTAGTGAAAAGATGGTACAAACAATAATGGGAGCTGTTGAAAGGAGGCTAATGAGATATCCCGCCCCTTGAAACAGCGCTCCGGCTGATTGAAAAGCCGCGGCAAGTCCACTAAAAAGCGCTGTCAATACAAGCTTGTGTTGAAGCGGCATATGTTTGCATGTATGGTGAACTGCGATGACATCTTCCCAAATGGACAATGATTTTCCCCCTTTTTGAAACTGATACAGTATATGACCTTCCTTTCTCGTTGATTCCTTCCCGGCAACAGTCCCAGCCCTTTTTCTACTTGCGGAATTATCAGAATCAAATTTTAGTTATTCTATGAACCTATTACCTGAAAGGGAGGATTTCAGTCTTGAAGCGGATATCACTATCAGCATTGTTTGATAGTGTTGAGCCCGACTTTAACCGTTCCTGCCGCAAATGCCAAGGAAATCTCCGCCCTGCCGCCACCGGCACAAAAGGTTTTTGATTAACAAATGATTAAAAAGAGAGATGTCGCGGACATTTATAACGATATTGCGCATCAACCAAGCCGTGTGTAGCCGGTACGGAAATAGAATGGAATGTCGTCCGGTATATTGAATCAAAACCCGATTCCTATGGATATGCAACAGAAAGCCAGCCATTCTACATACAGCGGAAGATACCATTGATAAATGAAAAAAGAAAAGTGAAAAGAAACTGCTGAGATAGCGAACTGCTGTATATCAAACATCTCGCCCTGATACGCCGGCATTGCAAAAATCGCGTGTGGCCCCAAATCAGTAGAGTATTAAAAAATTGTTGAAGGAATACATGATGAGTCTGGGACATAAGCAAATACGAAATAGCAAAGAGTCTGGGAGAAAACGGCACCTAAATGCCCGATTCGTTCAACTAACATTCAGTAGGAGATGGAAGAAAACGCCTACTGAATGAAGTTTCACTTTATTGTTCGTTTTCTAATCAGCTGATTTAGCTGTGTTCCAGACTCTTCTTATCTACTCATTCCTGCTTCTTTTCATAACCGTAAAAGCCTCGACACCTATTATTTTCCTCTATCATCATGATTTAATGATGTCTAATTATGCTATAATAGAAAGAAAAACAGAGAAAAGGATAGAAATATATGATTTTAGGTTTAACAATTATATTAATTCTCGTGCTATTTTTACCGTTTACCGTTCATAAAGTTGAAAAGAATTTGGAAGCCTTTTTATTTATCATGGGGCTTTTGGCTGCCGCAATCAGCCAGGTGCTTACGGGAGCCCTTTTTACAAAAGCGTTGGTGGATCCGGTACATATTACGTTGGCAGTATTAATTGCCGGCTTACTATTTAAATGGTTTCAGTCTTCGATTGAAAAAGGAATTTTGGGGATGAGCCGAGCTATCCCGGCCCGCCTTTTCATCGCTTTGGTTGTTATTATTCTCGGACTTATTTCCAGTATCATTACTGCCATTATCGCCGCAATCGTATTAGTCGTGATTGTAAGCGTGCTCCGTCTAGAAAGAAAGTCGGAAATCCGCCTCGTCATATTGGCGTGTTTCTCGATCGGTCTTGGAGCTGCTTTAACTCCAATCGGTGAGCCCTTATCAACGATTGCTGTAAGTAAATTAAACGCAGACTTTTTCTATTTGTTGCATTTAATTGGTCCCGATGTCATTCCCGCAGTCATTTTGTTCGGCATTCTGGCAGCCATTATCGTGAATCCAAAAGGGAATGGCGGGAGCCTTGGAGCTAGCATGGAGTCTGAAAGCTACAAGGAAATCTTCATTAGAGCGTTTAAAGTGTATTTATTCGTTATGGGCTTAACATTACTGGGTGCAGGTTTTGAGCCATTCATCGAAAGATATTTGCTCGGGTTGAGCCCGCAAATTTTATACTGGATCAACATGATCTCGGCAGTTTTGGATAATGCAACTTTGGCCGCGGCAGAAATCAGTCCGCAAATGACAGATACTACTTTAATTTCCATCCTGTTGGGACTTCTAATTAGCGGCGGGATGCTGATTCCCGGAAATATACCGAACATTATCGCCGCCGGCAAATTGAACATTACGAGCAGCGAGTGGGCCCGTTTTGGCGTTCCTGTCGGATTGATTGCCATGATTTTATACTTTATTGTCATTCTCCTATTTTATGTTTAACCAAAAAATAATTAAACGGCTTTAGCCTGGCACTCAAGGGCTAAAGCCGTTTATGTTTGTTATCCACTTACTATGCTGCAGCTCTTTCTTTTTTAGCATATTCTCAGTGACCTTTTTAATTTTTTCAAATAAAGCACAAAATCAAAAGATATTATGTTCATTCTATTGCCTAATTACCTTTACCATCCTGTTTACCAGCACATAGTCTACTAGCCACAACTTGAATTCAAATCCAAATGACGTTTACATTTTGTCAAAATGACGTAATAGATATTATATATACAAGAGAGGAATGAGTTACATGCTTTATGGCAATACCCCGTGTTTTTTAAATGCAGAGAATATTTCCAAAAGCAAAGATATGTCGAACGTGGATGCCATAGTATATGGTATTCCGTGGGAAGGCGCAGTTACTTGGGGGGGACTATACAGGATGTGAACTTGGTCCGAAAGTCATGCGGCTTTGCTCGGCAAGATATAGCGGGTACTTGCCTGAATTAGACCATATTGATGTATTCGAGCATATTACATTAGGTGACATCGGTGATATCGATGTCGTACCTGCTGACGTGGAAAAAACAATGAACAGAATTACAAATTTCACTAGCAACCTTTGGCGAAGCGGTAAATTCATCATCGGATTAGGTGGAGACCATGGTGTGACATTTCCCATTGTAAAAGCCCTAGCAGAAACGACAGGCAAAAAAGTGGGTATTATCCACATGGATGCACATTACGACAATATGCCCCATTACAGTGGTGACAAATTTGCAAGATGTACGCCATTCGCAAGATTGTATGAACGAACCGATGATTCCATCGATATGGTCGGTCTTAATCCGGATGTCGTAACCGGCCATCAACCTCGCGACTTCATCGTCCGAGAAGCGGTAACCAGACCACACGCACTTAAAGCGCACCCCCTCTCCATTCGGTAGCGTCATATGTACATATTCATTTTCACAGTCGTCTAGTTCGGATTTGTTGTGTTCGTTATTCGGCGGTGTCTTGGTTGGATTAAACGGTTGTAAAAACGACATTGGAGCACCCTCCTTTTCTTTATCATGGAATTCCTCAAGCAAAGCTAGGGTGGAGATCTTTTCTCGCATAAAAAACACTCGTTAAAACGCTTTGTACAAAGCATTTTTGTGTTATATTAAGCATATAGAAATCATGAAAGCTAAGTGGAGGGTAGTTCAAGAAGTCACGAGTGTTCTCGGCTAATTCATAAAAAACCTTATGTAATAGTTTTAGTATTACATAATATGTAATAATGATAATTAAAACCAAGTAGAATCTCAAGAGGTGAATGGCGGTATGTTCAGTGTTTTTAAATACATCCTGAATCTGTGGTATAGATTGTTAAAACAATAGAAATCCAGTACTATCCACACACTGAACTGCTCCCCGTCAAGGTTGTACCCATGCCGGATAACAACAAACCAGATAAATTTCATGAATTTATGAAAGAACAGATTGGCCTCCTTTTGATTAGACTATGAAATTCATTCACACAGATCCCATTTGTTTTTTATGTGTATTTTATTTTTTTTTGCACGTACATTTATAAGCCTTTATGCCTATCCATATCTATAATATATATACATATAGTCATTTTTTTACACAATTCCTTGCAATTTTTTAGGAGTTTGCTATAATATCCGGAAGAATTGTAAGTATTTTCAATCAAATCAAAAAAAGGAGACGATTGAAATAGATTTAGCACGATAGCATTTGAAGAAGGCAGAAAATTATACGTGCGGAGGCTTCATGTCAAGCGGCACGGCATTGGATCTTTATACAATTAAATGAGTATACTTGATTGCCTTTTGATACATTTGATTGCCAAATACAAATGAGGTGATCTATGGAGTAATATTTGAGGAGGAATTGATAGATTGTTTTTTAAAAAAATGACAAATGAAGAAAGAAAAAGTACTGAAAAGGCTATAAAAATAGGATTTGCTTTTTATATGGTTGCTTTATTAGCAAGTTCTATATACTCATTTATTACAAGCTCGGGATTTAATATTTCATTTATAATTTTAATGGCTGGATTGGTAGTTTTTTTTGTAAGTGATTTTATACTAAATAAATTTAAAAGACCTTGAATGCAACAAACATATTTGTATTTAAGATTATTATGAAAATGAAAAAGTTTAGTGTTTTGTTCTTAAGTTTGGTGCTTTTTCTTTCTACACTATCTATATCTAACCTAAAAGTGCAGGCACAGTCGCTAAATCAAAATCCGAATGGTGGTAAGTCAGTGTATTCTGCTATAGGAATGAGTGAAAACTCTTTGAATGACGAACTTGATCAGCTAATTAATTTATTAGAAGAAATGGACTCCAAAGGAATTGATATTATTAACTTAGAAAATAATAAGTCTGAGCAAATTGAATTATTGAGTCCTGATGCAAAAGAACTTTACTTAAAATACGAATTAGAAATTCAAAATAACGGAACAAATGAAGTTGTAGGAAATGTTTTATATTCTGAGAATTCCTCAGTGAATCCTGGAGAAATTGGAACCCTTACTAAAAAAACTAAAGTTAGAGGTATTTATATTTCTAATGCAACTGTAAAAAAATTAAATACAATTACTAATTATAGTGGAGGAATTTTTGGGGTAGCTGCCGCCCTTATTAAAATGAAACTAGGATTATCCCCTACAGCTTTAACTATGCTAATATTAGCTGTTGGTACTTTAGGGATGAAAGTTGTTAATTCATGTAATAAATATAAAAAGGGTTTTTATCTCTCAGGAGAATTTTATGGGACTATAACAATGCCTCAGGGTGTTGTCACTTGTGTCCCTAGAAAATGATTATTAGTTAGAAAAAAGATCAACCGACTTTCCAAAATAACTTTTTAAAGAGCCTTTTTTGGCTCTTTTTTATTTTGGCCTGGCGGGTAAGCGTAAAATAGCCCACACCTAGTACGTTTGTACCGCTCCCTGTCAAGTAGACAGTGAAAAAACAAAAAAATTATGCCACAGCTTGGTGCCGGTGTTCTAATGGTGCTAGGCTGCTTAATCTCTTTATCTTTTGGCATCGTTCCTCACTTTGAACCACCCGCCACTTAGCTTACGCTTGAAGTGGGGGGGGGGGTTCCTAAGAACACATTCGTAACCGAAAGTTATGGATTAGGCTATCCCTGCGGTCCCCGCAGTTAGAAGCTGTATGGCTTCGTTTTTTTCAAATTTTTACTTGCGTTAACTGGTCACCACCAGTATATCACAAGGTTATTAACAGGACGACCATCATCTTTATTGCGATTCCCAAACAAAAAAAATAACTTCTCCCACATGGGGTTGTGGGAGAAGAGAAAAGGGGTGAGCTTGACCCGTAAAGGGTAAGCGTTCTGATGCTCTAACCGATATGGTGCCGCACCGCACCGTATAGTAAACAGACACGGAACAACGCCACTAAAACACCCCCACACACACAGAACATCTAAATTCTATCATGTCTGTTCAGTTTCGTGCAAGATAAGTCGCGAGAATACCCGCTCACCCAAAATCGGGCACAAGCCTCCAGGACTTTTTACCTTTATATTCACTTATTTCGAGAGAAACGTTACAATCAAACGTTTTACCCTTCTTACTTTTCGCGGTGACCAAGACCTACCCACCGGAGGAAGGCGTTAGAAACGAAAGCCTCGTTCACACTGGAATTCATGGCCCAAGGAACAAACCGGACAGTGGAAAACTTGCCAAAGAAGCTGGTGCGGTGACAGTTACCATTAACGATATCCGCAAAAAAAATCTCATTGAAACTGCAAATGAAGTATATGAAATGGCAAGTAAAGATGTGGATGGTGTATACTTGAGCATCTGCAGCGATGTTCTTGATTTTGCATTCAACCCTGGAGGCCCGGTGGACGGCAATGGGCTTTCTTCTTATGAACTATTAACGCTTGTTCACGAGTTTACGAAAAAAGGCGTGATTGGAATGGACTTTGTTGAAGTATATCCTCAGCAAGATCCAAACCAATTTTCAGCTCACTTAGCTTCCACTATTATTTTATATGCTTTAGCCGGAAACGCCCTTAATATGCAAAATAATGGATAGGTAAAGTGGATAATCGGAATTTTTCACTTAGCTCAAGATCTTGAATCGAATCATTTTAAGTGCTACAACTTTCCATTACAAACAACATATTTGTAAGGCTTGGCAATCATGTAATACCCCGCTTTAAAGTGTGATGGACACTGTAGTGGTCATTATTTGTAGAGGTCTTGTCCTGAAAGCCTGTGATGCTGTTAAAACATTTGTCGGATAATTTTGTAAATTTTTCCAAAAACTGCATTAAGACACTCAGGTGTTCCAATGGAAAGTGGCCCCTTTCAAGATCCGGACTTTCTTGCATCGTCCATATCCTGAAAGGGGCCCTATTATTTCAAGAGCTTTTGATGTTTATTTAAATAAATTGCGGAAGAAGTCGGCTATCTTTTGGAAAAAGTTTGCGACTTTATCCCAAAATCCTTCATCGCCGACGACTTCCTCCAGCTTTCCCTTAATATCTTCCAGTTGCTTTTTTACACCGTCAAAGTCAATTTCCAGAGACCTCATTTTATCAAATAGGTCAATTAGTAATTGACGATCCTTTTCGCTTAACTCGATGTTCATCTTATTTAATTGTTCTTCGACAATTTGTTCCACATCTTCCCGTGTAGCCGGATTTTGCTCGGCGATCATTTTTTTAATTTCGGTTAACAGTTCTGTTACCTTTTCATCGTTCAGCCCTTCCTTATTAGCAAGTTCGGTGGCAAGGCTCAATTCTTCATTCGCCACTTCCATCCGATCTTTGTCAAGAACTTCACCTTTTGATTCATAAGCTTTATAAATGCCGACAAGGGCGGAATGCCCTGTTACCTTCACTGGGGAGGCAACATCCACATTGGCATTTTCGACTCCGGCGGTTAAAAGGGCGTTCGAATACATTTCACTCGTTACTTCCGTAATGTTTTCCGGTGTAACGATGGAAACAACAAGGCCATTCCCCTTTTCTTTCACGGTAATTTTTGCTGAAGAAAACATGCGGGATTTGGGATTTCCGCCAATTAAACGCGCTAAGTCCTGGGCGGTTACCGTAATTTCGTCGACATTTTCCGGGTTCGTCACTTCAAGCAGCTTGCGCACTTCATCCTTTTGTTCATTCGTCAGTGTTTCCCCATAAACAACGATCGGCACTCCCAGTTTCTCATTGATGACATCGTCTTTTTGCGCTGCTGCATTCATTTGTCCAGATAAAACAAGCACCGAACAAATCAGACCCATTATGACTGCTTTGCCAATACGTTTAAACACCATAATTCCCCTCCTAAGGTTTTGGCGGAAGTTTTTCCAAAAATTTAATGGCTTCCTCCAACGTTTCGACTGGAACAATCTTTACGTCATAGCCGTATTTCTCAGCTTCTTCCATTACAGTTTTTTCATTTGTGTCAGTCGGCTCTATATCTTTCGGACAAAAGAATATGTCGATATCCGCTTTATCAACAGCAGTGATTTTCTCACGAATGCCGCCAATTTGTCCGACCTTTCCGTCCTGACTAATCGTTCCAGTGCCGGCAATTTTATAACCTTTCGTAATATCCCTGTTTTGAAGCTGTTTATAAACTTCCAATGAGAACATCAATCCTGCGGAAGGTCCTCCTATATCACCCGCTTTTATTTTTACTTTCCTGGACGTTTCCAATTTCGTATAATCCGAAAGGACAATGCCCAGACCAGCCTTTGTTTTCGAATGTTTAAGCGGGATGAGTTCGATTTCCTCTTTTTTTTCCACCCCGTCCCTGTTCAATCCAACCGTAACTACATCTCCCGTCTCTTTCCCTTTGAGGTAAGCAAGCAAATCAGAGGACTTTCGTACAGGGAGACCATCCACTGTATGAATAATATCCCCGACTTCCAACGATCCTTTCGCTTTCGACTTTTCGTCAACCGCTTGGATAATGACCCCTTTTGGATAAATATTTACCTCTTCCCCAGCCGCTTTTAAACCGGCAACGACTGCGCTTTCCTGGGAAGAATCCATTAAATATTTAAGCCAGCGGTTGTATTCCTGATCCGTCATGTTGCCTTTTACACTCGTGGAGCGTTCAACAGCGGCATGAGGAGCGAGAAGCCCATAAGCCAAATAATAAATATTGCTCGCCTTCATTGAAAGGACTGTCGTTAAATACAGTTGTCCTTCTGCCTCTTGTTCCCCATCCTCCACAAGTACCTTCGAGCCTAGCTCCTCAACTGACCCGGGCTGGAAAATATGAAAAGGGGTGGGGACAAATAAAGAGACTATGAACAAGATCACGATGCCTGTAAGTATTCTTTTTTTTCTTGTACCTTTTGCTGGCAGCATCAATATTGATCCCTTTCTTTCTTGAAAAGAAAAAATCATTCATGTTTTATTTTACTTGAAAGCGAACGATTCTATAAAGGAAAAATGTCCTGTCCGTCCCCTTAAAGAAAATTCGAGTGGCAAAATCCGTTAGCATGAGCTTTGTTTGGTTCGTTTTTATGAAGGCAAGAGTATTTCCCCTGCTTCAAAAATACATTCACGTAAACAAGTCAATCCCCGCCATTCGGTACGTTACCGCGGCGGGGACTGACCCCACAAAGTATTCATCAGCTTGTCAAGCCCAAGCAATAGCCTGGGCGAGGGCCGGCAATACAGTGAATCTCCAAGAACATGCACGGATTGATTCTGTACTGCCTTCATCTTTTCCCATCCCGGCCGCTTTAGCAATAAATGGGGGTTTACTTTTTCTTCTTTCACCCCGACCCACACGAGACAAATATGATCCGGGTTTCTTTTCCTAACTTCTTCCCAGTCAGTCTGTACATTTGCCTCTGGTTCTGTGGCGAAAATGTTATATGCGCCAGCAAGCTCGCTTATTTCCGTTAACCAGTTTGCTCCCCCAGGAGTAAAAACAGGTTTCGGCCACCATTCCCAATAGAGGGAAGGTTTTTCATCCTTCTGTTCGGAAAATTTCCTGTAGCGGCTGACGCTCTCCCGGAAAGCGCGGGCTTTTTCGCTGCCTGTTTCTTTACAATGGAGCGCTTCGGCAACTGTTTCGATGTCACACGCAATATCCTCTAGTGTATTCGGGTTTAAGACGATATGGGGAATATTCCTTTTGTTCAGCTCGTACACATTTTTTTCCATTCCCGGCACACTGAGAGAAGCCAACACCAGGTCTGGCCGCAAGGACTCAACCTTATCCATATCAATAGTAAGATCAGGTCCTACCCGCGGCAAATCAGCCACTCGATCCGGCCAATTGGAATAATCATCAACAGCAACCAACATGTCTTCTTTCCCCAAATACCCGACTACTTCCGTATTGCTTGGACAAATGGATACAATCCGCATGATTACTCCCCTTTTTTCGCTTTCCAATAATCAAGTGGATCTTTTTCTTCACCTTTAACCGGCATATGGATCATTTTGACGGATCTTTCTTCCCGCGGCAGAGCCAGTTGATTGTATATATAGACAGATGTGCCCATGCCTGCCTGTTTGGCTTCCTCAATCGATCCGGCATAATAGACTGTGTCAATGCCCGCATAGTAAATGGCCGTCATGCACATGGGGCAGGGCTCGCCGCTCGCATACATAATCGAACCGCTTAAATCATTCGTTTGCAATTGTTCTTGAGCTTTTCGAATCGCGACAAGCTCGGCATGTCCGCTCACATCAAATTTTTTGTGCAGTTCGTTGACCCCTTCTGCAATCACTTCACCATTCCTTACAAGAACAGCCCCAAAGGGCGTGCCCCCTTCATCTACATTTTGGTTCGCCAACTCAACGGCTTTTTTCATAAATTGATCCATTTCTCCCCCTCCAATTTATCGAAATGGTACTTTATTTATTCACCGTTCAACAGCAACCGGCCAAGTTCAAGCGGCTCAATATACCGGCCGTTTTTATACGCCCGCATGTTTCCACCTGAAATTTCATCAATCAGCGTAATGTCCCCATTTTCGCCAACCTTGCCAAATTCAAATTTAATATCGTATAACTCAATTCCTTTTTCACTTAAGGCGTCCTTTACGATCCGTCCAATCTTTTCCGCAAGTCCTGTTAACTGCTTATATTCTTCATTTGTTAAAATACCCAGCATGACCAACGCATCTTCGCTGATCGGGGGATCCTGGCGCTCATCATCCTTCAATGTGACTTCAACAAATCCGTCCAATGGTTGTCCTTCCTCGGCATAGGCGCCGTACCTGCGATAAAAACTGCCTACAGCCCTATAACGGCAAATCACTTCAAGCCCTTTTCCAAATTGTTTGGCAGGCTTCACAATCATCGTATTTTCTTGCACATTTGCACTTACATAATGGGTAGGTATGCCCTTTTCCTGCAAAAGTTCAAAAAAGTACTTCGTCAAGCGAAGACCGGTTTGTCCTGCTCCTTCAATCGTCAATCCGACAGTGTTGGCTCCAGGGTCAAAAACGCCGTCTTCCCCGGTAACATCATCTTTAAACTGAAGCAAAAAATTCCCGTCTTCCAGCTCGTATACGTTTTTTGTTTTTCCTTCATATACCAGTTTCATAAGGACCCCCCATATGTTGATAAAATTTTACTCAATCTCACTTATTAATATACATGAAATAAATACGTATGTCTCATCGTATTTTTTTGATTCAACTCTTTCCTGCCGATACTAGCGATAGCCGCTCAACTTCTGGAAGAATTCTTTTAAAAATTGATGAAAAACCAATTCTGTCGGGAGCAATTTTCGGTTTTTAGGAATAATCATTCCAACAGTCCGCGTTACATGCGGCTCGGAAAGAGGAACTTTTTGCGTCGCCCGCGGCAAGCTGTCCACCAGCGTAACTTCAGGAAGCAATGTGACCCCGAGGCCGGCAGCAACAAGACCCTTGATCGCGTCGATATCCTTCCCCTCAAAAGACACCATTGGAACAAATCCGTATTGCCGGCATGCATCCTCCACAATATCCTGCAAAATATACCCCTTTGGCGACAAAATAAATGGGTCCCTGCGCAAATCCTCCAGATTAATGGAAGCTTTCGATGCCAAGGGATGACTAACATGCAGCAATGCCACGAGATCTTCAACAAATAACACTTCGCTTTTGACTCTTGTTTCTTTTTTCGGAACGGGTCCAAGCAAAGCGAGATCGACCTCCCCCAACACGACTGCTTCCACCAGATTACGATAAGAATCTTGGTAAAGTTGGATTTTGACATAAGGATGTTCTTTTCTAAATGCGGATATGATCGTAGGGAGCAAATACGCCGCCAAGCTGCTCGGAAAACCAATGCGGACGGTCCCTTTTTCCGGATCAAGGCGTTCTTCAATCTCTCTTTGGGCCTGCTCAATCAGATTCATGGCGTGTTCCATCTTTTCAAGAAACATTCGTCCAATTGCCGTCAAACGAATACTGCGACCTTCACGTATGAATAAATCAACCCCCAGCTCCGCTTCCAAGTTGACAATTTGCCTGCTTACCGCGGATTGGGCGACATGCAGCGCCTCGGCAGCTTCCGTCATATGTTCCCTTTTTGCCACCTCAATAAAATATTGAATCTGTCTTAATTCCATTCGACTATCCCCGCTCTCAAATGATTAATCTCATTTTGGCATTAAAATTATCTCATATTCATATTGTATAGATTAATTGTAAAAGATAAAATAAATTATACCAAGTTTTTTTGGACGTGGTTTTTTTTGAAAATGACATGAAAATACTGGTGAATGGGAGTGAAAACAATGGCAATGATTATGAAAATGGAAAATCATAAAGTGAAGGCGGCGAAAACTTACATTGACAATGTATACAACACTGTAAAGGAAAGAAATGCTAACGAGCCGGAATTTTTACAAGCCGTTCAAGAAATTTTCGACTCTCTTCTGCCTGTATTCGTTAAACATCCTCATTATATGGAGAATGGTATACTTGAAAGAGTCGTGGAACCGGAACGCCTGATCACATTCCGTGTGCCATGGGTTGATGACCAAGGAAAGGTGAGAGTAAACCGCGGATTCCGGGTACAATATAATAGCGCATTGGGACCGTATAAAGGCGGATTAAGATTCCATCCTTCCGTTAACGCAAGCATCATTAAATTTTTGGGATTTGAACAAATTTTTAAAAACGCCCTGACTGGCCAGGCAATTGGCGGCGGAAAAGGCGGAGCCGACTTTGATCCAAAAGGAAAATCGGATGCGGAAATCATGAGATTTACACAAAGTTTCATGACAGAGCTTAGCAAATATATCGGCTCCGATGTTGACGTTCCAGCCGGAGATATCGGTGTCGGCGCAAGAGAAATCGGCTATATGTTTGGCCAATACCGCAGAATGCGCGGTCACTTTGACGCAGGCGTCCTGACCGGTAAAGGAGTCGGATATGGCGGAAGTCTTGGACGGACTGAAGCAACTGGTTACGGTCTTGTTTACTTCGTTGAAGAAATGCTCAAAGATAAAGGCATGAGCTTTGAAAACAAAACTGTGGTCGTATCAGGATCGGGAAATGTATCCTTATACGCGATCGAAAAAGCACAGCAATTTGGCGCTAAAGTTGTTGCGTGCAGTGATTCCACCGGGTATATTTATGATCCTGAAGGCATCTGCATTGAAACACTTAAACACTTAAAAGAAGTGGAAAGATGCAGAATTTGCGAATACATTAACGAACGCCCCAATGCCCAATATTTTGAAGGCAGCGAAAATATCTGGACAATTCCTTGCGACATTGCCCTTCCATGCGCCACACAAAATGAATTGGATAAAAACGCGGCGGAAACCCTTGTGAAAAACGGGGTAAAAGCGGTCGGAGAAGGGGCAAATATGCCTTGTACACATGACGCAGCGGAAACATTCCTGAGCAATGACATCCTCTATGCGCCAGGAAAAGCATCAAACGCTGGCGGTGTGGCGGTTTCGGCACTGGAAATGGCTCAAAACAGCTCTAGAATGCCGTGGTCCTTTGAAAAAGTGGATAAAGAACTTAGAAAAATTATGACCAACATATACCAAGACAGCATAAAAGCGGCTGATGAGTATGGCATGAGCGGAAACCTTGTTGCAGGCGCCAATATAGCAGGCTTTGTAAAAGTTGCCGACGCGATGCTGTTCCAAGGTGTTATTTAATTAAAAATGCGCAGAGACTTCATTCTCTACGCATTTTTTTCATTGATTGGAAGAACCTTCCCAGGGTTTAAAATATTGTTCGGGTCTAATAACTGTTTAAAAGCAATCATGACATCCAAGGCTTCCCCATGTTCTTGTCTTTGGTATTTTAGCTTACCAAGACCCACTCCGTGTTCTCCGGTGCATGTTCCCCCCGACAGCAATGCTTTATTGACAATTTGTCTATTTAAATCTTTCGCTTTATCGATTTCCTCAAGGGAATTTGGGTCAAATAAGATCATAACATGAAAATTCCCGTCTCCCACATGACCGACGATACCGCCTTTTAATCCCAAGACATCCAGTTGGGTGTCTGCAAACTCCACATTGTCCGACAAAGCGGAGATCGGAACGCATACATCCGTCGTCATACTGGCAAGCTCACGACTGCCGTGTCGCAACGCATAATTTAACTCGTGGCGCGCTTTCCACAGCAAGGCCCGTTTAAGCGAATCCGTTTCAAACAAGAACTCAAGACAGCCCGCCTCTTCCACAATTTCTTTGACAAACTCGATATCTTCCTGATTTCCCGCCTGATTTCCGTGGAATTCAAGGAAAAGCGACGGTGCCTCGGGGTAATCGGTTTCGGAATAAGCATTCACAGCTTTGATGCTTCGGGAATCGACTAGTTCAATACGGGCGATTGGAATACCCGCAGTCAGAATGGAGACCGCCGCATCCACACTATCCCTCACCGTTTTGAAAAAACAACGGGCCGCAACAATGTTTTCCGGAATACCATGGAGCTTCAGCGCAATTTCCGTAAACACTCCGAGCGTTCCTTCCGAACCGACGAACAAACCATTTAAATGAAATCCCGATGAAGACTTTTTGGCGAGGCTCCCCGTTTGAATAACGCGACCGTCGGCAAGCACGACTTCCAGATTCAAAATTTGATCCCGCATACCCCCGTAACGAACCGTCAAAGTGCCGCTGGCATTTGTTGCGGCCATTCCGCCAATGGACGCATCCGCACCCGGATCAACAGAAAAAAACAATCCGTATTTTTGAGCTCCTCATTTAATTGAACACGTGTAACGCCAGGCTGTACGATAGCAACCAAATCTTCCGGCCTTACTTCCACTATTGTATTCATCCGTTCAAAGTTCATCGAAATTCCTTTGTGGATTGGAATGGCCTGCCCTTCCAAACCGGAGCCGGCACCGAATGGGACGACTGGGATGTGGTGCTTATTCGCATATTCGACAATTTGAACCACATCATCTTTTGTCTCGGGAAAAACAACTACGTCCGGCTTCACAGCTTCATAATCAGACTCGTCCTTGCTGTGATGCTGTAAAAGTGTTTCATTGATCGATACTTTACTTTTTCCGATCAAATCACACATTTCTTTATATATATCCATGGCTAATCCCCCAACTTAATAAGAAAATCTGTTTTCATACAATCATATCATACAGGACGAGCCCTATTGCGAATTTTTCATACAGCCACCGCTTGTCTTTGCAGTCAAATTTCCGGGAAGGAAAGTTCTTTCGTTTTCTTTAAGATGAAATACATAGCTGAGAACGGGTTTTTAAAAAAGAGCTTTTTATCAAAGGACCTTGAAAAAACAGCTCAAAAAAGGAATTCATAGCAACACAATCCCCAATAATGCAAAAGTCATCCAGCAAGCATATCCCCATTTTTGAAGAATATTTTTTACCGCCCCATTAAAATCGGCTAACGTGTTGATGGATGATTCCAATAACAAAAATGGGCACGGGCACGCATTTACATAAAAGTCAAAAAACAACCTGTTTTAAAGCCATACAGGGAGCAATGTTAACAAGAAAGTCTCTTGGGAGAAGGCTTAGATATTTGGAGGAGCTTTCAGAAGAAATTGGCATCAAGTTGTATGCCGACACCCTCCCCGCAAGACCACCATCATGGAAAAGCGGCTGTTTCTCCATCTGAAACAGACGCCTTCCATTACAAAATCGCTTTTGCTTTTTCCCGATTTAACGGTTCCAAATCCACCTCAAAACCCATGTCCGTGAGCATTTGCCAATCCGTGGAGCCTTCCTGCCCTTCGGTTGTCAAATAGTCTCCGATAAAAATGGAATTGGCTGGATACAAGCCGAGCGGCTGGAGGGTGCGCAAGTTAACTTCCCTTCCCCCGGAAATTCGAATTTCCTTCGTCGGATTCATGAATCGAAACAGACAGAGCACTTTTAAACAATAACGGGGATTTAATTCATCTGTCCCCTCAAGAGGCGTCCCGTCAACGGCATGAAGAAAATTGACCGGAATGGAATCCGCATCAAGTACTTTTAAGCTCCGGGCCATGTTGATGACATCTTCTTTCGTTTCTTTCATGCCGACAATGACCCCGGAACATGGCGAAATCCCGGATTCTTTCACCGTTTCCACCGTGTTGACACGATCATCATATGTATGTGAAGTCGTAATATTGGAATGGTGGCGGCTTGACGTATTGATATTATGATTGTAACGGTCGACCCCCGCTTCTTTTAAACGGGCAGCCTGTTCAGGCTTTAATATGCCGAGGCACGCGCAAATGGTCATTTCTTTATGGGTAGATTTAATTTCTTTGACGGCATCGACCACAATATCCAGTTCACGACTGGCCGGGCCGCGTCCGCTCGCCACAATACAATAAGTTCCCGCATTCAATTCGGCCGCCCTGCTTGCACCCGCCACTATTTCTTCTTTTTTCATCATGGAGTATTTTTCAATCGGTGCTTTTGATACAATTGATTGAGCACAATACCCGCAGTTTTCCGGGCACAGACCCGATTTCGTATTGATGATCATGTTCAATTTCACTTTATTGCCGTAAAACTGTTTCCGCACCTGGTAAGCTGCGTGAAGCAGCTTTAACAAATCTTCATCCGGGCACTCCAGAACAGCCATTGCCTGCTCATCTGTCAGCTCTTTTCCTTCCAATGCCATATCTGCGATATGTTCATATATATTCATCGTTCCATCCTCCCCTTACTTTCCTGTTTTCACAATCTTTCTCATCCGATGCGCAAACATCCCGGCAAATATCGCCAGAATAATATCTTTTGGAAGCGGAACGGCCATCCATGCCCAAGCCATTTTATAGGAAAAAGCAGCTGGCGCCTGCGCCCAAAGTTTATATGCCATATACATCCAATTCGTTCCAAACACATAGCTGAAAGCCGTTCCAATCAATGCCGCCACGATAAATCGGAACATGCTCTTGTTTTTCTCAACCATTTTTCCTGTTATGTATGCCGTAAACGCAAATGCAATGATAAATCCGAAGGTAGGGCTAATGATTTGGCCAATGCCGCCTTGAAACCGCGCAAACACCGGAGCTCCCATAAGACCAATCAATGCATATACACCCATTGAAACAGCTCCAAGACGCCCGCCGAGAAAAGCCCCCGCCAAGACCGCAAAAAAAGCCTGCAGGGTGATGGGTACCCCGCCGACAACCATGAAGGGCAAAAAAGATGTGATATTGGCCCCTACCATCATCAAAGCGGAAAATAAGCTGATATACACCATATCCAGTGTTCTCATCCTGCTTTTACCGCCTACAGCCGACGCGCCCATTGTACATCACTCCCTTTTTCGTATTATGTTGAGAATAATAGATTTTAAGCATAATTGTCAACCCGATAAAAATATTAGTTAACATAAGTAACGAATTTCGCCTTCATGGTACTAATCTTATAGATACGAATTTCGGAGGGGGCAAAATGAATGATCTAGAAAATCTGTATCGGCGTATTCAGCGAAAGATTTTTGCTTTTTTCTTTGTAAAAACAGGCAATCCATTCATTGCCGAAGACCTGACCCAAGACGTCTTTTATGAAGCGCTTAAAGGTTTTCACCGCTTTACTGGAAATTCTTCAATCAATACATGGGTTTTCTCGATCGCCAAAAACAGACTAAAGAAGTTTTACCGTTCAAAAAAGTATTCCAAATTGTTGCAAGAAAAGCTTGCATGCGAAGCAGGAGCAATGCCGCTCCCCCTTGAGGACCTTTTCGTCTTGCGCGAAGACAGCCGCACTCTGATCAAACGCATTTCCAGATTGGATGAAAAATCGAGGGATATTGTTACGTACCGCATATACGGAGAATTGTCTTTTAAAGAAATTGGCGACCTGACAGGAGAAAGTGAATTGTATGCCAGGGTAACATTCCATAGAGCAAAAATGAAATTGAAAAAAGAGATGAGGTCGGTCAATGAATAAAGATTGTTATATCGCCAAAGATTTGCTGCCTTTGAATCACGAAGGGCTTCTTCATGAAGAAACAGCTTCCTGGCTGAAGGAGCATTTGGCATCATGTGACAACTGCCGCGAATATGCGAAATCGACAAGTGAGCCCATTGAAAATGCCGTCATTCCTTCCCCGATTGACAACGATAAAATGTTTGCCAATATCTACTTGAAATTAGCGGTTTATCAAATAATCTTTGTGACAATTTCATTCTTTTTCGCGCTCATAACATCCTTGCTCAATAATCACTTAGTATTCGTCTTGACATATACCATTTTCGGGTTTGTCCTATATCTCTTTTATAAACATTTTGTAATGGTGACAGCGATCACTTTTTTGCCCAGCTTCATTTGGTCATTGGTGGATTCAACGCAAGCCAGCCTATTCGCTCTGGAGATGCTGCTTGGCGCAGCTTTTCTCGCTTTGATTCATCTGGTGTTTGCGCTTGTCGGAAGCCTCATGGCTCTCCTGCTTTTAAAATGGTTGAAAGAGGTTAGAAGCGTATGAAAAAGAAAAAACGGATCTATGGCTCATTGATCATTATGCTATGGGCTCCCACACTTTTTTTCTACATTGACTTTAACGGAAATGCCGTTAGCGACCTTTTTTCCAAGCAAGCATTGGACAGCTATCTGACGAAAACATATCTTAATGAACCATTCCACATCCTTGACGGCTTTTTCAATTTGAAAATCGGCGGTTACACGTATGAAGGTGAACAGGTAGCAAGTGAGAAAGGGTTCGAGTTTGAAGTAACGGGAGCTTTGCAACCGAAGGTCGCCTTTGACGCCAAAAGGGATACATCTCTTAGGGATAGACTGGAAAATGAAGCGTCCGAAGAAATCAGGGAATTACTAATAAAAGATGTGCCCGACATCATCCATGTAGAAGTGCAACTGGATAGTTTAACAGGAACGTTGGATTCGAATACGAAATGGAGTAAGACGGGTCCCCTTGCGAAACCGATGCACATTCATATGATGATTCAGGCAGACGGAAAAACAAAAAAAGATGTGGCCAATACCATGAAAGCAATTCAACAATTATTAAACGCAAATCACTATGTATACGACTCCGTGACCATTAACGCAAATGTTGTAGAGGGGCAAAAAATGCCCGGATATGTAAAATTCTCCGGATCTTTTACAAGCAATAAGACTATTCGGGAAAAGGATATTCAACAGCTATCAAACTAACCATATATTGGACAATTTCACCGCAAAAAATTGTATACTTCCAACATGAGACTCACGGGAAAGCCTTTGAAACCAAGCAATTTGCTCGACCTGATGTTGCAGGATTCATACAGCCGGAAATAGAGAGAGTAGCGAGAAACCACCTTAGCGAATCACAACCAGAATAAACGATAAGCGGAATTCCCGGAAAACGAAGATAATCGAAATGTATGTGATGATGTTCGATTGATTCATGACCAAAAACAGAGATGTTCAAAGAAAACGCCCAAGCAAAGATGAAGGCAGGGACAAATCCCTATAAAAATGAATAAGGTGAAACTTCTTTCAGTAGGAGCTTTCTTTCAGCTCCTACTGAATGTTAGTTGAACCAATCGGGATTTTAGGTGCCGTTTTCTCTCACTATTTTGCACAACTCAGGTCTAAAATTGCTGTATACGGTACCTTACATGCGGGATAAACCGCGTGAAATCAAATTGAAAAACCTTGATTTCACGCGATTTTACTTTCACAATTTGTATGAATAGCCACTCTTATGCCCCGGCTTTTTCTCCTCATTATAAAAACCTTGTGTGCTGAAAAAAACCAATGTGCTCATTCGTACAAACTTCTTTGACATCAAATCTCTCATTTGACTTTGTTTGCACAACCCTTTTAATGGCTGATTTATTGCTTGTTTCTCCAATATTCGGCACAAAGTACACTAATTGGAGTGTTCCCATTATACAAAAAGGCGTCCTTCCTTTTGGAACCTCTCTATTTACTTAAACACTTTGAAGCGCTCTTCGATGCTTTTGAATTCTTTTTCACCCGGCTGGGCCGTCGGCTTTCCGAAAGGCATTTGGGCAAGAAGTTTCCAATCGGATGGAATGTTCCATATTTTATGCACAGCTTCGTCTATTAACGGCTGGTAATGCTGCAACGATGCGCCAAATCCTTCTATTTCCAAGGCCGTCCACACGATATATTGCAACATTCCGGATGACTGCAAGGAATAATCCGGAAACTTATCGGCATATGTCGGAAATGATTCCTGCAATGATTTTACGACCGATTGATCTTCAAAGAAAAGGATGGTTCCATAGCCATTCCGAAAGCCTTCCATTTTTTGAGCGGTTGGCTCAAAGTCTTGTTCGGGAACCATTTCCCTTAGAACCGCTTCCGTTATATTCCAAAGCTTATCGTGATTTTCTCCGAGCAGCAATACTGCCCTGCCGCTTTGGGAGTTAAAAGCTGTTGGTGTATACTTGATGGCATTTGCGATGATTTCTTCAATCTGTTCATCAGAGATATCCGATTTCTTGCTAATGGCATAGTAAGAACGTCTTTCTTTCACAGCTTTTAAAAAATCTTGTTTTGTTTGAATCATCATTCATGCTCTCCTTTATGGTCAACTTCTAACTTGATTTGAATATCAGATGGATCTTTTACTATTATGATGCCCTTTTCCCTAAAAATGGAGACATTGATTTTATCCAATCGCCGGACCGCTTTCTCCCGCTCCTCTTCACTCGAAAAAAGAAGAGAATACCGCTTTAATCCTGTGCTGTTTTCTTCAGGAGGCGGCGCCCCCGCGCTATTCCACGTATTTAAACCAATATGATGGTGATAGCGGTGCTTGGAAATAAATAAGGCTTGGCTGCCATAATGGAGAATCTTGTCAAAACCAAGTCCATCACAGTAAAAGTGCTCCGAAGAAACTAAATCCGCTACTTGCAAGTGGATATGACCCATCACGGTTGCTGAAGGCATACCTTTCCAGCCGGACTCGGAAGCATCCTCCATGAGATTTTCTACATTTAGCGCCGCAGTCGTCATAAATATTTGATCACCTTTCCGCCATGTATCAGGCGATCTATCCGCATATATTTCAATTCCATTTCCTTCCGGGTCCGCCAGGTAAATCGCTTCACTGACATGGTGGTCCGACGCCCCTTGCAAAGGAAGACGAATGTCGATAAAATGCTGTAATACATCAGCAAGAGACGAACGGTCCGGCAATAAAAAGGCCATATGATACAATCCTGTCGTCCTACCCTTTCTTGGTTTGGCATGCTTGTTTTCCTCAAGCGCCAGCAAGGCCCTTTTTCCGTCTGCTGTAAACACCGCGGCACTTCCGGTCCTTTTTAACAACCGAAGCCCGAGGATATTTTGGTAAAAATCAGCGGCTCGTTCCAAATCCCGGACTGTCAACTGAATTGTGCCAACAATAGGATGAACCATTTTTTCATGCCTCCTTTCTAAAACAATAACTTACTTTATGTAAGTAACTTTATATTAGTTAACATTAGTTGTCAAGTAGTGTAAAATAAAGCGAAACTTCATTCAGGAGGAACTTTCTTTCTCTCCTACTGAATGTTAGTTGAACCAATCAGGCATTTAAGTGCCGTTTTCTCACACTTATACTTTTTGTATTCACTCAAGAATTTGAAGTGAGAGCCTTACGGCACCTTATATGCGGGATAAATTTTATAAAAATCATGGTTCTAGTGATATAATGATGATGAGCGAGGTGAGGACAATGAATTCAAATAAATGTCCGAAGTTTGAAAAAGCGATGAGCATATTGGGACAGCGATGGACAGGGTTGATTATTCATCAGTTGTTGGATGGCCCGCAGCGTTTCTGCACTGTGGAAGCAGCCATGCCGATCAGTGCCCGCGTACTATCAGAGCGCTTAAAAGATCTCGAAAAAGAAGGCATCGTCAAACGTGAAGTATATCCGGAGACCCCGGTAAGGATAGAGTATTCGCTGACTGAAAAAGGAATGGCCCTTGGTCCCATTATGAAAGAAATTGAAAAATGGAGCGAAAAGTGGATCTAAATTCGTGTAAGGTGTTGATTGAATGAATAAAATTTTAGCGTTCTCAATTTTAGGGATGGGGTTAACTGGTGGCGTCCTAGTCATCTCGGTTGCTTTATTATTCAGCACTCCAATAGGAAATGTATTAAAGATAGTTACTGCCGGTTCAATAGCAGCTTTCGTTATATTCACTATTTCGGCTTTAGTGTTTCGTCGGCGATTAGCTAAGCAGTAGTAACCGAGAAAACAACAAATGCGTAAAGCCGATTGCTTTTCATAAGACAATCGGCTACTTTTTTGTATATTGTATTCCCTTCCCTTTACATCACACAGAAAGGAGATTGAAACGTTGAAAAACGAAATCATTAAAAGATTTGTTTCCTATGTGAAGATTGATACCCAGTCCGACGCCAACAGCGATTCATGTCCATCCACTCCCGGGCAATGGACGCTGGCTCGTCAGCTCGTGGATGAATTAAAAGCCATAGGGATGAAAGATGTCACTGTTGATGAAAATGGATATGTCATGGCCACACTCCCGTCCAATACTGACAAAGATGTCCCAACAATCGGATTTTTGGCCCATATGGACACGGCCACAGATTTCACCGGGACTGGGGTAAATCCGCAAATGATTGAAAACTATGACGGGAAAGACATTATATTGAATGAAGACAAAAAGCGGGTCTTATCCCCAAAAGAATTTCCGTCCTTATTGGATTATACAGGACATACGCTTATAACCACGGATGGGACAACCTTGCTTGGCGCCGACAATAAAGCGGGGATTGCCGAGATCATGACAGCAATGAATTATTTATTACAGCACCCGGAAATAAAACATGGCAAAGTACGGGTCGCTTTTACACCGGATGAAGAAATTGGCCGTGGACCACATAAATTTGATGTAAAGGCGTTTAACGCGGCTTTTGCCTATACAGTAGACGGCGGGAAACTTGGCGAGCTACAGTATGAAAGTTTTCATGCGGCAAGTGCTCATGTCACTTGCAAAGGTACAAATATACATCCGGGATCAGCCAAAGGGATCATGGTGAATTCACAAAAGCTCGCGATGGCATTTCACGCCCAGCTTCCGGCCGATGAAACTCCGGAGCTAACGGACGGATACGAAGGCTTTTTCCACCTTTTATCGATCCGGGGAGATGTCGAGGAAACAAACCTTCACTATATCATTCGCGACTTTGACCGGCAGAAATTTGCCGAGAAAAAAGCGCTTGTCCAAACCATTGCCAGCAGGCTTGATGAAAAATACGGACCTGGACGCGTATCCGTCAATGTAAAAGACCAATATTACAATATGCGAGAGAAAATTGAACCCGTCAAAGAAATTGTCGATATTGCCGCAGATGCCATGAAACGGCTGCAGATTGAACCGGTTATCCTCCCAATCCGGGGCGGTACGGACGGCTCCCAGCTATCGTTCATGGGACTGCCGACGCCAAATATTTTTACAGGAGGAGAAAATTTCCACGGTCCCTATGAGTTTGCGTCTGTTGACGTGATGGAAAAAGCTGTCCTTACGATTGTTGAGATTTGTAAATTGTTTGAGGAACGCGCGGAAAGCTTGCACAATATTGGTCGATGAATTGATTTATTTTCGCTTAAACAGTTGACTTTCCACACGCTACCTGCCATAATACTTAAGACAATTTCATCATATTTGCCTTTAAACCGGTCCCGTGAGGCTGGCAAGGTATCCGATCAACCGTATATAAACGGTAGATTTTCCATGCAAAATACCCAGCACCTTGCCCACTATCGGACAAGGTGCTTTTTTTGCGGACAAATAACAGTGAGGGAGAGAAAAGAATGAGCCAACGAGAGATTCAGGTCGATGAACGACTGCCTATTTTACAAAGCTTGCCATTAAGCTTCCAGCACTTATTCGCCATGTTTGGTTCCACCGTTTTGGTTCCATTATTGTTTCAGGTTGACCCCGCAACCATTTTACTCATGAATGGAATCGGCACATTGCTCTATATTTTTATCACAAAAGGGAAAATACCAGCTTATCTCGGCTCCAGTTTCGCCTTTATTTCTCCCGTATTTGCCGTTTTGGGCAATTATTCCGGAGGAAAGGGCTATGCCTACGCACTCGGCGGATTCCTTGTTGTCGGGATTATCCTTATACTCGTTGCGCTCATTGTCAAGCTGGTGGGAACCGCGTGGATTGATGTCATATTCCCGCCCGCCGCCATGGGAGCGATCGTCGCTGTCATCGGTCTCGAACTTGTTCCAGTCGCAGCCGGAATGGCTGGTTTGGTAAAACCGGAGGACGCCGCGGCCAATTGGAAGCCCGATCCCGAGACGATTACCGTTTCCTTGTTAACCCTTGGAATTACGATCGTATGCTGGGTCACACTTCGGGGATTTTTAAAAATCATTCCCATCCTGCTTGGAATTGTTGCGGGATATGTAATTGCCTTATCAATGAACATGGTCGATTTAACGGCTGTCCAAGAAGCAGATTGGATTACAATGCCCACATACTATGCGATGAAATTCAATTGGGCGGATATCTTTTTAATCCTGCCCGCAGCTCTTGTACTCGTCCCTGAACACATCGGCCACCTGGTCGTAACGGGGAATATTGTCAAAAAAGACTTGGTTAAAGATCCCGGGTTAGACCGTTCATTAATGAGCAACGGGATTTCCACCATCATTTCAAGTTTTGTCGGGTCAACTCCCAACACAACGTACGGAGAAAATATCGGTGTGCTTGCCATTACAAGGGTTTACTCAACCTGGATTATCGGCATCGCTGCTTGTATTGCCATTATTCTTTCCTTTTGCGGTAAATTAGCGGCTCTCATCTCGTCGATCCCGGCGCCCGTCATGGGCGGAATATCCCTTCTGCTCTTCGGAATTATCGGAGTTAGCGGCATCCGGATGCTCGTTGAGGCAAATGTCAATTACAACACATCTCACAATATGATCTTGACATGTGTCGTACTCGCCATCGGAATCAGCGGCGCAACCATTCACATCGGCGCGGTTTCATTGGCCGGAATGGGATTGGCGACCGTCGTTGCCATCATATTGAGCTTGTTCTTTAGACTGTTGGAAAAATTGAAGCTAGCGAATGACTAAGAAAACTTGCGCCTCTTGAAAAGGAAGTCGATAGTTCCGCAACGCTTTTTACTGAATTCATGGAAATTTCTTCAAAAAAGCTCATATCTTTTGGATTATCAACAGATGACGAAAGTATGGGCAGTATGCCCAAGACAGATATTGCAGCGGCTGATTTTTATTGCATCGTATAAGCTTTGTGACGAGGGTAAACAACCCCGCTTTTCACAAAAAGCCGACGTTGCTTCGTTTAGCACACACAATTGAACGTCTCTTTCGGCAAAGGCCATTATGTAAAAAAAACCGGGTGTTACGCCCGGTTTCCATTTTTCATGCTGTTTTTTGCGCAGTTGGTTCGCTTCCCTGCTCCACAACCACACAGGCCGATGCATCTCCCACTATGTTGACGGATGTCCTGAACATATCCAAAACTCTGTCAATCCCGGCAATTAATGCAATGCCTTCAAGCGGCAAATTGACGGCGGCCAACGTCATCGTCAGCATCACTAACCCCGCACCCGGCACACCCGCCGTCCCAATCGAAGCGAGTGTTCCCATAAGGGCGACAATCAGAATTTGCGCAAACGTTAATTCCGTACCGAAGTACTGGGCAATAAACATGACGGTAACTCCTTGATAAATCGCTGTTCCATCCATGTTGATCGTTGCCCCGAGCGGTAAAATAAAACTGGTCGTCGTTTTCGATACCCCCAAATTCTCCTCGGTATTTTTCATCGTCACCGGCAGCGTTCCTGAACTGCTGCAAGTTGCAAAAGCGACGGACGCGGCTGGAAAGATCCCTTTAAAAAAGTGCAGAGGATTCATCTTGCCAAACGTTTTAACTGCGGTCGAATACACGAGGGCAACATGAACGATGATAGCGACAACCATTGCGATGATCACTTTTATCAGTGGCAGAAGGACAGATGCCCCATATGTTCCGACAATGGGGGCAAGCAAACCAAAGATGCCGAGTGGAACCAGCTTCATCACAATGCCTGTAATTTTATACATCACTTCAGCCATGCCCTCGAAGAATCGCTGGACAGGAGCCGCTTTTTCACCAACGAGAGAGATGCCAATCCCCATAAATATGGCAAAGAAAATGATTTGTAACACGGCTCCGGTTGTTAAAGCTTCAAATGGATTGGTAGGTATAATATTTAATAATGTAGCGATGACACCTTCGGTTTCGGCCGCTTCGACAGCTTCCCCTTGGACAGCCACCTCAACACCGGCGCCCGGTTGAAAAACGAATCCCGCAAAAAGGCCGAGCGCAATAGCGATAAAACTGGTTACAAGAAAATAGACGACTGCCTTTCCTCCCAGTCTGCCCAGTTTTTTTACATCTCCGGCGCCCGTCACTCCTACAATAATCGTGGATAAAATAAGAGGGACAATAATAAACTTAATAAGCCTTAAAAACAAATCTCCCAACGGCTGAACGACTACTGCTCTTTCTCCGAATATCCATCCCGCCAGAACAGCAAGGATAAAGGCGGCCAAAATATGAAGCACAAAGTTTTTTCTCATCGGTGGACCTCCCTTTTTCCCAAGATGTTTGAGGGAGAATTTACTCATCAATAAGGCTTTTGATATAACCGTCTCTTTGTAATACAGGAGTGTTCTGTTCATCAACATGTAAATACTTGAGTCCCATCCCGGTATTCACGGTAACCACCGTATCTTTTTGATCAATTACTCCGGCATTGCCGAGTTTTCTCGCAGCCAAAAAAGTAGCCGCTCCTTCGGGACAAACAAAAGCGCCTTCTGTTTGGACAATCCTTTTTTGTTCCTCCAAAATTTCTTCATCATTTACGGAGAGCGCAAAACCGTTTGTTTCGTAAATGGCTTTCAACACTAAAAAATCCCCTAAAGCTTTCGGAACATTGATTCCAAAGGCAACTGTTTTTGAATCACGCCAAAGCTCCGATTCCATTTTCCCCTCTTGCCACGCCTTTACAATGGGAGCGCAACCCTCCGACTGGACGGCGACCAGCCTTGGCATTTTGCCTTGGTCAACCCATCCCAGTTGCTGTAGTTCGCGAAAAGCCTTGTAAATCCCGATTAATCCAACGCCGCCCCCTGCAGGGTAGATAATGACATCAGGTACTTGCCAATCCATCATCTCCGCAATTTCATAACCCATCGTCTTTTTGCCTTCAATCCTGTACGGTTCTTTTAATGTGGAAGCATCATATAAATGAAAATCGGCAGCGGCTTTGGCAGCCATTTTTCCAGCATCACTGATCAAACCATCCACGAAAAATAGTCTCGATCCTGTTGCGGCAACCTCTGAGCGAATGAATGGGGGAGCAGCGACAGGCATGACAATAACCGCTTCGATTCCCGCCTTGGCCGCATAAAGGGACCAGGCGGCTCCGGCATTTCCATTTGTCGGCATGACAAACGCTTTCACGCCAAGTTCTTTCGCTTTTGAAACTCCCAGCGCGGCCCCGCGGGCTTTAAATGTACCTGTAGGAGTCAAGCTTTCATCCTTCATCAGCAGCCGTGGAAGGCCCATTTCTTGCCCAATTTTCTTCATGGGGAGCAGAGGGGTCATGCCTTCTCCTAATGAGACAATATTGTCCGGGTGTTGGACAGGCAGCAGTTCATGGTAACGCCACAGATCATTGCTTCTGTTTAATAAATGCGCACGTTTCACTTTCATGGAAATGCTGGATAAATCATAGTTTACAAGGAGTGGAGAGCCACAGCGGCACAGTTGATGAACTTCGTCAGGCTTGTATACGAATGAACATTTGGCACAGGATAAGTGCGAGATATGGCTGAACGTCATACATTCTCCTCCCTCGCTTCATCATATGCCTTGTTTGGCGGCTTTATGAAGCATGTATGGCTAGTTCAAAAAAAAGCGGAAACCCGTACTCGGGTCCCCGCACATTGATTTTTTATTAAGCTAGTACTTCCTCATCAGTAGGAACTTTTAGGCCAAGACCTTCGGCCACCTTCGTTCCATACTCGGGATCCGCCTTATAGAAATGGCGGATCTGCCGAAGCTTGATTTCTTCTTTTTCAACCGGCTTCATGGCCGCAACGATGTTAGAAACAAGTCGTTCGCGCTCTTCCTTGTTCATAAGCCGGTACAAGTCGCCCGCTTGTGTGTAATGGTCATGGTGATCATAGCTGGTACTTGCCGCAACACCGGAAACGGCATATTCAGCTTGCTTGTTTTCCGGCGTTTCTTTTGGTCCGTCGTAGCTGTTAGGTTCGTAGTAGACGGATCCGCCACCGTTGTCGTCAAAACGCATGGAGCCATCGCGTTGATAGTTGTTGATCCCGTTGATGGGCCGGTTAATCGGCAAGAGCTGATGATTCGTTCCGACTCGATAACGGTGGGCGTCATGGTAGGCAAACAAGCGGCCCTGCAACATTTTATCTGGCGATACATCAATGCCTGGAACAAGCGTGCCCGGTGAAAATGTTGCCTGTTCGACTTCAGCAAAATAGTTTTCAGGATTACGGTTCAACACCATCTTCCCGACTTCAATCAGCGGATAATCCTTTTGCGACCATACCTTCGTCACATCAAATGGATCGAAACGATACGTTTCGGCGTCTTCAAGCGGCATGATTTGCACTTTTAGCGTCCAGGAAGGATAGTCGCCATTCTCAATGGCATTATACAGATCTTCAGTATGATAATCCGGATTTTCTCCGGCTAGTTTCGCCGCAAGGTTCACATCAAGGTTTTTAATTCCTTGGTCTGTCTTGAAGTGATACTTCACCCATACACTTTCGCCTTCGGCGTTCGTCCATTTAAATGTATGGCTTCCATACCCATTCATATGGCGGAAAGTGGCAGGAATACCGCGGTCAGACATAAGAATCGTTACTTGGTGAAGCGATTCGGGCGACAAGGACCAGAAATCCCAAACGGCGTTTGGATTTTTCAAATGTGTTTTTGGATCTCTTTTCTGCGTATGGATAAAGTCTGGAAACTTAATGGCATCGCGAATAAAAAATACAGGCGTGTTATTTCCTACCAGGTCGTAGTTGCCGTCTTCCGTGTAAAATTTAACGGCAAATCCACGCGGGTCCCGGACAGTGTCAGCTGAACCAAGCTCCCCGGCAACTGTAGAAAAACGAATAAACATGGGCGTTTTCTTTCCAACTTCCGATAAAAACTTGGCTTTCGTATATTTTGATAGATCATTCGTTACTTCAAAATACCCGTGTGCGCCCGCACCCTTTGCATGTACGACCCGCTCAGGAATTCTTTCTCTATTAAAATGAGCGAGCTTTTCCAACAAATGAACGTCTTGAATAAGCGTCGGCCCACGAGAACCGGCAGTAATGGAATTTTGGTTATCTCCTACAGGCGCTCCCCAACTCGTTGTCAAACGGTGATCTTTCTTCGTCATTACTCATCCCACCCTATTTATAATAATTATAATCTGATAACAGCATAACACGGTTGATAATTAGTTTCAAGTTAAAATTATTATTATTTTATACACTGTATTGAAAGCTGCCTTTCTTAATAAAATAATGCAGACCATTGCCCACTTTAAGGAATATATTCAATGAAACAGACGAAGATCACTATACAACATTGAAGAAATTATCGAAAATAATTTGCAGTTACAATATCAACCATCCCCATATTATTGAATATTCCGACATAATAATTGATAATTAGACTCATTTGGAAGGGTCTATCTTTTCTTACTTCCAATACACCCAAATCAAACGAGGCCGGGACAGAACCCTATAAAATGAATAAACCGCATGGAATCAAGTTTAAAAATCTCTTGACTTCACGCGGTTTTTATTCTCACAATTTTTACGAATATCAATCAGTTTTCAACGCAAGTCCCAGCCCCTACATGCTCAATATTTCTTTTATATCTTCTTCAGATAGGCTGGACAGCATTGTTTCTCCGGGCTGAATAACTTGTTCAATCAGCTCTCTTTTCTTTTGCTGCAATTGATAAATTTTTTCTTCAATGGTTCCTTTCGTAATCAATCTGATCACTTGAACCACGTTTTTTTGTCCAAAGCGATGGGCTCTTCCCGCCGCTTGGTCTTCTACCGCCGGATTCCACCACAAGTCATACAAAATCACCGTATCGGCTGCTGTCAGATTGAGCCCGGTGCCGCCCGCCTTCAGCGAGATGAGGAAAATGGCCTTCTCTCCTTCATTAAACTGTTGGCTCATGCGCAAACGTTCCTGCGAAGGGGTTTTGCCGTTTAAATAAAAATGCGGATAGCCGGATTTTGTCAACTCGGTTTGAATAATGTCCAGCATGCTCGTAAATTGAGAGAAAATAAGGAGCCGTTTCCCGTTCGCAATAGAATTTTCGACTATTTCCAAAAGCTGCTCCAATTTTCCCGACGTTCCTTGAAAGTTCTCCAAAAAGAGCAGTGGATGACAGCACAGTTGACGCAATCTTGTAATGCCCGCCAAAATTTTCATCCGGCTTTTTTGGAATCCTTCTTCTTGCAAAGAGGCGGCCGTTTCTTGCTGGATACGTTGCAAATAACCAACGTATAACTCCTTTTGTTCCTTTGATAATTCCAGAATATGGGTTGATTCAATCTTCTCGGGAAGTTCTTTTAACACATCGGATTTAAGCCTGCGCAATATAAAAGGCCTGATCATGTTCGCTATTTTTTTAGGCTCCATCTTTTTAAAGTCTTTCAGCCCCGGAAACAGACCGGGCAAAATGGCCTGAAAAATGCCCCATAATTCATCAACTGAATTTTCAATTGGTGTCCCGCTTAATGCAAACTTCCTCGTTGCGCGGATTTCCCGGACAGCCGAAGCCGCTTTCGTTGAGTAATTTTTAATAAACTGGGCTTCATCTAAAATTAACGTATGAAACTGCTTATCTTTGTACAGCTGAATATCTTGGCGAAGCGTTGAATAAGAAGTGATAAAGATGTGGGCATCTTCGGTATTTAACATTTTTTCACGGCTCTCGGGCGTTCCCGAGATGACGACTGTTTTAACACCAGGCGCAAATTTCTCCCATTCGCTCTGCCAATTATAAATTAACGATGCGGGTGCGACGATTAAATGCTTGTTCCCTTCGATCACCGACAATAAATAGGCTATGCTTTGGAGTGTTTTTCCAAGCCCCATGTCATCTGCCAATATTCCGCCCAAATGATAATGGGATAATGATCGGAACCATTGATAACCGGTTTTTTGATATTCCCGCATGGAAGCATTGAGCCCTTCGGGGAGTGGAAAAACCTGTTCTTCAGGATTGTTTAAGTGGTCAAGCAGCTTGCGGAAAGAAGGGTCGTACTGCTTTTTTGTGCGAAGAGTTTCATCCAATTGCATACCCCTATAAATGGGCACTTCCAATGTGCCTTTCGCCACTTCCCCACTCTGAATATGGAGATCGGTAAACATTTCCTGAAGTGATCGAAATTCATCGGTTTCGAGAGATAAAAACGCTCCGCTTTTAAGCTTGTAAAACCGTTTCTTTTCAATGGCAGTTTCCATAATCTTGGCAATTTCTTCTTGATCGACCCCATCCATTTGAAAGCTGATTTCTAACAAGCCGAAAGATTCATCCGTGCGAACTTCTGTTTTCGGGACGGGCTGTTCTTCCATAACCAACAGACGCAGGCTATTGGTCATATACAATTCACATCGTTCTCCCAGTGCCGGCAAGATTGTAAATATAAAATCGTACAGCTCCTCTTCATCCAGTTGCAGATGGAGCTCCTTCCCGTTATATTTCATCTTTGCGTTCTCCATAATGGTCATGATTTCCTGCTCTTTATCCACGTCCCTGATTAAAATAGTTCCATCCTGCCCCTGAGGTTGAAACGGATCAACCAAAAAGTCGCCATAGTGGTATTCCAGCCTGGCCTTGATCGTATCTTCTTCCAAGTCGAGGTACAACTTTGCCGTGAGCGGCGCTTGAATAATTTGTTCTTTCACTTTTTCCGCCACTTGAACAGTACCAACTTTTTTCAGCATTGGGAGCACTTCGGAAGCAAATGCATCTGCCTTCTCAGACGGTATGAACACACGGTTCGTTTTATTTTCGATGTCAAATATTTTTTCGATAAGCGGCAAAATGTTAGGAGCTGGGTAAAAAATTCTTCCATTCATAAAAACAAGCTCATATGGCTTCATGAATATGGCATTTTCCATATGCGGCAAAAAAAGTTCCAATTCCTTTTTTTCATTTTTGTCGAGTTCAAACTGAAAAGGCAGTGGTTCATCCAACAACTTTAATTCCGAGAAAGAACGATTGTCCAGTTTACTGACGGTTTTTCTCTTAGTCAATTTTTTCAAAAGCGACTTGGCAAACAGCGGAGGAATCATGATGGAACGGGCTGTAGAATAAATCGCATTGCTTGAGTATTGGTAACGGATGCCATCTGCATACAGCCTTTCGTTTTCGATCATTGCCAAAAGCTCGTATAATATTTCCTGATCAGCCGAACTTACAACATGTTCTTCAGGACTGTAAGTAAATTTTGGTGTAAAAAGATGTTCACGGCCTCCCTTTACGTTCTCGATGAATTCACTCACATTACGGACAACATATAAATGGTCCACTCCTGCTTTTATTTCTATAAACAAAGCTTGCGGATTAGAAAAGTCGCAATGGTACTCGATTTTCAACCGTTTTCCTAACGATGAAACGGGAGGCTCAGCAGGCGCAGTACCAACTGATTCAAGCAGTTCTTCAACAGCAAAATATTTCCCGTTATCCGTGTATCCCACCATGTTGATCACTTCTGCTTCTTTTTCGCACATTTTCAACATGACCGCCACGATGTGTTTGCATTCATCATATTGCAAATATGCTTTACAGTCGCAAAACATGGCCATATGAGCCGGGTTTTTATTCAATTGTATTTCAACCAGATAAGAATGACTGCCCTCTACGTTTGCCCAGCAAGTACCGTTTGAATGTTCAAAGTGAAGCTTTCCCACCCGATCTTGAAAATAATATTCCCTTCCCCGCCGATAGACGATGGGGTTGAACATTCTCTGGACATCGCTTTTATTAACTGGTACCAAAATATTGATGCTAACCT
The DNA here is from genome assembly GCF_016909185.1 of Siminovitchia thermophila. Lineage (GTDB taxonomy): Bacteria > Bacillota > Bacilli > Bacillales > Bacillaceae_C > Siminovitchia > Siminovitchia thermophila. The sequence continues at coordinate 1,060 of NZ_JAFBFH010000007.1, read as the reverse complement.
TCTTTCTATCCTTTATTTCCCTACTCTATATCTAACCTATTTTATCATATTTTAGACGTCAGTTTTGCCCGAATCATCGCTTCTGCGCATTAGGTAATAAAACATCATACGCAAAAAGACCCCTAGCGATACGGGGGCACTTTTCAAAGCGATACTGTCAGTGGAATTTTCCCGAACCTTATGGGCTCCAGTTTTGGCGGCAAAAGCCTCGTAACAACCCGTAAAAAACGGCAGTAGAAAAGCCCCGGCAAGATCTTATTCACACTCATTTCTCCGTACATAAAAACGTGAAAAAAGCACAAAACATGAATGAATCTGGCAAATCTGCCATAATAAAACAAAGAATGAAAGGATGAGGAATATGTCTACTTTGATACAACTCACAAAAACAGATGAATGGGAAAAAGTCTTGCATCAAACGAACGAAGAACCCGTATTCATTTTTAAACACAGCTCAACATGCCCGGTCAGCGCCAACGCCTTTAAAGAATACGAAAGCTTTTCAACAGATATGAATAAGTACTTCTTAATTGTAAGTGAAAGCCGAACCGTTTCCAATCAAATTGCGAGCGACCTCGACATCAAACATGAATCGCCGCAAATCTTTCTTCTTAAAGATGAAAAGGCCTTATGGAATACTTCCCACTGGCATATTACAGAAAACAATATTAAAAATGCTGTCAAAGAACATATCAACAGTTAAAAAGGAAGAGCCCTAGGCTTATTCTCAGAGTCTGGGCCACAACTAAATCAGCTGATGAAAAAACGAACAATAAAGTGAAACTTCATTCAGTAGGGCTCCTACTGAATGTTAGTTGAACCAATCGGGCATTTAGGTGCCGTTTTCTCACACTTAGACCTTTTGTATTAACTCAAGATGTTGAAGTGGGAGTATTACGGCACCTTACATGCGGGATAAAGTGAAACTTCATTCAGTAGGAGTTTTCTTCCATCTCCTACTGATCGTTAGTTGAACCAATCGGGCATTTAGGTGCCGTTTTCTCACACTTAGACCTTTTGTATTAACTCAAGATGTTGAAGTGGGAGTATTACGGCACCT
>NZ_JAFBFH010000006.1 GCF_016909185.1 Siminovitchia thermophila | reverse complement strand
AAGAATACTTCTTTTACATAAGTATAAAAAAATTGGAAGTCATGTTGGGTAGGTGAGATTCCATCTCACTTCACCCCAACATTTGACATAGAACCATAAATTATAGTCTTGGAAAAGGAAACCAAGTTTGTCACGGCGAAAGGCAGATAATTGCTCTTCATTCATCTTTGTCAAATTGATTCCGTCAACCACGATGTCACCAGCAGTCGGCTCGTCAATTGTTGCCAATATATTTAGTAAAGTTGATTTACCAGCACCCGAGGGACCCATAATACCGACGAATTCACCTTCCATGACGGTTAAGTCTATATCCTCCAAAGCTGAAAATACATTTCCCTTTGCACCATAGACTTTTTTTATTTGTTTTGCTTCGACAATAGTTTTCATATTTAAATCCTCCATTCAGAGTTGTTTTGTTTTACGTTTTTATTTTACAATAGGTGCCCTTTATATAAACTTACAGCTTGATCTCGTAACCTTACATTTTCGTCACATTGATAAAAAATATGTTTAAACACGATATTTTCTTTGTATGTTGGTCGATATTCAATTAATATGATGTTAAAGAAGGATGATTGTTTGGAGGGAAGAGGAATGAAAATCATGATTGTGGAAGATGATTTGACCATTCGTGATATGGTAGGGGAAACATTAGAAAAGTGGGGTTTTGAAACCGTTAAGATCGAAGACTTTGACCAAATCATGCAGGTATTTCTTAATCATGATCCTCACCTAGTCATCATGGATATCAATTTGCCATCGTTTGACGGATTTTACTGGTGTAATAAAATCAGAGAAATTTCAAAGGTCCCTATGATCTTTCTCTCTTCCCGTGATACACCAATGGATATAGTGATGTCGATAAACATGGGAGGAGATGATTATATTCAAAAACCTTTCCATATGGAGGTATTGATTGCAAAAATTAATGCACTCCTCCGCAGAACGTATTCCTACATGGAAACACAGTCTAAGACAATCGAACATGATGGAATTATATTAAACCTTGAGAACGGAGAGGCCTTACATGGAGATCGAAAGTCGGAACTCACGAAAACAGAATTTCTTATTTTGAAAATCCTGATGAAAAATAAAGGAACCATCGTCAGTCGTACGAAAATGATGCGTAGCCTTTGGAAGAATGAAAATTTCGTAGACGAAAATACATTGACGGTTAATATTGCTCGTCTGCGTAAAAAGCTTGCTGAACTTGGAAAAGAACACTTCATTATGACTAAGAAAGGACAAGGTTATATTATCCAATGAGTTTCTTTCAATATCTAAAAGATAAACGGAATTTCTTTATATTAAACGTGATCATTATGTTCTTTGTTTCTTTGATGACGATTGTGAGCACAGATTCCAGAAACACTGTAAGTAATATCGTATATACCAATGTGGTTATCTTTTTTATTGTAGCTATATACGTAATCATCGAATACTATTACAATAGAGAATTTTATCGGGAATTAAATGATTTGGTTGAAAGTAATCATGAAGAATTTCTCGCAACTCTGCCTAAACCGCGAAACGATGAACAACTGTTATATCTTGAGTTATTAAAAAAAGTAAATAGTGTGCATGGCGATCAATTACAAAAGTTGTATAACGAAAAAATGGATCATCAAGACTTTATTACATCTTGGATTCATGAAGTCAAGGTTCCGATTGCGGCAGGTCGCTTGCTTATGGAAAACAGTAATGGAAGAACTGTTGAATACCTTGTGGACAAGTTTGAAGATGAGTTGGATAGAATCGAAAATTACGTGGAGCAGGCTCTTTATTACTCTCGCATTGATTCTTTTTCTAAAGATTATTTTATTTCCGAGGTAGTGTTGGATCAAGTTGCTAAAAACAGTGTAAAGAAATTTGCCAAATCTTTTATTAACAAGCAAATTCGTTTTCATATGGACAATATTGAACAGGTTGTCCATACCGACAGTAAATGGCTTGGTTTTATTATGGATCAAGTTTTTTCAAATTCTTTAAAATATACAGGTGAAGGCGGGGAAATCTCCGTACAATTTGAGGAAGATCTAAAAGAAAAGCGGCTACAGATTCAAGATACAGGCATTGGAATTAAGCCAGAGGATATCAGCCGCGTATTTGAAAAAGGATTTACAGGATCTATTGGGAGAAGTCATGCCAAATCTACCGGTTTAGGTCTCTACCTTGCAAAAGAAATGGCTCTTAAATTAGGACATGACCTTTCCATTCATTCAGAAGATGGGAAATATACGAAGGTCATCATCCACTTTCCAAAAATCAGAAATTATTATCATCTATAAGTATAATGGTGGGGTTAAAGAAATTGGTTAATCGGAAAATAGTATCAAATTAAAGGTGTTCAAGTAGAATAATGTTTATCGTAAGGCTTAAGAAATATTAAATAATATAGCCAATAGTAAGTGAATTAATTGATAAAAAAATAAGTACTTGAAAATAGCTATAACCAGGTTTTTATTATATTTTAATCGAACTTTTCAAATATGGTTTTATTAATACCACGATAAATCAACGTTATATGTCCTCTTTTTATCTCCAGTTCCAAGTATGGGAAATATTATCCATGGTTTTAACATGCATATGCAATGACTTTTGAAAATCAATTGAGGCTCAAACACTTTATTTAAGATTTTTATTTGGTTATAATTTTTATGGGGTAATCGGAAAATAGTGTAGAAAGAGGGTTAAAAATAACCCTCCTCCATTGCTTTAGTCAGTGGTGAAAAGTCAGCACCATAGATTTCTTCATAAACCCATTCATAGCCTATTTGACCCCAATTCGGGAATTGATCAGGTAACAATTTTATGAAAGTAGCTTCAACTTCTTTGAATTTCTTTTTCTTTTGGGTATTCGGATTATAGTGTTGAAAAACCCTATTAAATAAATTAATGTTCATAGCACTGTAAATCGTATAATTGGATCTACGCCAATATTCTGGACACAAAATAGATGGTGGATTGGACAGAGCTCCATTTCATAAGAGTGGGTTGGTCTATGTCGCTTGACATGGAGCCTCTATGGGCATGGGTGTCTTGCGAAGGGCGAAAGGGTCAAACAATCCTTTCGCAGGCGGACGAGCCTAACATGCCCCCCTCCATGTAAAGCGCCGTGCTCAGACATGATGCAGTGACTTAGCCGCCACCCGGATTTCATCTTCAACCTGTTGTGGGGTCTTATATTGAAGGCTGCCATGCATTCGCTTTCGATTATACCAGCCTTCAATGTATTGGAAGAGATGAATCTTTGCAGAGGCGTAATCCAGATAAGTTACGTGATGTATTTCTTCCTTCTTCAAAATAGCATGGAAGGATTCAATACAGGCGTTATCGTACGGGCAGCCCTTTCGACTGAATGATTGTCTGATCTTTTTTGACTCAGCCTCTTCCATGAAAGCCTCACTCGTATATTGGGAACCCAAGTCACTGTGCAGAATTAACTCCTCTGGTGGTAGATGCGTGGCATAGGCGTTATCCAATGCTTTAATCACCAGGTCTGTTGTCATTGTACAAGAAAAGGAATAGCCTACGATTTTCTTTGAATGCAGGTCCATCACAGAAGCAAGGTAGCACCAGCCATCCTTTAATGTATGGATATACGTAATATCGGCCACCCATTTTTCATTGATGGTGGTCGTAGAAAAGTCCCTGGCCAGGATATTCTCGCGTTCGATAACTGTTTCTTTGCTTGGTGTTGGCCGATATTTTTTAATGACGATGGAACGGATGCCCTCTTTTTTCATCAGTCTCTGTACACGTTTCAGACTTACTCTATATCCTTCCGCACAGAGATATTGGTGAATTTTTGGGGCTCCATAACGTCCTTTGCTTTCTTCGTGGATCTCTTTGATCCTTTTTGTCAGCTCCTTGTTTTCCCGCTCACGCTTGGATTCGGTTTCTTGGAGTGTTAGGTAGTAGGAGCTTCGCGGCAATTCCAAGACTTCGCACATAGTTTGGATGGGATGTTGGTCTTTATGTTGATCAATCACGGAAGCTACTGCAGATTGGCTTACCTTTTCGCGAATATGGCCATAGCCTTTTTTAAGATTTCATTTTCTTCCTGCAGCCGGCGAAGCTCCTTTTGAATCTTGGTATAGTCATCCGCCGTTGCCACGGTTCCATCTTCAAATTTGACGGGAGAAAACTTTTTGACCCAATTATAAATGGAGACATCAGATGCGCCATATTCGCTGGTTAATTGCTTGACTGGAGTGCCAGATTGATATAATTCCACAACCATCCTTTTGAAATCTTCATTAAATTTATTTTGGTTTTTATTATGGCCTTTCATTGGACACACCTCTTCTTAATCTTATTCCTCAAAAATTATGAAACTAACTAGGATGTGTCCATGAAAATATACTAGCACCACATGTTTGGGGTGGGAAAAAGAAAAAAGACCATTATCTTGAACAAAACGTTTGAATCATTTCCAGAAATATTTCATTTCCCTAAACCCTACATCCCAAAGCTTTTCATTCCCCTTAACGATTATCGTAATCTTACTTGCACGTTCAAGTGGAATTTCAAACATTTGTGGAAACAATTCCGGATAATTCAGTTGCTCCGTTCCAGAGCCGGATAATACCTCACGACCATCGACTAAAACTCGTATACTTCCATCACTATCCATTAAGTCCGGTATTCCATAATAAAATGAAAAAATAATCTCCTTCTTGGACGTATAAGTGTAGGTTTCACTTCCTTTGCCTTTGGCGCCAAATATATTATATCCAGGTTCGACGTTTTGACCGCTAACTTTAAAGCTGTACGGTTTTGTTCCCGCTGTTGTATGCCCGGAACTATTTTTCAGTTCATTTAAAGCTATAAAGGGACCCTCTGCTTTGGTGAACGTTTTCTCCAAAATTCCGCAAATTGCTAATACCCCGATTAGAATAACAATACACGTGATACCGGTAATAGCCATATTTAGCCAAAAGTTTTTTGTTCGATACCCTAGTTTGTACGCTCCGAATCCGATGCTTGCGCCTAGAGAGTTTTGAATGGCATCGTTAATATCAAAGCTTCCGAGCAAAGTTAGTGCCTGTATGGTTTCGATCACGAGAATAGACAGGAAGAACAATGAAAAGAAACGAATAAACTTCACACGGAATAACAATGGAATCAATATGCCGAATGGAATAAAGGCTGCCACATTTCCTAGATCTACGAAATCCATCAGAGTAGGATGCAGAAAATCAGAAATCTTTGGCAAATGATAGAACTCAATCGGAAAAAAAATAAAGGTGACCCCAGTCGTGCTTGCAGATGCACCTATTCTGCCGAAAGCGAAAAAAATAAAATATAGTATCAAAATAGTATAAAAAATAGTTACGGTAAAAATAACTGTACGTTTTTGTGGCAATGTTATTTTGCCCTTGGCAGTCATATAAAAACACCTCCTGAAACAGTGTATCAAAAGTCATGTTTAAAATACATGATTTACTATAACCGTTACAGATATCAATGGAACCTGATGACCCCTATTCAATACAGAGATCACCTTCTTAAGTCTGCCTAGCTTTTTTATGATTGTCCTTTACAAAGGGTACAGTCTAAAGAAGGAATGGCTCCTTTTTTGTGGAAATAATCGCACCTCTGGTTGTCTATCCGCTTCGTGGACAGGATTATCCTCCACACCGACTAAATTTTTTTACGGTCAATTCCACAAATTTATTGACAGACCTGTTTTAGGACCATTTTGCACAGTGGCAAATCGTGCAGGAGTGACCCTGCCACCTTTTCTAAAGAGTTGATTCATAAATGGTAATGAGGAGTATTTCATAGTACTGGAATCACTTTCTTCAAGTAGCTTGGCCTTATAAAAGTGTCTTTTACAAAGGGTACATTATAAATTTAAAGTCCTCTTTATAAATATATTTAGAATTTGAATCAAACGTTGTTCTTATGCCATTCTTCTCGATTTAATTCTCCGTTTATTGCGGCTGCGGATACAGCTCCTGAAGCAGCTGCAACAATAGATTGGTGCAAGTGTGTAGTTGCATCCCCAGCTGCATAAACACCAGGTACACTTGTTTTTCCAAACTCATCGACTTCAATTATTCCAGTATCCAACATCCGGCAACCAAGTGCGACAGGTAATTCCGATCCAAGTACCAATTCTGCCTTGAAGAAAATTCCTGTGCATGGAATTTCTGTTCCATCCTCAAGCTTAACATGCCTTACCATGCCTTGATTTGATTGGATGGAATGAATTGGTGAATGAAATAACGGGATATTATGCGCACGCAATTCTTCACGTTCTGCTTCACTTAATTCATTGGGACCATTTGTACAAACTACAAACTGCTTTGTCCACCCGTAAATCAATGGGACAAAATGCATTAGCGCTGCTCCTCTGTTTATGACAACTAATTGCTGATCTCTTAGTTCCCAGCCATCACAATACGGGCATACAAATGCGCTCTTACCATAGACCTCCGCCAACCCTGGTATGCCAAGATCGCGATCCTTCATTCCGATAGCAAACAACAGTTTTCTAGTGGCTATCTTCAACCCTGAAGCAGTTTCCAACAAAAATTGACCATCTTCACCTTCTATCAACTCGATAGTATCTTCCAAATGTGAAACTGACGGATAAGTGTGAAGCTGCGATTTAGCAATATTTCTAAATTCATGTGGGCTAATGCCATCACGTGTTAAAAAGGCATGAGCCTCTCTAGTCACTGCATTACGCGGTTGCCCCTCATCGATAATCAACGTCTTCTTCCTAGCCCGTCCTAGTATAAGTCCAGCGCTTAAACCAGCAGGACCTCCTCCAATAATAACAACATCAACTTCCTTCATGATTAACTCCCTTCCTCTTATTAGTTTAACTTTCCAAATGTGTATACGCCCAATAATTACTCTGTACATCTCATATGTAGTTAAGACCTAACCAGTACTACTGAAATACTGTATTCTCACTCTGCTACGATGTTACATGTTGGCATCACCTCCTTACATAAGAACTTATCCACTAGCTCATTCGACTTTTAAATAATTTGCACATCTTTGAAACATCATCGATAGGCGCTGATTTTACTCTGTATATAGATTTTTCAGTCATAAATCCCTAGTAAAATTCGATGACAGTCAGCGATATGAATATGCAGACTACGTACAGAAACTCTTCCTTAACTTTCGATCTCTTTCCTATAATCTTCCGGGGACATCGTTTCACAATACCGGATTAAAAATCGCTGTATCTTGAATCAACTTATACAGTCCTTTTATACATGTTCATTTTTGGATTCTCCTAATTTTTTATTATAATTTCATTAAAGACTATAGAGATATTTATTATCTATAATTGGTTGAAAGAATATGTGCTAGAAAACGATGTTCATTTCCCGCACAAGATCGGACATTTTTTTATTTCTCAAATGCTCTTCCATTTTTTCCTCTGCTTCCAATACTACTCTTTGAATCGGACAATCTGGTCCGTGATCGAAACTACAATCAAACAAAGAGGCAGATCCCTCAATCGCATGAATAATGTCAAGAAACGAAATATCCTCCCAATTTCGTTTCAGTCTGTATCCACCATTCACTCCTGTTATGGATTCAATCATACCAGCCTTTACTAGCTTGGTCAGTATCTTGGACAGATAAGTTGGTGACACCTTTTGCTTCTCAGCAAGCAGCTGAACGCCCACAGGTTTATCCGGAGTCGCTGCAGTAAGAAAAAGCATCGTATGTAGAGCATAATCTGTAGCCTTTGAAAACTTCATTCATCATCACCCTAATTAAGGATTTTATTTATCTATAATAACTTGAATGTTGTTAAACTCCAAGTATAATGCATGGGCTATTATATTATAGCAGCTAGTCGAACTTCTTGAAAATGCTCTAATCGTGACTATAAAACCCCATTTCTCTCGTTATGAATGGTAATGCTTCTCTTATATATTATTATGCAGACACATTAATACGATATTGTCAATCTATGCCCCCAACTTAATATAACAGCTTATAACCTATCCTTCTTTCTAATAATAGCTTGTAGAAATATTCTTTTAGTTCTTTTTTATAATTATTTATATATTTGGTTTGAAGGCTTCAATGATTTTCATACATTGTGAATTAAGTAGAGTTTTGGAATTTATTATTTGAAATAACAATTCTACGATGTAAACTCGATTTGTCTTTTCTGCTTATTTCATTCTAGCCTTGACTTTTATTAAATAGTCTATTAAATTTCAAGTAATGTAACATGTACTTTGCAAGTGTTATGATTGCAAAAATCAACATTAAAATTATTGTGATGGAAGCGCCTGGTGGTGTACCCAATTCATAAGAAGTGACTAAACCACTTAACATGCCGACAAGTGCAATGACCATTTCATTTAATATGACACCGTAGAAGCTTTTGCTTAAACGAAGCGATATAGCTGCAGGTAAAATGATAATGGCTGAGACAAGTAAAGCCCCGACAATCGGCATTATTACTGCTATTGTGACCCCTGTTAACACATTAAACAAAATCGACATCGTTTTAATAGGCAGGCCAGCTTTAAAAGCTGTTTCCTCATCAAATGTAAGAACATACATAGGTTTTCGATATATTAAATATAATAATCCGATAATTATCGTTAATCCTAGTAACATCCATATTTGTTTTGTGAATAGTAACAATAGAACCGAATAGAAATTGCGTTACACTTAATGTAATTCCACCAGCACTTATTTCCATCAGGACAAGCGCTACTGCCATTCCGACAGACATTAATATGGCAATCGAAATTTCAGAATATGTGCGATAAATTTGACGCAAAAATGCAAGCAGAGTTGCGATAATGATTACCACGAGAATATTGGTACATGTCGGATTGATGCCAATTAACAGACCAAGCGCTACCCCAGATAACGAGACATGGGATAAAGTATCTGCCATTAGTGATTGCCTACGCAATACCAAAAACAATCCTAATATTGGAGTGATTAATGAGATTAAAAATGAAGCTTGGAAAGCTCTTTGCATCAATCCATAGAAAAACATCTCCAAGGTGAGTCCTCCTTCCGTATCAACTCAATGTGTTTATTAGCGTAGTGACGAATCTCTTCATGATCGTGTGTAACCATTAAGATACCCTTGTCATGCTCTGTACTATTGTGCTTCAATAATTTATAAAATTCATTACGTGAACGTACATCCATTCCAATTGTAGGTTCATCTAATATAAACAAATCTGGATCTGTTGAGAACACACGAGCAATTGATATCCGCTGCTTTTATCCACCTGATAATTCCCCTATCTTTTTATGATGCATCTCCCACATTCCCACTGATTCAAGGGAACGACGAACATGCCCTTTATCTTCTTTATCTAACCTTTTAAACCATTTGCCTCTTTGAAAACGCCCTGACTGCACCAGTTCTAGTACAGTGCTCGGGAGATAGATGAGCTTGTTCAGCAATGTCTTTGATCGTGATGTCATCCAGCAGATGGGCTTCCATGTATTCGATTGTCTTTTGTAATGATTCTACCAGTGCCATATGGTTCACTCCTTTAATGGCATGTTACCTTATTAACTTCTCTAAATCCTGTCATTTTGCGCTCGATCCAGACAGTTGCCTTTACGTAATAAATCATACCAACATAAACCAAACGAATTAGTCAATTTTCATAACCTGTTAGCACAGCAAGTAGTCGATATTTTCTATATCTTTTTTTCAACTCATACCTTAACAATACATTGCCAGAATCAGAGGGAATACCCCGACCTCTCCGCTACTCAAATATGGGACTGGCTAAAGGAGCACGATCCGGAAATTGAAGTTGGGGAAAATACGGTAAGAAGCCGCATCCGGCCGCTGCGAAAGATGTACGGGAGCCCAAAGGAGGTGCAACAAAGGCAGTATGAAGCCGTTCCCAATCCCCCCCAATGGAACAAGAATCATGAATCCACTTTTCTAAAACTCATTTTTTGAAAGCATCGCAGTCAACAGATTCTTGATAGTTGATTCATTGCTTCATATTCTTTGTTTGATAACTCTAAAAGAATATCAGAAGCCTGATTTAGGAATAGTAATTCATGAGTCTCTCCAGCCTTATTAATAAGCTTAGATACCTCCTCCCACATAGGTGCGATTTTAGTAAATAGAATATATCCATTTTGTAAAGGAGTATAATCAACTATACTCAAACATTCTTTTAAGAAATCTCTATACATATTTCTAAATAGGGATTCTCCAGTTCCCCCTCGCTCCATTAGTGTGGCTGCTAAAACTAAATCATCCTCAATATTTTCACTTCTCTCAAACCACTTCTTATTCTCTACAATTGTTTTCTTAATACCTTTATAGCCCAAATTTTTGATAGGAGGATTCTTATAATCTAAAGCGTTATTTTTGATTGCTGTTATAATCACATCCTTTAAATTTGGCATATCCTCTTTTTTCTTAATGGTATAAGACAGATTTTTTGAGACATTGGACCTTTTTCGTTTCTTGCCAATGCCAAATTTTCAAGACTTGTTTTTACCATTCCCCCCTGTTGCTTTGTATCAATCAGGTAGGCAAAACTGTCGTCATATCCATACATTGCCACATAATGACCAGCAAATTGTACCTTATTAGTGAAGTAATAACTGTCAAGCTTTAAGTCTACTACAACTCCTTGATCTATGTTTTGTCTAACATGTTCCCAAGCCTCCCTTTTTATGTTCTTACTATTTTATTTAGCTAGACCTTTCATGTTTAATTACGTTTAACAGATAAGAAATGACTTTAAAAAACTTTATTTTTGTATTATTCATTATTTTGTTCGATCAGTTTTTATGGAATTGTAATAAAATAGAGTTTGACATTTAAAGTATTTCTTCTTTTGGTCCTTTATATTAAATATTAAAAATGATTCTACCCAACTGTTAATATTCAGTTGTGTGAATCGATTTCATAATTGACGTTTTTGAAAATGGGTTGAGTTACCCTATGATGTTTTTTAATGTTTTTTTAAAAAGGTATTGCGATTTAATCACGCTGTTTTTAACGAATGTTGCTCCATTTCTAGTCTGATCCGGTCTGCGGCTAATTTTGAGGCATTGTAAACAAGCGTCACCAATTGGAAGTGAAGCCTGGCTTTCTTACCGGTCCGATGACGGACATTATTGAGTCCAAAGAATTCCTTTAAGTACGCATTAACCCGTTCAACAGCTGTGCGTTCCTTGTAAAGTTCATTCCACTTTTTCGAACCTCTAGCTGGATGTGTGTACTTGCGGATATCCGTCGATTGCCTAATTTTAAAGGTCATTTGACAAAGGGAATCGAGTCGCAATGGGCAAACTGTACATTCTTTTGGACGTGTGTATTTCAGTGTCTTGTACTTCTGGTCGAAGCTGTCGTAACGATAAGAATGTTCCCGGACGCATGTAGGTGCGAAATGTTCATCGTATCCAACTACTTCCCTTTCATTGCGCTGGTTATATGGGATGACAGCCTGTAGATTCTGATTGGTTAATTGCTGATATATGGGCTCATAATCATAACCTGCATCGAAAAGACCGGCGGTAAATAAAGCTGGAAGATCCCGATCAATTTTCTTCAATAATGGGATGGCTGCCTTCCCATCATTGAGATTTCCTGACGTCATTATACCCGTTAGAATGTATTGACTCTTTGTGCTGACGGCTAAATGTCCTTTATAACCAAACCAGAAGGTATTTTTCCCATCACTGTTTTTCTTGATTCCCCATTTTGGTTCGATGGGAGCTTCTTTATACAACGTTTCCACTGATTCGGATAGCTGGTGAACAATCTCTTTCTCATAAATCGGGCGTGCGTTTTCGGCAGCCTGTTTTTCCTTTAACCATTGCTCTCGTTCCACCTTCGGCTTGCGTCCGCGCTTTTTCGGTGTCTGCTTTTCTTTCTTTTTGGAGGCTTGCGCACGATCTCTTGCCTCAAAATGCGTGGCAACGAAGGCGATGTTTTCATCGCTTATATGCCCCTCGTTGATGGCAAGTAGAATCAGTTCATCATGGATATGTGTCATCACATTTGATTCGCTGATGACAGTAATCATCCTTGAATAGAAGGCTTCAGATGGAATTTGGTCCGAGTGAAGAAACCTACAGTCATATCTAAAAAACCGGGTCACGTTTTAACCGTTTGATTAGGTCCTTGATTGTCACGATACGCTCCACCATACGAGCGATAAGTGAATAGACCATGGCACCATAATTCAGTTCTCTTGGGGCACCTACTTTTTTTGGTTTATCGAAAAGATTCCAAAAAGGATTCAGATCGATTGTCGAAAAAACAGCCTCAAAGTGGTGGGTAGGTTCCAACTCATATAATTCATGCATGTCAAATAGGCTTGGTTGACGTATAATGGACATAGGGCATCTCTCCAGCCTGTTATGTTTGTGTGGTAACTTACATTATACAGGATTTGGGGAGGTGCCTATTTTTTTACGTCTTGAAAGCCTTGAGCCCCAAGGGCTCGGGATTATGAAATTAACTCGTGTTATTGTTTTTTTAAAAATTTTTCTCTGATTTTTGGCATTTTACAAAAAAACTTGTTGAAGGTAATGAAAGGGGAAATCATCACCCATCTTTGCAGTTTCGAAGAGAGTTGAGTGTATGGTACCGAACGGCAGGTGCGTTGTGCATTTAACGCTTTTTGTAAGCGAGTACTGAAAAATGAAGCAATCAACATATACAAAGAAAGGCAGAAACGGAGATAACATTTTCAAATTTAACACCGCTAGAAGAAAAACAGCTCTATACCTTAGACAAACACTAAAAGGGAGAAGAAATAGAAGGACTTCAAGTAGCTGGTAAGAGAATTACTCCTACACTTCTTGCAAAAGCGATGCATAGCTTGCCAGTTGAGAAGCGTACTATCATCCTACTATACTACTTTTTTAATCTTTCTGATGTAAAAATTGATCAATTGTTCAACATTCCACGTTAGTACTGTACAGTATAGGCGAACGAGTTCTTTAAACCGTTAAGACGTTTTTTGGAGGAACATGCAGATGAATGGGATGATTAATACTAATACGGAAAGAAATGAGCGTGGCTTGTTGCCGTATCCAATCATTTTAGCTGCAAATAAGGGTGAGCTAGAAGCAATGAAAGTAGTTGTTCTACATTATAGAAGCTATATGACAAGTTTATACATGTGTAAGCTCCGTGATGAACAAGGAAACACTTATTGGGGCATCGATGAAGATACACGCGAACGCTTACGAACGAAGCTTATGCAATCTGTTTTAGCTTTCAAAATTTGAATACAGAACGGTTAGGTTTTCCCTTTCATTAATCATATATTTGTTCTTTGACAAAGAAAGCACGGAAGATTACGCCGTGCAGTATAAGCAAAAAATCAGATACGTTCTACTGATGATGAGCCACTTGATTCATACGCCATGACTTTCGTTAGAAACGAGCGATAATCTATGAATCTAATGTAATCGTGGTGGATTGCTGGCGATAACCCATCAGTTAGGATAATGATACTCCCCTATCGTCATGGTTCGAGCGTTTGAACCGTCGCAAGCTATGAGTAGGGCTGGAAGAAATACTTGCAGGGGTGAAATTCCCGTGGAGCTGCACCAGCAGCCGTCTGATTTTTGATATTCAATTTAGCAAGATAGGTTAAAGTAACTATCAAGTTATGACATTAAATCCTTTTAATTTTAGTGCAAGAGCCAAATTCACGCAACGTATTAGAATTAGTTTTATAGACGCGATATAATAATAGACAGATATCAAATAGCATATCCTAGTCTATGGAAAGGAGTTCATATGGTCACAGTCACTAAAAAAGACTTGATAGCACTAGGTTATGGTCCCTCTTTTTCAGCTGATATCATTAGAGAGTGTAAAAAACTAATGATTTCAAAAGGGCATACGTATTATCAATCTAAAAAGTTAGATCGTGTTCCTAAAGAAGCTGTAGAGGAAGTATTAGGGATAACTTTAGATGTGTGATTTGTACTTCTTGCACTAATTGCGTAAGGAGTGAAATCATGACTAAAGATATCGTCAAAAAGGCAAAGAACGGAACTTATTATTTTAGGGCAAATTTAGGATATCACCCCATCACTGGCAAGCAAATTCAGAAGTACCGCAGTGGTTTTAAGACAAAAAAAGAAGCAAGGGAAGAATATTCGAGGTTACTGCTTACAAAGTCAGACGCATTAGAAGAAAAGCAAGATGACGTTTTATTCCAACATTTTATTGAAGATATTTTCTTACCTTGGTATAAAACACAAGTAAAAGGAAGAACGTACGATAATCGATTACCAACTGTAAGAAAACATTTCACTTTTTTTAATAACTTAATCACAACAGAAATTACCCCGATTCATGTTCAAAAATGGCAATTAGCGTTATCTAAAAAGAAGTATCGTTCTTCTTATATTAGAAATGTTCAAGGGTTGTTTTCTATGGCAATGGATCGAGCTGTTGTTTTAGGGTTAGCTGAAAATAATCCATCAAAAATTGTAGGTAATGTGAAGAAAACAAAGACAAAAATAGACTTTTGGACAAAAGAGGAATTTGAAAAAGTCATCTCTCTTTTCTATAAAGAAGATTATTATCAATATTTTTTATTTATTTCATTGTGGTTTTTATTTATGACAGGCATGCGAATTGGAGAAGCCACTGCGGTTCAATGGGAAGATATTGACTTTGACAAAGGTCTGTTATATATCGATAAAACACTTTACTATAAGAATTTGGATAATTATTCTTTTGTAGAACCAAAAACAAAGGCTAGTGTTCGTCATATTGCATTAGATGGAGATACATTAACGTTACTCCGCGAATGGAAGGACGTGCAGCAATCTGTCGTTCAAACCAATTTTGTAATGAGCTATAATGGTGTCCCCACACAAAAGCATACGTTAGCGAATGCCATTACACGTTTTTCAAAAAAAGCTGGGGTTCATCGAATTAGATTACATGCTTTAAGACATTCTCACGCTTCTTTGCTTATTAGTATGGGCGAAAACCCATTAATCATTAAAGACCGCCTAGGGCATGAAGATATTGAAACGACACTTGGCACCTACGGACATTTGTATCCAAACAGTAACTTTGAAGTAGCCTATAAATTAGAAGGTATTATGTCTTACCAAACAGCAACAGAAAATGAAGATACTTCACCCAAGAATCAATTCACTGCTCGTTACCTACGTAAAGGTTTAAAAACAAATAATGCAATAACAATGCAATGAAAATAGAGTAAAGAGCCGAAACCCTTGTAAACAAAGGGGTTTCAGCTCTCCTTCTACTACTCCCACTCAATCGTCGCAGGCGGCTTAGATGTTATATCATAAACAACTCTGTTCACATGTTCCACTTCGTTCACGATCCGTGTGGAAATGATTTCGAGAACGTCCCAAGGTATACGCGCCCAATCAGAGGTCATGCCGTCAATGGAGGTGACAGCTCTTATGCCGATCGTGTGGTCGTATGTGCGTCCATCTCCCATAACGCCCACGCTGCGAATGTTGGGCAGGACAGTGAAGTACTGCCAAATTTCTTTTTCAAGTCCGGCCTTTTTAATTTCTTCGCGCAAAATGTAATCTGATTCCCGGACGATTTCCAGTTTTTCTTCTGTAATTTCGCCCAGCACTCTGATGCCCAGGCCCGGTCCCGGGAATGGCTGGCGCCAAACAATTTCATCCGGAATGCCAAGTTCCGTTCCCAATGCGCGCACTTCATCCTTAAACAATGTGTTTAACGGCTCAATCAGTTTGAATTCCATATCTTCAGGCAATCCGCCGACATTATGATGTGATTTGATCGTTTGGGCCGTGGCTGTTCCACTTTCAATAATGTCTGTATATAGGGTTCCTTGGGCAAGGAACTCAATTCCTTTTAACTTTGTGGCTTCATCGTCAAATACATAAATAAATTCGTTGCCGATAATTTTCCGCTTCTTCTCTGGATCTGTAACACCTTTTAGTTTTGATAAAAACCTTTCTTTTGCATCAACCAAGATGACATTCATATGGAAGCCTTCACGGAAAGTTTTCATAACACTTTCTGCTTCACCTTTTCTGAGCAGCCCGTGATCGACGAAAATACAAGTAAGTTGATCTCCGATTGCTTTATGAATCAGGACAGCCACAACGGAAGAATCAACACCGCCGCTCAGCGCGCATAAAACTTTTTTATCGCCCACTTCATTTCGTATTTTTTCAATTTCAACATCAATAAAGCTTTCCATCGTCCATTCGCCTTTACAGCGGCAAATGTCAAACACAAAGTTTTTTAATAGCTCTATGCCAAACTGCGTATGGCGAACTTCAGGATGAAATTGAACGCCGTACAATGCTTTCTCCTTATGGCTGATCGCTGCTATTGGGCAGGAAGGATTGACAGCATCAATCACAAAACCTTTTGGAGCTTCCTTGACTAAGTCCCCATGACTCATCCATACGGTTTGCTCCGTAGGCAATTCTGTAAAGAGAGGAGCTCCTTCCCTTATTTCAACCTTTGCTTTGCCATATTCTCTTCCTTTTGCCTTTTCTACGACTCCGCCAAAGTGCTTCGTCATAAGCTGCATCCCATAGCAAATTCCGAGTACCGGTATACCCAATTCAAATATCCTTTCGTCACAGCGAAAAGCATTTTCCTCATAAACGCTATTGGGTCCCCCCGATAAAACAATCCCGCTTGGATTGATGGCTTTGATTTCCTCCATCGTAATGGAATGTGGATGAAGCTCGCTATATACACCAAACTCACGTATGCGACGAGTAATTAACTGATTGTACTGGCTTCCGAAATCTAATACCATGATCATTTCTTGATGTTGCAATTCTGTTTTTCCTGGCATGTAGGCACCCTCCATATCTAAAAGTCCTCCAACGTACAAACGGAGAAATACTATATGACACATCATATCATTAAAGTACCCTCCTGAAAAAGATCGTTCATGGGATAGACAATTTTTCCAATTTTTACACTTGAATCAACTTCATCATTCGATGTAATACGTAAGAAAGCGAACATTCCAATGGATTTTCTTCCCTACAGGCGAACGCTTTTTCGCAGGTCTGCTTTCCCCTTCTCATCGCTTCGCTCTTGCGGGGTTTTCAGCCCAAGCTATTGCCGCAAGGGGCGCCACCTTCCGTTCTGAATATATAATCAATCACTCAGATGGCACTATTTAAAAAAAGCTTGCAGAGAAGGAGCTCTCTTTTCCGCAAGCAACAAGCGATTAAATAATAAATATGAAATATAACACAAAGACGACGAAAAATCCGTACATAATAGGGTGAACTTCTTTTATCCTTCCTTTTACCAACATTGTGATCGGATAAAAAATAAAGCCAATACCGATCCCAGTCGCAATAGAATATGTCAATGGCATTGAGATGATTGTGAAAAAAGCAGGCACCGCGATCTCAAATTTCTTCCAATCAATTCCTCCAATTCCAGACACCATCAACACACCAACGATAATCAGAGCCGGAGCAGTAACAGACGCCGTGATAACTCCCAAGAGCGGATAGAAAAACAATGATAACAAGAATAAAATGGCTGTTACGATATTCGCAAAGCCAGTCCTGGCCCCGGCTGCAACCCCCGCAGACGATTCAACATAAGCGGTTGTGGTAGACGTACCCAATACTGCTCCCACGACTGTTGCCGAAGAATCGGCAAGCAAAGCTTTCCCCGCCCGTGGCAGGGTATTTCCTTTCATAAGACCTGCCTGTTGTGCCACACCAACGAGCGTGCCCGCTGTATCAAAAAAATCGACAAATAAAAAGGTCAAGATGACAACAAGCATTTGGAGCGTGAACACTTCGCCAGGGGAATTGAAAATCGGTTCTAGAGCCGCACCAAATGTTGGTTCAATACTCGGTACAGGTCCCACCAGTCCGGTTGGCTTAGGTACAACCCCGGTAACCATGCCGATGATCCCGGTGATCAAAATCCCGAAGAAAATACCGCCATTTACGCCACGCGTCATTAAGATGACTGTAATCACAATACCGATAATGGCCAAAAGGACGTTCCCATCCCTTAAATCTCCCAAACCGACAAGTACAGCATCGTTGCTAACAATAATTTTGGCGTTTTGCAAACCGACAAATGTGATAAATAAACCGATCCCCGATCCAACCGCAATCTTTAATTCAGCCGGAATCGAGTTGATGATTTTTTCCCGTACACCCGACAATGTTAAAATCACAAAAATGATTCCCGAAAATAAAACTCCCGTCAAGGCGGTCTGCCACGGGATTCCCATTGTTAAAATAACTGTATAAGCAAAAAAGGCGTTCAGCCCCATTCCCGGTGCGAGCGCAATAGGATACTTGGCAAGCAAGCCCATCAATAAGGTCCCAAGTGCGGCCGCTACAGCGGTAGCCACAAATACGGCACCGTGATCCATTCGCAGTGCATCGGGTAAATCCTTCACCGTCTCAAGCGATAATGTGATCGGGTTTAAAATCAGGATATAAGCCATGGATAAAAACGTTGTCAGACCCCCGATAAATTCTCGCCGATAATTGGTGCCTAATTCATCGAATTTAAAATAATTTTTCACCTTAACTTTCCTCCATTGAATTTTATATAGAGCGATCTCTTAAAAGGCAGCCAATTTGTTCATATTTACCTCTTCTTCATACATTCCCCAATTTCTCCCAGAATAAAAGGCTCCGATACATAAAGTAAGTGAAACTTCAATCAGTGAGACTTTTTCCCTGATTAGTTGAATGAGTCGAGCTGTTTCCTGGCTCTTGACCTCCCACATGCCCCCTTCGATATACGAGCCTTACTGCCAGTTACCGGGATAAATAAATCCAAATAGAAAAACGCCTTAAGCGGCTACAGCTTAAAGGCGTTGACTGGCTAGGCGGGAAAAATGGGATGCGAAGATACAATAAATATCCCTCATTGACAATTCCCGTTTTTCACGTAGTCAAGCTATTTACGGTAGCTTGGTAGAGACTTGCGGGCCCTATTCCCGCTATTATACGATACAAAACGACATATTCTATTCGGTTTTCACTTTATCAGTTGCGTCCACTTTCGTCAATACTTCCATTCCAATCTGTCATCCATTTTTCTCTCTTTTTATCGAAATTTTTCTCGATCTTGATAAAAACGAATCAAATCACGCTATATTTTTTCGAAGTTATGGCCACTTTCATAAAAGCCCCAATTCATCCAGTCATTTTGAGGTAACAACATTTCTTGATTCAGTCAACTATATTTATTGCTTTCATTTAACTCTCCTTTTCTTTAGGAACGTACTGTGCGAATTCTCCCTGAAGAAGGACCAAATATGTTACAATTATATTTTGATTTAGGTAAACATTTTCTTACATGTTATCGATGGTAAATTTTCACTCAAAAATCAATATTTGACAGTTTCGCGCCTTTTTGTCAGAGTTCCCAAACGAAAAATGTTACAGTTGGTCCCGAATTTAAAAAATATTTCACGAAAATTGTATAATAGAATATGACTACAGCTAACTCTCTTATCTTGCTATAGCTATCTTCCATTGGCGAAGCCCTGCGCAACAAGACTTGGGTCGTATCTAGCCCTGAGAACCACATGGAATGACCTTTATGTCAAACGGGTATGGAATTTAGGTTATTATTTGTTAAAATTAATAACAATTGAGTCGTCCTTGAAGTACAATACTATGATATTAGCAAAAAGAGAAATATACCTATTTTCTTTGCCTTTGCGGGTAAAGTAACAAAAAAGGAGGGTAACTGTTTTCCTTCTTGGTCTGAAATAAAATTTTGTCGATATGAATGTAATCGCTTCACAAAAGCGAGTGGGCTGAAATGGTTTTATATCCGGATAACTGCAACAATTTTACAAATGCTAAATAGTTAGAGAGGTAAATCACATGCAACAAGAAAATCTATCAAGAGGTTTAAAAAACAGGCACGTACAATTAATTGCCATAGGCGGGGCAATCGGAACGGGATTGTTTCTTGGAGCAGGGAAATCGATCCATTTGGCGGGGCCGTCTATTTTATTTGCTTACTTGATTACGGGCACCATTTGCTTTTTGATCATGAGGTCACTGGGAGAGATCCTTTTAAGCAATTTAAACTATCATTCTTTCGTTGACTTCGTACAAGACTATTTTGGTGATGCGGCAGCTTTTATCACCGGGTGGACTTATTGGTTCAGTTGGGTATCTATTGCAATGGCTGATTTGACAGCGGTTGGTATTTATATACAATATTGGTTCCCCAGTGTGCCCCAGTGGATACCGGGCTTCATTACATTGATTTTGTTGTTGGTGATGAACCTGGCCTCCGTAAAACTTTTTGGGGAAATGGAATTTTGGTTTGCGTTAATCAAAGTCATTGCCATCTTGGCGTTAATTGTGGTCGGTATTTTTATGATCGTGAAAGGTTTTTCCACTGATGCAGGTCCGGCCAGTTTCACTAATCTATGGAGTCACGGGGGCATGTTCCCGAATGGCATGACCGGTTTTGTCCTTTCATTTCAAATGGTCATGTTTGCGTTTGCAGGGATTGAACTTGTAGGACTCACTGCAGGTGAAACAGAAAACCCGGAAAAGGTTATCCCGAAAGCAATCAATAATATTCCCATTCGAATAATCATTTTTTACATCGGCGCACTACTGGTGATCATGAGTATATATCCGTGGACGACCGTTAACCCGGCAGAAAGCCCATTTGTCCAAGTCTTTGCGGCGGTTGGTATTACGGCAGCTGCAAGCATTATCAACTTTGTCGTTCTGACATCAGCTGCATCGGCTTGTAACAGCGCCATTTTTAGTACGAGCCGGATGGTCTATTCACTTGCAAAAAATCAACAGGCGCCTCAAACATTTAAAAAACTGACATCCCATAAAGTGCCTTCCAATGCCTTGTTTTTTTCGGCTGGTATTGTACTGATTGTCGTTATTTTGAATTATGTCATGCCGGAAGGAGTATTTACGCTGATCACAAGCGTTTCCACCTTTTGCTTCATCTTTATTTGGGGAATTACCGTACTTGCCCATTTAAAATATCGCAAAACAAGGCCGGAATTAGCCAAAGCGAGTAAGTTTAGAATGCCGCTTTTTCCATTTGCCAATTACCTGATCCTTGCTTTCTTCGGATTTATTTTAGTAGTGCTTGCACTCGGGGAAGACACACGGATCGCCTTGTTTGTAACGCCGGTGTGGTTCATTCTCTTATTTGTCATATATAAAATCCGGGGAATGAAAATGAAGGATGCGTGACAAATGGAACAGAAGGAGTTAGCGAAGAAATAAGAGGACATTCTATTAAATGCCGGGGTGGTCTAACCACTAGCCCCGGCGCCAACGGGATCGCTATCATCATCGGAATGCCGTCTATACCAAGCCTGTTCAAATAAGGACAGGCTCTTTCTTCGTATTGATAGCCTCTCTTTTCTAATGTACTCCAGTTCTTTTTGATTCCAAGCCCAACTGCTGTATGTTTAGATTAATTCGATGACATCTCCCCGCCGCTCGCCTTTTCCATGAGCGTTTTCCAGAGCGCTTTTTCTTCACTGGTGAGGGTAGATGCGTCATCTCCCCGGTAAATGATGCGTTCATACGCTTGCGTTAATTGGCTCATTTCCTTGGTTTGAAGTTGCCGGTCGATATAGGCCGCATATTCACGCAATGTTTGGCCCGTTTTCCTTTGAAAGCCGCGTTTGTCCAACCGCTTTAGCAACAGCTCGTATGCTTCTATAAAAGTTCCGTCATCATTTTTCTCATTTTTATTTGCAAAAGGACGTTTTCTTCTACTATAAAAGATCGCAAATCCTAAGCCCATAACAACTAATAACAGGGCGCCACTCCAAATCCATTTGGAAAGCCCGATTCCCGTAAAATTGGAAGTGTTGGAAGGTTCTTTTTCTTCAATAACTTCCTTTGTCTCTTTTTCTTCCTTCTCAGCCTCTTTTTCGGGGGGCGCAGCCGGATCGGTCTGGCTTGCTTGAGATTGGGCTTCGTCGAATACATAAGATGAAGGATTGTTAAATCCTTTTGTCGGTTCAAATGGAACCCATCCCAAACCCGGAAAGTAAACTTCCACCCACGAATGGGCCTCATTGTTTGTTACTTGGTAAATTCTGTATTCTCCATCAGCCGCTTCGCGGTAGTTCCCAGGCGCGTAGCCTTTCGCCCATCTAGCCGGAATTCCAATCGAACGCAGCATTGTTACCATGGAGCTAGAGAAATTATCACAATATCCCCTTTTCGTATCAAACAAAAATTGTTCTACATAATCCTCATCACCGGTTGGAATGGCGACGCGGGTTTGGTCATAGGAAAAATCACCCGATTGGAAGTGGCGCTCTATGGCTTTTGCCTTGTCAAACCAATTATCTTCCTCTTTCGTTATTTCAACAGCCAGCTCCTTAACACGTTCTGGAAACGCTGCGGGAAGCTGCGTATATCTTTTTTGCAGCTGGTTATATTGCTCACCGTCCGGCAAACCAGTTGTCCCTCGCAACTTCTTCATGCTGTATGCGGCTTTCTCGTATGTGACTGTATATTCTTTCAAGCGGGCTTCCGTACCATCACTTGTGTGTGAGTTTATCTTGTCAAGAACCGGATCATATTGAAGAAAACCATTCCCTTCATTGCCTGTTACCGATACAAACCCGTAAGGTCTGACGATATGTGGATATTGGATTTCAAATTGGAAGCTTGCTTTTGTCAATTCTCCCTCGTTGCGCATGTGCTCATCCATTAAAAATGTTTCTCCATATTCGAATCGCTTCATTGGAGCAGATTGTTCCGAAGTAATCCAGCCTTTTCCAGTGTATACATCTTTCGTTTCAATCTTCCAATACTGCCTGCTCGAAGATGTCACTTCGAATACGACCCGATCATCACTGATAAACGGTCCGCCCAATTGGGAGTCGTCTACTCCGTAGCCGATTTTGGAGATACCGGGATTTGCCGTCTTATCCGTAGTCGATTTGGATTTGATATACGGTACAGGATCCGGCCAAACTGGGGCTGCTTTAGGTGAAATATAACCTGCCAATACACTGAGTATAATCATGGAGGTTAAAGGAAACATCCATTGTTTCATTAATCCGGATGCATCTTTAATCTGTTCTTTTTCCAACACACGCTGAAAAAAAAGAATTCCGAGAAGTGCGAAACCAATGATAACAATACGCACAATGGCCCGGTTCGCTTCATATTCGGTAAAAGTATCCAGGAGAGCGACATAAAAAATCGTCATCATGTAAAAAATGAAAATTCTCTTTCTGATTGTCAGCCAAAAGCGAAGCAAATAAGTAATTTGCCATAACAATAGAAAAAATAATAGACTGCGAAATCCGGGCGATAATTCGGTCCAGTTTTTGGAAGCAAGCAACGATATATTTAACTGGATTTCCGTACCGAAACGAGGAAGCCAGACAACGATGGGCTCATTCGCTTCCCGAAAGATAAGGTACAGGAAAATAAGGATAAAACCTGACTTTACCGGCCAGCTAATAAACCATGGTGTTCCCAAGAAAATCAAGATGATGGAAAACACAACGAAAATGATGAAGTAATGAATTTGGCTTGTTTTTGTAATTTGTTCCAATGGCAAAAGCCATTCCCAAAGAAGCAAAAAACCAAATACATAAAGCAGTAGTTTCATATATGTCCGATCCTTATTCATGCTTCTTTCTCCCCCGATAAATCGGCTTTTATCTCTCGATCATATAATCTTTCAATGTGCATACCTCGTTGCAGCGCTTCCTGAATCAACACTTTCTCTTGCGGTGCCGCGGCTTTCGCTTGAGCAAGGAAAATAACAACATTTCGCTTCCTTCTTACTAGCATTTCTGCCTGTTCCAATAAAGAGCTTGTCAGTGAGGCCGCAATAAAAATCACACTTCCGTTGTGTTGAAACAGTTTCGCCTCTTCTACCATTTCTTCCATGACATTTTTAAATTGAGGCCGCGCTTTCGCCAAGACATATAATATATTCATAAAATGCCGTTCGCCGCCATTCACCGGGAGATATGATGTTTCGCCCCCCGGCAAATACAAGCCTGCCTGTCCCCCGCTCTCAAGTATGGACCTTGCGGCAGAGGCTGTAAATTCAACCATTTTCTCAAAGTGGTCGGCAATGCTGCAATCAAGCACGAATAGCGGATCATTGGACCTTTTGACCTCAAATTCTTTCGCCATGATGTCATTTGTCCTTGCTGTCGCCTTCCAATCAATCCATGAAAATCGGTCCCCGGGCTGATATTCCCTGATTCCGGCCACAAGAGAGGCATCCTTATGATATTGGAATCTTCCTGATCCCATTCCACGCTCCAGCGCCCGTTTAAACGGTTCATGGATAAAAGGATTCAACTTGGGATAGACAAGGATCGTTTTCGGAACAGAAATGGATGTTTCTTTTTCCAAAAAACCGAAAAGGTCTCCGGTTTTAAAACGGACAGAATGAAACATATGCTCTCCACGGGGAATACGGGTAATCTCGTAACGAATCGTCAACCGCCTGCTAAACCCGGGAAAAAGCATCTGTTTATGACCATTGACGGAAGCAACATCTTCGATGATTAAAAAAAGCAGAGGAAAAGGAAATGTTCTTGTTGCAGTGATGGTTACTCGTACATTATTTCCGGCGTAAAGCCGTTCAGAGGAAAGATCCCTCTTCACATCAAATCGTAATGGAAAGGCATTCAGCAAAAGCGAATAGACAGCCACAGGCAAAAAGCTGAAAAACAAAAACCAGCTGACAAACCCGCCTTGAAACATGGCATAGGAGAAAATAAGGGCAAGCAATAGGATGATAAGGAAAAATCCGGAAAGTCTTTTCAATGTTGCCATAATTGGAATTTTGGAACTTCTTGTTTTCATCTTATTTTACAGCCCTTTTTACCGGTATATCAACCGACTTCACCAATTCGCCTATAAGGGATTCGGCTGAAACCCCACGGTACTTGGCTTCGGATTGCAAAAGGATGCGATGGGAGAAAACATATGGAGCAAGGTACTGGACATCATCCGGGATAATAAAGTCGCGCCCTGAAATAAATGCGTATGCCTGTGCCGCTTTTAGCAAGGCGATTGATCCGCGGGGGCTGATTCCGAGGAATATGTCCGGATGAGACCGCGTCTTGATGGCCAAATCAACGATATATTGTTTAATCGTTTCTTCCGCAAATATATCTTTCACCTGGCGCTGCAAATGTCTTAATTCCTCCAGGCTGATAACCGGTTCCAGGTAGTCGATTGGCGGGACTTTTTGTACTCTCGTCAACAGTTCTACTTCTTCATTTGCTTCCGGGTATCCCATTTTCAGTTTCAATAAAAACCGGTCTAATTGGGCTTCGGGAAGCGGGTATGTTCCTTCGTATTCTACTGGGTTTTGTGTTGCCATCACAAAAAACGGTTTTTCCATATGGAGTGTCGCGCCGTCAATCGTCACACTTTTTTCTTCCATTGCTTCAAGCAAGGCAGATTGGGTTTTAGGCGAAGTCCGATTGATTTCATCGGCTAAAACAATATTTCCCACGATTGGTCCGGGCCGAAAAGAAAACGCCATTTCTTTCGGGTTGTAAATCGATACGCCAAGTACATCGGAAGGCAATAAATCCGGAGTGAATTGAATGCGTTTAAAGTCGGCATCAACGGATTTCGCCAACGCTTTGACGAGCATCGTTTTCCCTAACCCGGGTACATCCTCCAGCAGCACATGGCCTTCCGCCAGGAGCGCAACGATACTGAGCCGAGCTACTTCTGTTTTTCCAATAATGACCTTTTCTATGTTTTGAATCACTTTTTTCACTTGCTGCTGAGAAATCTCGGTCGTCAATGAATACACCTGCCGATCCTATCATATTTTACATGGTGGAATGGAAGGGGACTGAACCGCCCCCTATTTCCAAAAGTCATCAAATACATGTGCCGGCAAATGCCGTTTATGCATTGATTTGCGGTATAAAGCCTCTATCGTATTTTTAGCCTGCGGGGAAACCTGCTTCCCTTCCAAATAGTCATCGATATCCTCATATGACACGCCAAGCGCCACCTCATCCGGCAAGAGCGGCCGGGCATCCTCCAGGTCTGCGGTTGGGATTTTATTGTACAAATGTTCCGGACAGCCCAGCTCTTTCAGAAGCATTCTTCCCTGCCTTTTATTTAACCTGAATATAGGAACGAGATCGGCTGCGCCGTCTCCATGCTTTGTAAAAAACCCCGTAATCGCTTCTGCTCCATGATCAGTGCCGAGAACGACACAGTTATGCATTGCCGCGATGCTATACTGGGCCTTCATCCGTTCCCTCGCTTTTTCATTTCCTTTTGTGAAGTCGGAAATCTTCACCCCCGCCTTTTCAAGGGAAGCCACACTTGCGTCAACGGCAGGCTTTATATCCACTGTATAAGTCACGCTCGGCTTAATAAATGCCAGCGCGTCATCTACATCGCTTGCATCTTTTTGTACGCCATAAGGCAGCCGGACAGCAATAAATTTATATTTTTTCACATCACGCTCCTCGTTCAGCTCGTCAACCGCCATCTGGGCCAGTTTCCCGACTAATGTCGAATCTTGTCCGCCAGATATACCGAGTACAAATCCGTTAAAAAAAGGATGAGCTTTCATATACTCTTTCATAAAGTCGATGCTGATGCGGATTTCTTCCTGTGGATCGATCCGGGACTTTACCTTTAATTCTTTGATGATTTGTTGTTGTAAACTCACGGCGCATGTCCCCTTTCTTCTATTTTCTCAAACGGTCAATCTTTTCTTTGACCGCTTCGATATTCCTCATTTTATTATCCCAGCAATCCTGACTGAGGTCGACTGGATATTCTTCAGGATTTAGCGAACGCCGATACTCTGCCCACAAGAGATCAAGGTTTTCCCTGGCAAACGCCTGAATGTCTTGAAGGCCCGGCAAATCATATACCAGCTCTCCGTCTACAAATATTTCATGAAGTAATTGTTTTGCATTAAAATCTGTTACCAATTTACTAATAAACGTATGAACAGGATGAAACATTTTCAGTTGTTTTTCTTCTTCCGGCTTTTCATCCCATAAGGTGATATAATCACCCTCTGACTTATGATTTAACCGATTAATGATCCGGTAAACCTTTTTACGGCCCGGGGTGGTTACTTTTTCGGCGTTACTCGATATTTTAATCGTATCCTCCCATTCTCCGAACTCATTCTCGATGGCGACCATTTTATATACCGCCCCAAGCGCAGGCTGATCATAAGCAGTAATGAGTTTCGTGCCGATTCCCCAGGAGTCGATTTTTGCTCCTTGTGCTTTCAAGTGGAAAATCGTATATTCATCCAAATCACTTGACGCATAAATTTTGGCGTGAGGAAATCCGGCCGCATCCAGCATTTTCCTCGCCTCTTTTGATAAAAAGGCCATGTCCCCGCTGTCGAGGCGGATTCCTTTAAAATGAATCCTGTCACCAAATTCTTTCGCCACCCGGATCGCAGCCGGAACGCCGGATCTCAATGTATCATATGTATCAACGAGAAACACGCAGTCCCGATGACTTTCCGCATATTTTTTAAATGCGGTATAATCATCTTTATACGCTTGGACCATGGAATGGGCATGCGTCCCGGCAACAGGCATACCGAACAATTTGCCGGCCCTTACATTGCTAGTGGCATCGAAACCGCCAATAAAAGCTGCGCGTGTTCCCCATAAAGCGGCGTCCATTTCCTGCGCTCTCCTT
This sequence comes from Siminovitchia thermophila, assembly GCF_016909185.1. GTDB lineage: Bacteria > Bacillota > Bacilli > Bacillales > Bacillaceae_C > Siminovitchia > Siminovitchia thermophila. The sequence continues at coordinate 149,254 of NZ_JAFBFH010000006.1, read as the reverse complement.
GAACCAAACTCCAGCGCCACTTCATCCCCGACCACTTCTTTTATTCGGGAAGCCTTAGTGGCAATCAATGTTTGATAATTCACGATGTTCAGGAGTGCGGTTTCAATGAGCTGCGCTTCGGCAAGCGGTGCCTCCACTTGCATGATGGGCTCGTTGCCAAATACAAGCTCTCCTTCCTTCATGGAACGAACCGTCCCTGAAAAACGAAGGTTCGCCAAATAGTCGATAAATTCCCCATTATAATCGAGATCATCCCGCAAATATCGCAAATCGCTTTCGCTGAAATGAAAATTCCGCAAATAATGAATCGCTTTTTCCAATCCGGCAAAAATGGCATAACCGTTTGCAAACGGCAGTTTTCTAAAATATAATTCAAATACTGCTTTTCTTTCGTGGATTCCATCTTGCCAATAAGTTTTCGCCATATTAATTTGATATAAATCTGTATGCAGCGCCAGGCTGTCGTCGTTTTCATGAAATCTCATGCGCCTTTACTCCCTTTCTCAGACTACTCTTGCCCCAAGTGTGTTTTTAAAATGGGTCAATGCCCAGTTGTGGCCCGTCTCATTAAAGCTTGCCACCGCATTCTTATGAATGACCATTTGAAACCCTTTGTTAAAGGCGTCCACCGCCGTATGCAACACACATATATCGGTACAGACCCCACAAATGTGGACTTCTTCAATTGCCCGCTCACGCAGTTTTATTTCAAGGTCCGTTCCCGCAAACGCACTGTACCTTGTTTTATCCATATAATATGCGTTTGGGTTATTTTTTTCCTGCTCGTACAAATCTTTCAAACCGCCGTAAAATTCCCGTCCGCTTGTACCTGCAATATTATGTGGAGGGAACAGCGCCGTCTCAGGATGCAAGTCATCTTCCTCTTCATGTTTATCAACCGCAAAAACGACAAAATCACCATTTTCCAAAAACTGTTTTGTTAAGTCAACAATTGCCTTTTCAATATCCTGCCCAGGCCTCCCGCAAGTAAGCTTGCCGTCTTCAGCCACAAAGTCATTTGTATAATCGACGTTTAGCAACGCCTTTTTAGCCATCCATATTCCTCCCTTTTCTTTGCATATATTTTAAGCCTTCTCTTTTTGCCAGGTTAGACAATGGTTGACTTTCTATAAAATGCAGGACACTGGCAGGGCAGCTTTTTGAGTACTCTCTTAGCGACCAGCCAATCGCCTTTTGAATAAAAAATTGCTCCATATGCATCGTGCGCTTAATGTTGGCAAACAGCAATGTTTCATCCGTCTTTTCTTTATACTTTAATTGAAAGAGGATCATAGTCCGCTGAAGCCACATATGATCGGAAGATAGCCATTTCTCGCCTCTTGATTCGATTAGTTCGGGATGTTTGAGAAATAACGTGCCAACCAAGTGGCTGGCAATGGTATCAACAGTGTCCCACCACGGCTTCGTTATAATCAAATATTCAATCAAATCTATATGGGATGCATCCAATTGTTGCTGTTTTTTGCGAAGTATGTCCAAGGCAATATTTTGAAACTCTCTTTCCGGAAGCTCCCACAATTTTAAAATAAAAGGTTTACATTCATCCATTGTCATGTCATGAAACAATTGAATAAAATTCTTTGTGAGATTCCTTCTTTCTGGCGACCTTAATCCAATGAAGGAAAATAGCCCTTGCATATACCTTTCCATCTTTTCGGCATTTTCCTGATTGTGATGTTGTCGCAACCATTCAACCATTGAGTGAAACCTTACATCATCCATCATTGCTCACCCCTCATTCAATCGCTTTTAACCCGATTGCGCCAGCAATGATGAAGCTCAAAAATAACATGCGTTTCCACCCTGCCGACTCTTTAAAAAAGAGGATACCCATTATGACAGCGCCTGCCGCTCCCAACCCCGTCCAGATTGCATACGCCGTACCGAGCGGAATTTCCTTCATCGCCAATGCCAAAAAATAAAACCCGAAGCCAAAGGTGAAAATAATGGCGAGCAGCCATCCGATACTTTTTTTCTGATTATACATATTGATGCTCATAACACCAAAAATTTCTCCGAAACTTGCAATAATGAGATATACCCATGCCAAATCAATCTCCTCCATCTGAAGGGTTTTTCGACACTTCCCGCTTCTCGTCTGTCGTTATTTTAATTCCCACTACTCCTATAATAATGAAGGCGATAAAAATTAGTTTTATAAAGGTGAAATCTGCGCTAAAAATGATAAAATCAATCAAGACAATGGCAGCCGCCCCGGAACCTGTAAAAACGGCATAGACCGTTCCAGATGGCAGTTTTTCACATGCTTTAATGACAAAATAGAAGCTGAAAATAATCATCACAATTGTCCCGGTCCATTCCCAAAAAGTTTCCGAGTACCTCAGACCAATGACCCAAAACACTTCAACAATAGCCGCAAAGAGAACATATAACCAAGCCATCCGATTCTCCTTCCACCCTCTTTCACGTATATTTTAGCACATCGCGGGAAACAACCCTATAAAATCACCACTTTTAGAGGAACTTTTACTTTTTTGTGGAAGAATAGTAATAAGAGATATCAGAAAGGAGGATGAATCATGAACACCAGAAGCCAAACAAACAGACTGATCAGTTATAAAGAAAAAATGGGAAGAGAACAGGCAGCATCGCTCCTCCAAACCATTGCAACAAAATTAAAAGAAGAGGGATCTTTTACGCTCCACCAAGGAGAACAGGCACAAAAAGTGGAACCGGGAGAATTCGTCACCGTAGAAATTGAACTTGAAGAAAGAAATGGAAAGTATGAATTTGAATTCGAATTAGAATGGCACGAAGGAGAAGAAAACAAACCCTTAAAAATTGACTAAGCAACATGGCCGTTGCTCAAGGGAAACTTTCCTAATCCCGCGGATGATATGACGGGTATCCGCGGGATTTCTCCTTATACGCGGGTATTTCCCCTTATACGCGGGTATTTCCCCCTATATGCGGGTATTTCCCCTTATACGCGGGTATTTCCCCCTATACGCGGGTATTTCCCCTTATACGCGGGTATTTCCCCTTATACGCGGGTATTTTCCTCTATACACGGGTATTTCCCCCTATACGCGGGTATTTCCCCCTATACGCGGGTATTTCCCCTTATACGCGGGTATTTCCCCCTATACGCGGGTATTTCCCCCTATACGCGGGTATTTTCCTCTATACGCGGGTATTTTTCTCTATACGCGGGTATTCTCCTCTATACGCGGGTATTTCTCTCTATACGCGGGTATTTTCCTCCATGCGCGGGTATTTTCCTCCATGCGCGGGTATTTCTCTATACGCGGGTATTTCTCTCTATACGCGGGTATTTTCCTCTATACGCGGGTATTTTTCTCTATGCGCGGGTATTTCTCTATACGCGGGTATTTCTCTCTATACGCGGGTATTTTCCTCTATACGCGGGATTTCTCTCTATACGCGGGTATTTTTCTCTATACGCGGGTATTCTCCTCTATACGCGGGTATTTTCCTCTATACGCGGGTATTTCTCTATACGCGGGTATTTCTCTCTATACGCGGGTATTCTCCTCTATACGCGGGTATTTCTCTCTATACGCGGGTATTTCTCTCTATACGCGGGTATTTCTCTCTATACGCGGGTATTTTTCTCTATACGCGGGTATTCTTCCTCTATACGCGGGTATTCTCCTCTATACGCGGGTATTTTCCTCTATACGCGGGTATTTTTCTCTATACGCGGGTATTTCTCTATACGCGGGTATTTCTCTCCATGCGCGGGTATTTCTCTCCACGCGCGGGTATTCTCCTCTATACGCGGGTATGACCTCCTCATACACGGGTATTTCGGCTCACCCTCTTATCCACGCTTGTCCGCGAGTTTTGTGCTCAACTTGTTAGTCCAAAGCGGGAGGGCGTTCATCGCAAGCGGCTTTCCTACATATTTTATCTTCCAGCTTAGGAAGCCGCTTGCCGCGCGTTTTACTCCGCTCATGATTTTACCGCCAAATCACAAATAGTCGTCTGTCGACCAGTTTTGCATAGTGCAATGTCCGAACGGCACCATCATACTTGAGCGCGTACGATGAACCGGAAATGGTGACTGGGTTTGCGATTTCTTCTCTTGGATTCACTTGGATCTATATGGATTATGTTCTCTGTCTATAAAAAAAGCACCCTGCAAAGGGTGCATACAAAATGGTAGAGGTTTTTTCCAAATGAGATTGATTTACTCTAAGAAACGTCCACGTTGACGCATCAATTCACGATTTAAGTTTGGATCTTTTTCAAATGCCGCACGGCCGTGCAACCAGAACAAGTTGTTGACGACAACGAGGTCGCCTACTGGAAGTTCCAATTCAATGACGCTCTCATCGCTTTCCATGGAAGCAGAAAGTTCTTCCAAGTATTTAGCTTGATCAATTGTTTCTGGATAAACAAATTGGTCGATAAAGCAGATGCAAGGTTTGTCATTCTTTTTAAAGAATGTTGCACGATTAACTTCTTGTGAAACGTTTTTGCTTGGTGGAGCTTTGTACAAGAATTTATGGCTTCCAAGCGGATTGTTGGCAAATTTATCAAGCTCTTTCCAATCATCCAAGTGAAGAAGTCTTGATTCACCGCCACGCGCGTTTTCTTCAATCATTTTCATCATGAGCAACCAGTCAGTTGGCTCATCAACGAATGTTCCGTCAGTATGGAGCGTAAAGAGACGGTATGCTTGACGCAGGTAAGAGTCACTATTATCAGTGTCTTTTACTGTAAAACGCGCATAATATTTTCCGGACATGGCGTCAAAGTTGGGCTGTCCAAGTAGATGTGTAATCGCTGTTGCAAAAATCACATACTCATCTGTGTTTTCAGTTACACCTTCCAAACCGAGTGTAAATCCGCCTGTTTCGCGGTCGTGAACAATTCCTCTAAGCGTTTCGCCGAGATCTTCTCCCACGAAATCTTGAAGAAGAGAAGATACGATCAAGCGCTGGTATGGTGTGTACTCAAGGCTTTGGACAGAGATGTTTTTCTCTTCCACTGCCGCTAAAAACTTGGCAATCGCTTCTTTGTTAACTGTGATGTGGAACAAACGGTTTGACTGCGGATGAGGCTTTACCTCATAACCGGCTGTTTTCTTTACGAATTTGCTTTCTGTTGCAACTCCCATGAAAATATTCCTCCTGTAAAAATTTTTATCAGTAAAAACGGGTTTGACAGAAAACGTAAAAAGCCAGTTGTCGAACAACCTTTCCAAATAGAAAGGCTTACATTCGAACAACTGGCTTATATTCACTTCACCGCTCTATGGAAGTAGAGTCACAGTGAATATTGCAGTTTTGCTTATTTTACTTTCCCTGTCGTTTGTGTACAATCTATACTATTCACGATTTTGAAAAGGCATTTTTCAAAAGGTGAATATGTTTAAAATAATTCTTATCTAAAGAATATCACCGAGTGTCTGCGGTGTCAACAAATTTGTCAAATTTTTTTCGAAATTGTTTCATATTCTCTGAGAATACAAACCGTCCCATCTTATTCAATGAAGTTTCACTTTATCCCGCATGTAAGGTGCCGTAAAACTCCCACTTCAAAATCTTGAGTGAATACAAAAGGGCTAAGTGGGAGTAAACGGCACCTAAATGCCCGATTGGTTCAACTAACATTCAGTAGGGAGATGGAAGAAAACGCCTACTGAATGAAGTTTGTTCGTTTTTTCATCAGCTGATTTAGTTGTGTCTCACTCCCATTCTGTTACACATCAGGTGTGTTCTTTTTTATTCAATGCCGTTAAACACATCATTTCAAACATAACGTTTGCTGCCAATGCGGATGTGATATCTCCATGATCGTACGCTGGAAGAACTTCCACCACATCGAAACCAATAAAAGGAATATCGGTCAGTTGGCGTAATATTTGGAAGGCCTCACGCGGATAAATTCCTCCAACTTCCGGGGTGCCCGTCCCCGGGGCAAATGCCGGATCAATAAAGTCTACATCAAAAGAAAGGAAGACACGCCGGCCTGCCACTCTATGTTTAATAGCAGAAATTAATGACTTGATTCCCATGTCCAGGACTTCTTCGGTCGTTATCACTTCAAATCCGAGTTCTCTGGATTGATCGTACTCGTCCACGCTATTGATTGACCCGCGCAATCCAATCTGGATAGAATGAAAAGGGTCAATTAATCCTTCTTCCACAGCCCGCCTAAAAGGGGTACCATGTGTGTACCTTTGTCCAAAATAGCTGTCTACTGTATCAGTGTGCGCATCAAAGTGGACGAGAGAAACAGGTCCATAATGTTCGGCAGCAGCTCGCAGCTCTCCTAGTGAAATGGAATGGTCCCCGCCCATGACAATCGGGACGATTTCCTTTTTATACATAGGAGCCAAAACTTCGACTATATTTTTATATGTTTCTTGGATAAATCCCGGAACAACCGGAATATCTCCATAATCCACAGCGGAAATATAATCAAATATATTGATTTTGTGGTGATTCGAGGAGCAGCGCACAAGCGACGAAAAGTTGCGAATGGCTTGCGGTCCAAACCTTGCTCCTGTTCTGAATGTTTGCCCCGTATCAAAAGGGATACCTATGATGGCCACGTCTACATTTTCCAATGTCTTCACGTGCGGAAGCCTCATAAAAGTACTGATCCCACTAAACCTGGGCTCCTTAAAAGTTGGATCTTGTCTGTATTTCACCATGTGCTTTCCCTTCTTTCTACATGACGTTAATGAAAATCCACCTTATTGACCATAAACTGAAGAGCATTCTGTTGATAATAGCGAAAATTTTCAAGGAACATTTGAAGAGCACGGAACATGTACATATTCGTTCTGGCGGAAGCATGAGGTGTAATCAACACATTTTTCATTCTCCAAAATGGATGTTGAACTTCAAGCGGCTCGCTTTTAAACACATCCAAAGCCGCACCGCCTATTTTTCCTGTTCTTAAAGCTTCTAACAAATGTTCTTCAACAATGACATCCCCTCTGCCGACATTTATAAAAATGACTTGATCCTTCATCAGTTGAATGATATTTTTGTCGATGAGATTTCTCGTCTCATCAGTAGATGGAAGCGCACTGCAAATATAATCACAACATGGGACTATTTCCTTCAACTGCTGAACACGATGGACTTCATCAAAGCCGACCATATGACGGCCGCTCCGATTTACTCCGATTACTCTCATGCCAAGCGCCCTTGCTTTTCTGGCAATTTCCAATCCAATTACACCCGTTCCCAACACGCCTAAAGTTTTGCCATAAACTTCAGACATTCCAGCAGTATATGACCAGCTCTTCTGTTCCTGAAGCTTTATAAATTGTGGTATATGTTTTGCAAAATAAAGAACGGCGAAAATCACATACTCACTGATCGGAATCGCATGAATCCCTTTTGATGAAGTGACGAGAATGTTCTTATCTTTGATTGGAGTTATCGGCAATTGCTCCGTCCCGCTGCTTAAGACATGGATCCATTTCAACCCTGGAAGCTGCCGCAATTCCTCAACGGTGACAGCATCATCAAAGTTTCCATAAGTGATTAGAATTTCCACAGCATTTTTCTCCCTTCTGCTCAGTTCATTGATTGTTCTTTGAACGACAGGAACTTGCGTTTCTTTCGCTATTTTTTGTCTCATTTCAGCGGATAAGTCTAATGTTGTACAAACAATCACATAATCACCCCCGTTGCATGTAACGTATGATCGTGACCCCACGCTTTTTTAAACTCAGCAAACAATCACGTAATCACCCCATTACTTTTAACATAGCATGGTGCATATTAATTGAGAAATTGAACTTTGTGATCGTTTTCATCAATCGCTTCTATGGATACATTTCTATTGGCCGATCTATGGTAAACTGTTGGCAATATGATGTACAGAGGTGGCGCGGGAATGGAATTGAGGAATTTAAAAACGTTTCAGGTGGTGGCAGAGTGCTTGAATTTTACGAAGGCGGCGGAGAAACTGAATTTTACCCAGCCAACTGTTACGGCTCAGATTCAGTCACTGGAAAAAGAGTTGAATCAACTATTATTCTTTCGTGTTGGAAGAACCAATCATTTAACGCCGGCCGGCAAGCTGTTAAAGAAGTATACTGATGAACTTTTTTTGATCGTGGATCGAATGGAATCCGCCTTTGAAGATCTCGAAAAGCCAAACGGTTATCTTCATATTGCTGCTTCTGAATTTTATTGCACCAACTACTTTCCTTTCATTGTATCTGAGTTTTTAAAGACATTTCCCGATGTCCATATCAACTTAGCTTCTTGTAACAGTAACGAGGTCATAAAAGGAATTGAATCCAACACTTTCGATTTAGGCGTTATTGCAGGGGAAATAGTAAGAGAAGAAATAGAAAATATCATTTTAGATGAAGAAGAGCTCTTATTAGTCGCAGCAAAATCTGTCTCTGAGCAATTGTCAGTGAACGAAATCATCAACAAATTGCCTTTTATCAGATACAGAATCAGCGGGAACTACAAGGCCCTCATTCACCACTATATACAACAAACAGACTTTTCTCCGAAAAAAAATATTGAATTCGGCAGTGAAGAAGCAATCAAACGCGCTGTATTAAAAGGAACAGGCTATGGACTGCTATCTAGCAATCTCATAAAAAAAGAGTTAAACAGTGGATTGTTGATTCCTATCGAGTTGACGGACCAAAAAATCAGCTTTAAAACATCTCTTATATACTTGAAGAAAAAAGAGGAAAAAGAGGAGTTACAGTCTTTCACAGAAGTTGTCAAATCCTTGTGGGTAAAAGCAACCGAAGAATAAAAGCTCAACAATGCCCGCCAAGGGGCTCGCTGAGCTTTTTGATCATATTTCCGTATAACGATCCCACACTTCAGGAGGAACTCCTCGCCTTATTTTTCCCCTTCAGTGATTTGCTTGAAATGCAAGTGCAAATCTTTCATGGCAGCAATAAGCGCGTTGGTCGCTTTCCCTTTATAATACGTTTGAATGGCTTCAATCTGTTCGTCAATGCCATCCTTCAAACTGGTTCCTCTTAGAAGGCGCCCGATAAAATCACTTCCATGTTCAGTTGCAAGAGTAGCGGAGGCTTTTAGTATGACCCCATACTTTACATCAATTTCTGCTGTAATGGTCAGTGTCTCGTAGACGCTTTTGGCAGCCATTCCTTGCGGCAGGCGCGCATGGCCTGCAATGAACATCGTTTTTGCATTAAACTCCATCGATATCCCCTCTTTATTGAATTGTGACAGCCGCTTCTTTAAGGTGTGACTGTTCAGGAATTCTTCGTGCCACTTCTTTTCCGATCTCTATTGATGCTGTTGCAGCCGGCGATGGTGCATTACATACATGGATCGAGCGTTGCCCCATAATAATGTGGAAGTCGTCCACCATGGAGCCATCATCTTTTAATGCCTGGGCGCGAACGCCGGCAGGTGCCGGTACAAGGTCATCCTCTTGGATTTCCGGAATTAATGCTTGAAGGCTCTTCGTAAACTGAGCTTTGCTGAATGACCTGATATATTCTTCCATTCCCTCTTTCATAAACTTGGACGCAAGTTTCCAAAAGCCGCCGTATGTTAACGTTTCAGCCAGGTCTTTGGGATTGAAGTCCGTTTTCTTGTAACCTTCTCGTTTAAATCCAAGCACAGCATTGGGGCCCGCATCCACTTCGCCATCGATCATGCGGGTAAAATGGACGCCCAAAAACGGAAACTTGGGGTTTGGAACCGGGTAAATCAAATGTTTAACGAGATACCGCTTTTCCGGTTTCAACTTGTAGTATTCCCCACGGAAAGGCACTATTTTCATATCCGTTTTATAGCCTGCGGCAGCAGCAACCCGGTCACTGTGAAGGCCCGCGCAATTAATGACAATGCCGGCTTTTATCGTTCCGTTATTCGTTTCGATTACGACCTCATCATTTTCTTCGTTGATTTTCTCTACTTTTGTGTTTAACAAAATATCGCCGCCGTGATCGGCAATGATTTCTGCAAACTTTTCGCTCACTTGCCTGTAGTTGACGATACCAGCCATAGGTACCCGAATGGCTGCAAGACCCGCCACATGAGGTTCAATTTCTTTCAATTCGGCTGACTCAATTTTTTCAATGGCCAGTTCATTTTGCAAACCGCGCTCATACAAGTTTTCAAGAAGCGGCAGTTCTTCAGGTTTCGTCGCCACGATGACCTTGCCGCATATGTCGTGATCAATATTGTGTTTCTGGCAAAATTCAGTCATTGACTGGCTTCCTTGTCTGGCAAAACGCGCTTTATAGCTCCCTGGCTTATAATAGATTCCCGAATGGATGACCCCGCTGTTATGTCCTGTTTGATGCGTGGCAACAGCGGATTCTTTTTCAATCACAACCACTTTGGCATTTGGAAATCTGTCATATATGGCCATGCCTGTTGAAAGCCCTACAATACCGCCGCCTACAATCGCAAAATCATACATATTTTTATACCCCCGTTCAAGTTAAGTATGTTTTTTCATGTGTTCCATGCACTTGATCAAATTATTTTTTGTCCGCAAAATATGATACTCCACCGCAGCCCTTAGCTCAGCAGGATCTCCCCGTAACGCCGCTTCATATATAAGGCGATGTTCCCTTTGCGTTTCCTGATAGTAGTCGATTAATAAATTGGGGGCGATTGGTGAAATCCCCAACATTTCGACCATTTTCTGAACGCGGGGCCACGGACAGCCGCTTCTGAGTGTCTGATGGAAGGATGCATTCAGTTGGATATATTGATCATTTGTTTCATCTGTTAACTCGAGTGTCTCCATTTGAATTAAAATATCATATAAATGCTGTTTATCTTCCTCGGTTAAATAAGGAAGAGACTTTTCCACCGCCAATCCCTCAAGCATGGAGCGAAGGTGATATATTTCTTCTATATTGTCTTTTGTAATCGGTGTAACGACTGCTCCTTTATGCGGAACAAGCTCGACTAATCCTTCAATTTGGAGTTGCGTCAATGCTTCACGTATGGGCATCCTGCTTACCTTGAGACGTTCTGCCCATTCCTCCTGGATTAAACGATCGCCTTCTTTTAACGTACCATCCAAAATGGCTTTTCTAAGCCGCTTCGTGACGTTTTTGACAATCGTCGATTTATTTGACGTGGCATCGCTCGGCAATGATATCCACCTCTCTTTGTTTTGGATACAATTCATAGTTTATCATAGAAGTTTAACGGTTTCAATGAGGATTTTTACAAAAAAATGAATCCAATCTTAGTCAAATTGGATTCATTTCACTTTGTACGACTATCCTATTTTTTTGTTGTGTTGATACCGGATTTCACCGGATGAAAAATTTTTTCTCATGGACAACATGAGCAAGAAACCGAGAAGCGCCCAACCGGCAAAAATAACCCATTCATATGGCCAAATGAGAGCCGCCGGCATTCCGGGCATGTATAGAATAACGAAGAAAATACTCATAAGAACGGCCAGCCACCCGACAATGCTTGACTTTCCGGCTTTAAAGGGCCTCTCCATCTCCGGTTCGTTTTTGCGGAGCTGAACAAAAGCCACCGCAGCCAGCAAATAAGCAATAACAATAGCAAGTCCACCCGCGTCCACAAGCCAGACAAGCATGGGCCGTCCAAGCAGCGGGCTTACTGTCGCCAAAGTACCGATAAATAAGACAGCGTTTACCGGTGTTCCGTGTTTGGGATGAAGCTTGCCAAACCAAGATGGGATCATCTTCTTTTCAGCCATCGCATACAAAATCCGGCTTCCTCCGATAATAAACGCGTTCCAACTCGTAATAATACCCGCAATTCCTCCGAGTATCAATATAATGCCAAAGATGTCGCTTCCAAACAATTTGGCCATTGCATCAGCCGTCGGAAGTGTAGAATTGGCCAGGGTACTATGATCAAGGCCCAACCCAACCGCAAATATAATGGCAACATACCAAATAACGGCCATTACAACAGATACAATTAAAATTTTCCCAATTGACCTGGCGGGAACGTTCATTTCTTCGGCTGTTTGCGGAATCACATCAAAACCGACAAACATAAATGGCGTCATAATCGCAACGACCATGATCCCGCTCATTCCGCCAATGAATAGCGGCTCGGCATTGGAAACTTCACCGTTAAAAGCACCACCAAAAATGAGCATTAATCCAATAATAGCGATAATAATCGTCAGTACCATTTGTAAAAAGGCGGCGGATTTGATGCCGAGATAGTTTACAATTGTCACAAAGATGGAACCGACCACACCTACAAGAACCCAGGAAAGATATACATCATAACCATTAATCGTATACATGAAACCTACTTTATAGTTTGGAAAAATATATTCGATCACGGTAGGCAGTGCCACCGCTTCAAATGCTACAACCGAAATGTAACCGAGTGCGAGCATCCATGAAGCTGTAAAGGAAGTTTTAGGACCAATACCCCTTAAAACATATATAAGCGCTCCGCCTGTCGTAGGCATGGAAGATGCGAGTTCCGCATAAGTCAGACCAACAAATATAACGAGGACGCCTCCTGCGACAAATGCGATCATCGCTCCAACCGTACCGGCTCCAAGAATCCACTCTCCGGATAACACGACCCAGCCCCAACCAATCATCGCGCCAAAGGCTAAAAACAGAACATCCCAACGAGATAAAACCTTTTCAATATTTCGATCTTTTTGCATTACCTTTCTCCTTTATTCATTTATAAGAGATTCTGCTGAAAGACCGTCCGCTTTCAGCAGAGAAGATGTTATTACTTCGCGAATGGGTTAAAAGTTACCGTTTTATTTGTTGTAAAGAATTCAGCCGCAGCCTGTCCCTGTTCTTTTGGTCCTTGGCCGGAAGCTTTCGTTCCCCCAAACGGAGCCTGTGGCTCAGCACCGCCAGTCTCTCCGTTTATTTGCACCATTCCCACTTCACTGTGTTCGATAAAATGAAATGCTTTTTCCAGATTTGTGGTGAAGATCGCTGCGCTTAATCCGTAAATCGTATCATTTGCTTTTTCAAGAGCCTCTTCATAATCGGCCACTTTCATGACTGCCACAACCGGCCCAAAAATTTCCTCTTTGGCAATTGTCATTTCATGAGTAACATCACCAAAGATCGTTGGTTCGATATAGTAACCGCCATTGATGTCAAGCGCTTCACCGCCGTATAAAAGCGTGGCGCCTTCTTCTTTCCCTTTTTGGATGTAACCTGTAACGGTATCGAACTGTTTTTTGGAAGCAACAGGCCCCATCGTGTATTCCTCTTGTAAACCGTCGCCGATTTTGATTTGCTTTGCTTGTTCAATTACTTTTTCAACGAATTGATCATGAACAGGTGCTTCAACATATACTCTGCTAGTCGCTGTACAACGTTGACCTGTTTGTTTCATTGCCCCTTCTACGACGAGACGAGCGGCAAGATCCAAATTGGCATCCGCAAGTACAACCGCCGGGTTTTTGCCCCCAAGCTCCAATTGATATTTCTTGCCGTTTGCCGTTGCCTGTTGCGCGATTGTTTGCCCAACCGCGTTTGAGCCAGTAAACGTAATAGCCGTTACATCTTCATGCTCTGTCATGACTTCTCCAATAACAGAACCTCTACCCAACACAAGGTTTAGTACGCCTGCCGGAAGACCCGCTTCTTCAAAGACTTTGGCGATTTTAGCGGCAGTGATACCCGTTTCCTGTGCCGGCTTCCAGACGACAGGATTGCCAAATACGAGTGCGGGAGCCAGTTTCCAAATGGGAATGGCGATTGGAAAATTCCACGGGGTAATCGCTGCCACTACCCCTACAGGAACACGCAGTGCAAGCAAAGTCGATCCGGCGTTTGCCGAGGGTAGGACTTCACCGGTTTTGCGGTACCCTTCCTGTGCGTAATATCGCAAAATGGATGCCCCGCGCAGGGCCTCTCCCTTTGTTTCAATAAAGCGTTTTCCCATTTCCAATGTGGCTGACTTGGCAATATCATCTGCCCGCTCTTCCAAAATATCAGCAGCTTTACGAAGGATCTCTCCTCTTGCCACCGAAGAAGTTGCTTTCCAGCCTTTGAAAGCGGATTTTGCCGCTTTAATGGCTCTATTCACATCTTCGGGTGTTGAGACTTCAGTTGAACCGATACATTCATTTGGCTTCGCCGGGTTATAATGTTCGTGCTTTTCTCCAGAAACAGAACCAACCCATTCCCCGCCAATAAAGTTAAGATAATTTTCCATTACGTACTCTCTCCCATCTACATCATTTCTCTCTTGTCATTTGTACTTCTTTTTCCAATGTCCAATCCTTTTCAACGACAACATACAGTACAGACAGGCACTAACAAAATCATTCCAGTTTACCGGAGAGTTTGCATTGCTTTTCTGTAAACAAACCCAATGGAACAAATGGATCAGCCGGTTCGATGCACCGTATTTCGGTTAAGTTATTGGATATGAAAGGATTTAAGCTTGTACTGTCCTAACGTACCGTCTTCAATGAAGTGCCTTTCTTTCGTTTCCCCTATTGCCGCCAGGGCAACGCGGTACAATCTGATTTCCGGAAAATTTATTTCCGAATTGGATGCCCGTTCTTTTTACCAACACTGAGTGCCCAATCTGGATCAACCGCAAATCCCCATCGAAAACAGTTTCCAGACGAAGAAGCCTGTTTGCATTTCACTAGAGATGAATCCGATAACATTTTATCCGTAAAGCCTTTCATAAAATGTAAGAAGGAATGGTGAATCCGCCTTCACCCCTAACAGGCCCGATGACTTTTCTCTTAAAGGGTTTTCACATTTGAGAAAGCTAGGGATCTTCTCGGTATAAAAAAGAGAAGCCGAAAAATTGGAGCAGTCTTTTTTTGAAAAGATCCCAATATTACGAAGCATCCGACTGTTAAAAGCAAGTCAAAGCGGATCATAGCGCTTTTTCCCAAATTTCGCGGCTATCTTTGCAAACCACTGCTGAAAGGGAGTCGTCTGAAAACTCTTTCCAAATCGGAGGGAATGCTGAAAAAGCGGATACAGAATGAAGGCGAATGCGTTTTCGCTACTTTCTCCTGTCCGGCCTGTTTTACATTGATGAAGACTGATTCCCATTGGCAAAATATGGTCTGGTGACAGATACATAGATGACGGCTTTCTTCCTCTATTCCAGAACTCTTCTTTCCCGCAGTCACCTTCTTTTTCATCGGTCATCATGTCTTGTTGAGAAAAGGATATACAGTTAGAAAAGTTTTCCAATGAAAAAAGCCAGCAACTACTGTAAATGGATAATCCGCAAGACGTGTTACTATCATTTACAATCGTTTACTGGCTCTAAATCTACGTAATGCTTTGTTTACGTTTTCTCAACAAAGTCTGGTTAGATTTGACAGTCTTAAACTTATGTTTATATTGTTTTAACGTTATTTATAACATAACGATTAATACTATAACAATAAGTTCACGAATCTGTCAATGTTGTTTTATATTAATGTAATTTTTGAACAATATCACAAATGGATGGCCATGGCTACTTCATCGCATGCCGGAAATTTTGGACAATGAATGCAATCGGTCCAAACCTTTTGGGGCATCTCCGTTTTTTCGATGATTGTAAAACCGCATTTTTCAAAAAAGACAACTTGATATGTCAATGATATCAACTTTGAGATACCAATATTTTTCGTTTCTTCTATAATTTTCTCGACAAGCATCTTTCCTATTCCACGGCCTTGTGCTTTTTCGGAAACAGCAAGTGATCGAATTTCCGCAAGGTCTTGACCTAGAATGGCCAGGCAGGCAACACCAAGCACCTCTCCACCCTCACTTGCCACAAAAATAGACTGGATGTTGATGACGAGCGATTCGCGCGTCCTTGGCAGCAGTAATTCTTCTTTAGCATATTTATTCACCAAATCATGTACTTGATCAATATCTTTCAAAGTTGCTTTGCGGATTTCGATCATTGATTATCACCTTTTTATTTAATATATAACTTATCTTACTGAACGACAGGTGAAAGTCAATACATTTATTCATATTTATGCACATTTTTAAATAATTATTCAAAAATCCCTTTCTTTCAGGTCTGTCCATTGTATAATATAAATAAAAACAGATAAGGCAGGAGATGATTCTAATGGACAATCCACTTACCTTCCCGAAAGGATTTCTATCTTGCGCAAAAAATGTGGGCATTAAAGATGAAACACTTGATTTCACCGTCATATACTCCGAAGTCCGCGCGGCGGCGGCTGCGATGTTTACCCAAAATCAATTTTGCGGAGCACCTGTCGTTGTAGGCAAAGAACATATCAAAAATGGTTATTTGCAAGCATTTGTCATTAACAGCAAAAACGCCAATGTAGCGACCGGGCAACAAGGCATCGTAGATGTCCACCATATCATTGATACTCTGGCGGAGGAGCTTGCCGTCAATCCGGAAGACATTTTACCATCTTCCACCGGTGTGATCGGAGTCCCTCTACCTGTCAAAAACATATTGGCAGGGATTCCCGGCTTGAAACAGGAGTTAACAAAAGGGGCACTACAGAAATCAGCCGAAGCCATCATGACGACAGACACCTTCCCAAAATACCGTAAAGAGCAAGTGGGCAATGCCACTGTATGCGCGATCGCCAAAGGGTCCGGCATGATTGAACCGAACATGGCGACTATGCTCAGTTATATTGTGACAGATGCCGAAATTGCTCCTGAACATTTACAAAAAATATTAAAAAGAGCGGTGAATGTATCGTTCAATATGGTTTCAGTTGATGGGGATACGAGCACGAGCGATACGGTGGCGATCATGGCCAATGGCCTGGCAGGCCCGGTCGATCTTGATGAATTTGAACAAGCATTGACCGCTATGCTCATCAGCCTGGCCAAAGACTTGGCCCGTGACGGGGAAGGAGCAACTAAGCTTGTAGAGGTGAACGTGTCAGGGGCCAACAGTGAATCCGAAGCTAAGAGAATGGTCAAGGGTATCATTAATTCTCCCCTTGTCAAAACAGCCATCTTTGGAGCCGACCCGAACTGGGGCAGGATTATTTCAACGATTGGAAATGCGGATTTCACTATTGATCCGGCCAAAGTATCCGTTTCATTTGGTGATCTCATTGTATTTAAGGATGGAGAACCGACAGCGCCCAACCAGGAGGAGTTGGCGAAGTACTTAAAAGGAAACGACATCGGGATTTTCGTTTCTCTCGGTCAAGGCCCAGGGAACGCCACCGGTTGGGGATGTGACTTATCCTATGATTATGTGCGCATTAATGGAGAATATACTACGTAAAAAGAGACGCCTAAAAAACCTCTAACATCAATCAGTCGGAAGAAAACAAAGTGCTTCCCACCGACTGTTTTTTTAGTTGGGGGGATCTCCTTTCTGACGCAGGCCCTCATTTATGGGAAGTTGCGGACCAGTGCCACTTAGGTTTTTTACGCCACGAAACAATAATTGAATAATGAAGAAACCCAAAACAGATGAAGCGTCTTTTCCGATTGTCGATGTAAACCGAGATCGTGCTGATCCTCTGTCTTCGTCTGGATCATCTTGCTGTGCGCCGTCCAGAACGCGGGAATTTCAAATTGCACCGACTTTCCCGGCCCCTCTATATTGATCGCAGAAGGCTGTTCGACTTGGAAAAAAAAGAGCACGCCTATCGTCTAGCCGAACAGGCATTGTGCGCGAAAATCGGTACAGGGTGCAATCCATTTCGCTTCTGGATCAGGCTTCACTTCTATTAAAAACGATGAGATAGGAAAAGGCCCCATCCGTTTCCCTTTCGAAAAAGTCTTCACGCCAATTTTGCATCCCAATGAGATTCGTGGCGGCGCATTCTTTTTTCAAGCTTCGCGAAAACAACCTCAAAAAACAGGCAGATGACCCAATAAATAATGGATGCCACTACATACATTTCCAGAAATCGATAACCGTCATTAGCAATAATTTTAGCAAGCGCCATGATCTCCACGACTTTAACGGCAAAGGCAAGCGACGTCGCCTTCATCAAACTAATAAATGTATTGCCTAAATTGGGAAGCGCGACTAGAAACGCTTGGGGCAGTATAATCCTCCGCAAGCCTTGTGCCGTTGTCATGCCAACAGAATAGGCCGCTTCCATTTGTCCAACATTCAGCGCATTGATGGCAGAACGGAAAATTTCCGCCTGATACGCCGCCGTATGAAGCGTATAGTTGATAAACGCATAAATAAGCGGTGAAATACCTTGGGCATCCATGTTCAGGCCGAACTTCGCATTCAAGTAATCTATGAGAACGGGAACACCGTAAAAAAACACATACAGCTGAACCAAGAGCGGCGTGCCTCTTATAAAGGAAATGTACAAAATAAGAAAACGATGTAACACCGGAACTCGATAAATTCTGCATAAAGCGATCAACAAGCCAAAAATCGAGCCAAACACCATAGCGACAACCGCAATCGACAGCATGACAGGAACACCCTTCAATACGTCCGGAACATGTTCCAAAGCAAATTCCAAATTAATGATAGACATTCATATCACTACCTTTATTCAGATAAGCTAACCCGCCCTTTTTTAAACAGTTTTTCCATAAAACCAATCACGCTTTCAATCAAGATGCACGTTCCCCAATACACGAGGGAAATGACGACATAGATTTGAAACATTCCCATGCCATGGTTGTTTCCCAATATGATGCGCACTTGCCCCATAATATCGATAATGCCAATCGTAAAAGCGAGTGACGTATCTTTCAGGAGCTCGATGATGTTATTTCCGAGGTTCGGCAACGAAATGACAAACGCCTGCGGCAAAACAATCCTTGTTAAAGCCTGGGAATAGCTCATTCCGACACTGTAAGCAGCTTCCAATTGGTCCTCTCCGACAGCAAGATACGCGGACCTGAAAACTTCCGACAAGTAAGCGGCCGTATGAAAAGAAAAGGCCATCACAAGAAAGACAAGCCGGTCCCAACTATTAATATCGATATGGAAAGCAAGCAGTAATTGCGGCAGGCCAAAATAGACGAGAAAAAGCTGTACGAGCAGCGGCGTGCACCTTGTGAAAGATAAATAAAAGGTAGCCAACTGATACAACATCGGCTTTTTCTGAATACGGATGACCGCGATTACCAACCCGAGAATGATGGAAAAAAACAAAGAAAGGCCGAGCATCAGGAGTGTGAGCGGCAATTTCTCCAATACTTTGACAAATAAATCAAGCCAGCCTGCAAACCCCGAATTCATATTCATTCACCACCTGAAAGACGCTATGATCATGAAAGTCCGCGCCGGGCGGCACCGGGCGGCCCAACACGGAAACATTATGGTTCAAAATGAAATCCTTCTTCATTCATGTAATCAAGATCTTTAAAGAAATCTACGCCAAACCATTTTTCGGCCAGCTTGGACAATACGCCGTCTTCCCGCAATTCAACCGTGGCTTCATCTATCTTTTTGGCAAGCTCTGTATGGTCCTTATGGTATACCGTCCATATCGGTTCTTTTGATATAATGCCGGCCACTTTCAAGTCAAGATCCAGCTCTTTTTGAATTTCATTGAACGTTGTGACGTTCATAAACATCGCGTCGGCCTTGCCTTTATCAACAAGTTTGAGATTTTCCGCATTGGAAGGAGCATCCATGCTTTCAATCGTTAATGGACGGTCCTTATGTTGTTCGTTATAAGCGTTTAAAATAGTGCGAAGACCTCCGCTTGGAGACATCGGCGGGAATTTTTTCCCCACCATATCATCCAATGTTTTAATATCATCTCGATCTTTTTTTGTAACGAGCGCTGTCAATGAATAGCCAAATTCATGCTCCGGATACAGAAACTTTTCTCCCCTTTCCGGATTTTTAAAGAACCAGTTAATGGCAAAGTCATATTTTCCCGTATCAACGCCAACCAAATTGGATTCTTCCTCTCCCCACACATATTCAAAGGTATATTCCGGAAGCTTTTTTTCTATTTCTTTCATATAATCCATGTCATATCCAATCGGATTGTTATTTTCATCGGCATACAGAAACGGAGGATTCACTTCATCACTAATCGCTACCTTCACCACTTGTTTACCATCTGTTTTTTCTGAATCTGCTGAACTTTGCGAGCAGCCCCCCATAAAAGCAAAGAGCGTGAATAAAGCGGCTCCCAGTAAAACTTTCTTCATTCCCTTTCCCCCTAGATTGCGTAATCTTCTTCTCTGACTAATCTCTTTAAAAATTGCTTTGTCCGATCATGTTTTGGGCGAACAAGAATTTCCTCCGGCACGCCTTCTTCGACGATCTGGCCTTCGTCCATAAAAACGACACGGGTCGCCACCTCGCGAGCAAATTCTATTTCATGGGTCACAACAACCATGGTAATCCCATCACGCGCAATTTTTTTAATGATGGACAGAACTTCCCCAACCATTTCCGGGTCAAGCGCAGATGTTGGTTCATCAAATAAAATAACGGACGGATTGAGGGCCAATGCCCTTGCTATACCAACGCGCTGCTGCTGCCCGCCGGAAAGCCGCGACGGGTACTCATCCATTTTTTCTGCAAGGCCCACCTGCTCAAGCAACGAGATCCCAATCTCCCTTGCTTCCTGTTTGGATACTTTTTTGGCCACAATCAGACCTTCTGTTACATTTTCCAAAACGGTCTTATTTTTAAACAGATTGTAATGTTGAAAAACCATCGCTGTTTTTCTTCTCAGCGCCAATATATCCCGTTTGGAAGGATGATTTCCCTTCACTGTAAAACCGTCTATGGTAACTGTGCCTTCATCCGGGCGCTCCAAGTAATTCATACATCTTAATAACGTTGTCTTTCCGGAACCGCTCGGGCCGATGATGACCAGCACATCCCCCTTTTGGACTTTCAAGTCCACCCCTTTTAATACTTCATTCTTTTTGTAGCGTTTGGTGATATTTTCCAGTTCAATCATAACCATCCCTGCACTTTTCGAATAGTATATAAAAGACGTTAACATAATTATTCTTACCTGTAAAGTAAGGATTAACCTGAATGCCTTGACGCTCCTAGTAAACTCAGATATATTTAAGCCTATAAAACAAATAGGAATTCTTCATTTATCATATATATGACATATAAAAATCCGGGGTGAGTATGACTTGAAACAAATATTTATCAAAACCAATACGCAAAAGAAATGGCTGCAAACATTAAGCGAAGAAGGTACAGAATTCAGCACTCGTTCAGCCGATACCGATGAACAGAGTAAATTTCCAAAAGAAAATATCGATGTGCTAGTGAATCTTGGTTATACAAGTTTGCCACTTCCGCAAACATACGGAGGAAAAGGCATCGGCATTTATGACATGGTGCTATTCCAAGAAACAATCGCAAGCAGCGATGCCGCAACAGGACTTTCGATTGGTTGGCATATGGGCGTAACAGGTGAGCTTTATGAAAAAAAATTATGGGATGACAGCAAATTGGCATTTTTTGCGGAAGAAGTGCTGAATGGCGCTCTCGTTAACAGGGCTGTCAGCGAAGCCCAAACAGGCAGTCCGACAAGAGGCGGCCGGCCCGGTACAACAGCCGTGAAAAAAGGGGGAAAATGGGAGATATCGGGCCGAAAAACATTTACGACCATGTCCCCGGCTTTAACTTATTTTCTCACTTCTGCGTGGATTGAGGAAAAACAAGCCATCGGGTTTTTCCTCCTTCATAAAGAATCGGAAGGTTTATCCATTGAGGAAACATGGGACGTGATCTCAATGAGAGGGACGGAAAGCCATGATTTAGTGCTCGATCGTGTCACCGTAGATGACTCCATGCTGATGGAAATCAACGAGGGCCCAAGAGGAAACAAAGTAAACGGATGGATTTTACACATCCCGGCCTGCTATCTTGGCATTGCGCAGGCTGCCCGCGACTTCGCCCTCCGTTTCGCGCTGGAGTATTCCCCGAACAGTATTGAGGGAACGATCAGTGAACTTCCCAATGTGCAGCGCCTGCTTGGGGAGATGGACTTGGAGCTAACCAGGTGCCGGCACTTTATATACAACGTGGCGGAAGCATATGATGATGAAGCGCGGAGACCATACATGACAAACGAACTTGGCGCAGTCAAATATACCATTACGAATTCGGCCATTGACATTGTTGATAAAGCGATGCGTATCGTCGGCGCCAAGAGCCTCCAGCGCCAGAACCCATTGCAGCGCTACTACCGCGATGTCAGGGCCGGTTTGCATAACCCGCCGATGGATGATGTCACCATACTAAAACTGGCGCAAACAGCCATCCAAAAAGGAGCGAATTGAAAGAGAGCGGCTGCATCTCCTCTTCAAGTCGATAATAATACCCCGAAAGACGAGAGGTAAGTGAAGAGTATTTTCTAATACCGAGAGTAAATATAAAAAATGGAAAGTAACTTCCGAAAAACGCAAATAAAACAAAATAGTAGAGAGTATTTTCCAAAAGGCAAGAGCAAAAATCGAAATAAGGAATAGTATTTTCATAAAGACGAGAGGGAATCTAAATAGCAGAGAGTATTTTCCAAAATTCAAGAGGAAATCGAAATAAGGAAGAGCATTTTCATTGCGACGAGAGGGAATCTAAATAGTAGAGAGTATTTTCCAAAAAGCGGATAGTAAATGAAAAAAGTCGCCGGGGATCTCAAAAAAGACGAGCATTCCCAAAGGGTGAACGGACTTGCCGTGATGAAACATCAAAGGTTTCTCAACAGCCTGGAAGCGGCCGAATCCGCTCACTTTTTAAATGAAAACCAATCATTTCTTTCAACAAGGAAATGCTCAGACACTCTTCTATTTCGTGATAAAGCAATATACTACGCAGATGTTCCAGAACCTATTCGTTATAAAACAAATTGAAGCGATTTCCGCCATGGAAGAAGGGTTTTGTGGCAATATGAAAAAGAGAGCGGCTGAATCCGCTCTCTTTTCCTCACTTTTTCTTCTCTTCTGTCTTCGTTTTTTTCGAGCCTTTGCAGTTACCGCATAGTTTGCAGCCTGATTTTGCGAGACACATCTTCTTTTTCCTCCCCAAAGAATAAATGTCCGTTGAATCAGAAAACCGGCATAAAAAAACCAGCCGTCATTTACAATGAAATGTAAATGAACGACTGGGTTATTCTGCGTGACTCCTGCGGTCTTCCCGCTGGTTGACAGATTTGGCAGTCTTCTCATTAACGATAAGAATGAAAGGCGTACTATTTTGCCGAACCTAGTAAAAGGAAGTTTCACCAGAAAGCAAATTTTGTACGTCTACCTTTATTGTACAGGCTTTCAAAAATGGTGTCAATTGTCTCTTTGCAGCTTGATGTTATATTTCTTCAGCCTTCTCATTAAAAGTGATTGTGTAATGCCCAATTGTTCCGCCGTTTTTCGGGTCGTTTTAAATTTTGCATAAGCCTTGCCGATGATATCTTTTTCCACTGATTCCAGTATATCTGTCAACGAATCCCCTTCCCCATAATGGGCGAGATGGAAAGAAGGTTCTTCCTCCTTTTTCATATGGAGCGGTAAATCTTCCAATTGAATGTAGTCGCCCGAACTGATAATGACCAGGCGTTCCATTAAATTTTCCAATTCACGAATATTCCCCGGCCATTCGTATGTTTGTAAGTTCGCAACTGCCTCGGAAGTCAGCCGGTATGACCGCTTATGCTTTTTATTGTACTTATCCAGATGAAATTGCAATAACCCCGCAATATCCTCCTCCCTCTCCCGAAGTGAAGGCACACGTATTGGTAAAACATTCAACCTGTAAAACAAATCTGAACGAAAGTTGCCTTTCTTTACTTCTTCCACTAATTCAAGATTGGTGGCAGCAATAATTCTTACATTTGCGGAATGATATGCTGTGGCGCCTACCGGAAGAAATTTCTTCTCTTGCAAAAATTGCAAAAGCTTTGCTTGAAGGTGGATGGGAAGTTCGCCAATTTCATCAAAAAACAGCGTTCCTTTATCAGCCAGCTTGATCAGGCCTGCTTTTCCCCCTTTATTCGCTCCGGTAAAAGCCCCCTTCGCATAGCCAAACAACTCTGACTCTATTAGAGATTCCGGTATCGCCCCGCAATTTATTTCAATAAACGGTTCGCTTTCCCGTTCACTTAATTCATGAATTCGCCTGGCAATTACATTTTTTCCAACACCTGTTTCGCCACTCAGCAGAACCGTCGAATCTGTGGGGGCAATTTTGTCAACCGTATTCAACATAGCTTGATAAATCGGACTGTGACTAATAAAAAAATGCGAACCCGCTAAGTTTTTCTCGTAATGTATTTTCGCAATTTCCTGGCTGTACCTTTTTAACAATGCCTGTGTTTCTTCCAGTTCGTTAGTAGTATGGACAATTTCCGTAATGTCCTTCGTCTGAGCGATGATACAATCTATTTTTCCGTCTTCATCTGTAATGGGATACCCGGTGACAATGAATCTGAGGTCTTTGCCCTCAGATGTTTGTACCGTGCTTACTAATGCTTGCTTTTCAATAACCATTTTTGTGACTGATGGCTTAAATATACCTAGTTCTTCCAGTAAGTAAACACTTTTCCCGATAAAAAACGACTTCGGTTTGTTTGAGAAATTTGCACACGCTGTATTCAGCCATAATACCTGACCTTCTCCATCAGAAATCAAAACTCCGTCAGAGAATGCATTCAGAATTTTTGTGAAATATGGATGTTTCAAAAGCTCTTGCACTTTATTCAATCCATTCACCCTCTCCATCTGTCATTAGAGTAAAAATAACAGCCCATTTTGATTTGAAAACGATTCAAAAGAGAAATTTACCGTTGTTTTTTAAGAAATAGTTGAGTCAATATCGACTCAAATCTGTATTTCTTGAGTCGCTTTTGAACAACAATTGTAAACGCAATCATCGTAATCTGTCAAAACGGGGGCGTTTTTGCTCCCATAACCAAAAAATCTTGGCACAATTATTGCTCTTAGTAAAACCCATAGAACGTGCCAATGAAACAGTATTTCATAAAATATAAAGGTGATAAGGAGGTTGGCGAAGTCATGAAACGAGATTTACAGATTCATATGGACCGCCTCATGAGAACAATTGACAAAAGTGCCGATATCGGCAAACTCCCCTGCGGGGGAATACGCCGGCTCGCGCTGACGAATGAGGATAAGAACATGCGGGATTTATATATACGCTGGTTGAAGAACATTGATTTGGAAGTTCGTGTCGATGATTTTGGCAATATTTATGGCAGGAGGGAAGGAAAAAATCCCAATGCCGCTCCGGTGTTGATTGGTTCCCATCTTGATACACAGCCCGAAGGCGGAAGATACGACGGAATACTCGGTGTGCTAGCTGGACTGGAAGTTTTAACCGTATTGAATGAAAGCGGTATACAAACAGACAGACCGATTGAACTCATCAATTTTACAAATGAAGAGGGAGCCAGATTTGAACCGCCAATTTTAGGTGCCGGTGGACTATCGGGACATTTCGATCACCAATTTGTTTACTCTCGTACAGACCGGGAAGGGAAAACCTTTTTAGATGAATTAAAACGGATCGGCTATCACGGTTCAAAAAGAAACCGCATTCAAAACGCTTATTGCTATTTGGAGCTCCATATTGAGCAAGGTCCCGTATTGGAACATAAAAATGTGGATATCGGCATCGTGACCGGCATTCAAGGAATGAATTGGCTGGAAGTGAAAATCACCGGGCAATCCGATCACGCAGGACCAACGCCGATGAACATGCGGAAGGATGCCCTGTACGCGGCTTCCAAGATGATACAAATGATTAAACAAACAGCCGTAAACTTTCATCATGAAGCTACGGCTACAGTAGGCAGGCTTTCTATTAAGCCAAACTCGATCAATTGTGTGCCCGGGGAGGTCACTTTCTCTGTCGATATCCGCCATTCGCATGACACCATCAAAGAACAATTGACCCAATTATTAATAGAAAAAATCAGCGTTTGTGCTGCCGCTGAAAAAGTTTCAGTTCAAATCGATAAAATTTGGGAAAGTTCCGCGACCCGCTTTTCCGAAAGTTTGATTAACATCATTGCCGAAAATGCCGACAAGCTTGGTTATAGCAACCAGAAAATGATCAGCGGAGCCGGGCATGACGCAAAATATATGAATCGAATAACCCCGACAGCCATGATATTTGTTCCAAGTGCTGATGGAAAAAGCCACTGCCAAGAAGAGTTTACCACGCCGCAAGAGATTGAAAAAGGTGCCAACTTGCTTTTGAAGACAGTCTATCAGTTGGCAAATCATCATACTAACGCTTCCTTCCTGTAAGAAAGCGCCACATCAAGAGGAGGTATATGAAATGTTCGCAGATGTAATCTTTTATAACGCCAACATTTACACGATGGATGAAGTCCGCCCTAACGCAACTAAAGTGGCAGTCAAGAACGGAAAAATGATTGCTTTTGACGAGAATACAAACCAGATGAAAGGTCCTTCCACAAAACTAGTAAATGTAAATGGAAAAACGGTCTTACCAGGATTTATCGAAAGTCATGCACATCCGTTACAGTACGCGGCAAAATTGCTGCAACTTGACTTGAGAGCAGAAGTAACACCCGACATTGAAAGCATTCTTCATGCAGTAAGGGAAAAAGCAAAAGTAACGCCAAAAGGAGAATGGATCCTTGGGACGGGATGGGACGACAGCAAAATAAAGGAAAAACGCTTTCCTACAATGGACGAGCTAAGTGAAGCCGCGCCAGATCATCCCGTATTCCTAAAAAGGACTTGTTCACATAATGCTGTGGCCAATAGATTGGCTTTTAAGGCGAGCGGCCTGCCTGATCTTCCTAAAGATCCTGAAGGAGGTCATTTCCATATTGATCCTAAAACCGGCAAACCAAGCGGTCTCATACAAGAAAACGCCATGCACGAGTTTTCTGTCCCTCTATTTTCTATTGAACAATTAAAAGACGCGATGATGCAGGCACAGAAACAATTTTTCCAGTGGGGAATTACGACTGTGCATGAAATGGCCGTCACTAAAAACGACATGATCGTGTACCAACAGCTTCAAAAAGAAGAAAGTTTCCGTTTGAAAGCCCGCCTTTGGCTCTGGGCAATTGATTTAATGGGCTGGACCGGTGTCCAAGATGAGGCTCTGAAACTTGGAATTGAAAGCCATTTAGGAAATGACCGCCTGAATATTCAAGGCTTAAAGTACATGCTCGATGGAAGTGTCGGCGGCAAAACAGCAGCATTGAACAGGCCTTATGAGAATGATGACAATAACAACGGCATTCTATACATGCAGCAAGACCATTTAAACAAGCTCGTATCCCAATCTATTAAAAACAATTTGCGTGTATCCATCCATGGGATTGGTGAGCGGGCAATCGAAATGGCTCTGAAGGCTATTTCAAATGCGGCCACCCCCGAAGAAAACAAGAGAATGCGCAACAGAATCGAGCATTGTACCTTACCGACAGAAGAACATTTAAAGCAAATAGCGCAATATGGAATCATTGCCGCTTCTTCCATTGGATTTATATACTCGATTGGAGACAGCTATTTGGCAAACCTTGGAAAGCAGCGGGCAGAAAAAGTATTTCCGCATGCTTCCTTTAAGAAATATGGAATTATGTCCCCGGGAAATTCAGATTTACCGGTATGTGACGGCAATCCGCTGCTTGGCGTCTATTCTGCCGTCGTCCGCAAGACGATTGGCGGTCAACAACTTGGAACAGCAGAAGCCATTTCAGTGGAAGACGCGATAAAAGCTTACACCATTGACGCCGCCTTTTCAGGCTTTGATGAAAACATAATCGGTTCACTTTCCATTGGAAAATATGCGGATTTCATCGTATTGAACCAAGACCCATTTAAAACGGATCCGGAATCACTCAAAGACATGAAAGTAACTCAAACAATTGTTGAAGGAGAAATCGTCTTTAGCGACACTTAAAAATATCCCTGAAACGAGGAGAAATCAATATGTATCATTCACAAGAACAAATGATTTTGGGTGGACTTGTCATTGTCTATTTCCTGTTTCTATTTGGAGTCTCTCTCTATATAAATCAAAAAAGTATCAAAACGTATGATGATTATAACGTAGCCGGAAGATCCGTCTCCATTTTCCCATTAATCCTGACGTTCGTCGGCACCGCTGTCGGCGGGTCCACTTTGCTCGGCTATATGGAAAATGGGTACAGGTTTGGCATGGGCCAGCATTGGCTGAACTTCGGCACCCTTTTTGCGGGTATCATTTTAATGTTTTTCTTTGTTAAAAAGATTCGCCAATATGGAGAAAAATACAATATGGTTACGATTGCCGATTTTACAACGTTGCGCTTCGGGGAAGGGGCCCGCTTTCCAACAGTCATCAGTATTTTAATTGCTTACAGTGCCATAACCGGCATGCAATTTGTTGCCATTGCGACTATTTTGAATTTGACCATCGGACTTAGCATCACAACAGGAATTATCATTAGCTGGATTATGCTGACGCTCAAAACGTACTTTGGCGGGATGAAATCCGTTATTTGGCAAGACGCCTTTCATGGAACAATCCAGACGATTGGAATTTTCACATTGTTTGTTGTTGTTATTATTGCATCTGGCGGCTGGGGAAATATGACAGAAAACGCCCTGGCAATGAATGAAAGAGCCAATTTGAGCGTCTTCAACATTTCGGCCACGCAAGTTTTCGTCTATTTATTAACGATTGGCGCCTATCAATTTGTCAGACAGGATCTATGGCAACGATTTTGGGCGGCAAAAGATTTGAAAACGACCACACGCGGCTACTGGATTTCCATCGTACTGGCATTTTTAACAGGATTTTTCGTGATTACGATTGGAGTAGCAGGCAAGTACGGCTTACAGATGGGAGACATTAATCCGACATTGAGCTACTATGAAATCATCGGGAATGTTTTCAATTTTCCAATGATTATTGTAATGATCATTGCTTTATTGGCTACCGTTATTTCTACGGCGGACTCGTTTTTCATGGCAGGGGCCTCTTCTATTGTCAACGATATTATTAAGCCGCGTCTCAAGCTTCAAAACGATAGAAAGCTTCTAGCATACAGTCGTTTATCAGTCATATTTGTTTCCCTATTTTCTTTGCTGCTCGCATTATATATTCCGCAACTCGTTAATTTGTGGGTAACGGGAACAGCGATGTTAGTTTCCTCCCTGCTGGCACCGGTCATTTTCGGGTTATTTTGGAAGGGCGCTACGAAAGCGGGCGGCACATGGGCAATGTGGATCGGGCTGTTTATTGCGGTAGGTTGGCAAGTAGCAGGACATCCATTCGGCATTCATCCCGTTTTTATTGGATTGCCGGTGTCAACCATTTTGGTAGTCGTTATTTCATTACTGACCAAATCCAACAACTCAAATGTCCATTATGAAGAAAAAGTCGTTTAATATTATAAATGTTTCATGTACCTTTCCATCAAAGATGGAAGTGTGCAGGAAACACAAAGGGACCGGGACATAACTAAATCAGCTGTTAAAAAACGAACAATAAAGTGAAACTTCATTCAGTAGGTCTTCTACTGAATGTTAGTTGAACCAATCGGGCATTTAGGTGCCGTTTTCTCACACTTAGACCTTTTGTATTCACGCAAGATTTTGAAGTGGGAGGCTTACGGCACCTTACATGCCGGATAAATTGTCCTAGGTATATACGCAAGCTTTTAGCGTAGTCAAAATATGTTGACGTAGAGATGATAGGGATTTTTTTGCTATTTAATATTTGCTTGTGTCTCAACCCCTTTAATTTGATCAAAAACACAAATCCCCGTTTTCCGATTTGCTGGACACATAAGTGTACACTTGGCACTTGCGATTCGGATTTTGTCTGGAACGGAAGAGTACCCGTTTATGCTGATGCTGGCTGGAACATTGTATCATGGGTCCATCATTGAAAAATACATGATGCCCTTTATGGATGAAAAATGATATATATTAAGCAAATCTTTTAGCCGCCTTTCCAACGAGGTGAACAATCTTCCATAAATATGTTGGACCGCGGAAATACATCCATTCTAATAGGCTTCCTTGCCATTCATGACCTCAAGCCGTTTGTAATAGACCTCTTAATGCAAGGCCATTCCCCAAAGCTCATGTACGAAATCTTCCTCTCGCTTTGCGAACATCGGCATTTTCTGAACCCCGAAGCTTGATGCGCCAATCAGCGACTCTCTCATTTAATCAATGCAAAATTGAATAGGTTATGTAAAATCGCATTATCGTATTATTCAAAGAGCAATTTTATGATTAATAGCATAAAAGATTACTTCAACCTCCTACTATAGCCGGACAACTGTTTTTTTGCGTGATCGCAAGATCTTTTTTACACAGAATGCTCGGGAAATAGGTATAAGAATAGACACGACTTAAGTAAATTTATAGTTGGCATAATAATTGCATCATAATTATATGTAAATCCCAACCACTATAAACATATCAATACTTGGGAGGAGAAAAAAATGAAAGCGGATCTGATCATACAAAGTAAAGCCGTTTTTACAGGCTTAAAAGAACATCCTGAACACCTGGCTGTCGCCATAAAGGATAATAAAATCCTTGCTGTATGTAAACCTCAGGAAGCAAACAAATACATGAGTGATGAAACGCGCCTGATTGATGCCGGGGAAAAGCTCGTTTCGCCAGGTTTTTTTGATTCACACATTCATATTATGGCCGGGAGTCTCTTTAACTACTATGCCGTTCCTTTAAATGATACGTTATCTGCCAAAGATGCTGCCGAAAAAGTGAAAGCGTATGCAGATGAACATCCTGACAGCTCGTGGATTATTGGAACCGGATGGGATTATACCGCATGGGGGGACAAGCATTTTCCCGATCGGCACATCCTTGACCAGTATATTTCTGACCGGCCTGTTTTTCTGATTCATGCAGAAGGGCATTATGGCTGGGTCAATACGAAAGCGCTTGATATCGCCAACATAAAGCCGGACACGGCCAACCCGGATTATGGAATCATTCATAAAGATGGGGATGGTCATCCAACAGGCATTTTAATTGAATCCGCGATGTCACTCGTTGGCGAATATGCCTATAACTTTTCTGATGAACAGAAAAGAAAAATGGTACAGCTTTTCTTGGACCACGCCGCAAGCTTTGGTGTGACCGCAGTGAACGACCTTTATTTGTCCCGGGCCCATGAACAGTTGGAAGGGTACGCCACTTTTAAAGAATTTGATGAAAACGATTTATTAACTGTCAGAATCCATCTATATCCACCGCTAAATGGTGATTGGGAACAAGCAAATGAATTCCGGACAACATTCACTTCACCAAAGCTGAAAATGTCCGGTTTAAAGCAATTCATTGACGGGGTTGTGACCGGCTATACCGCTTACATGCTTGATGTGTATAAAGATAAACCGGAAACAAGAGGTGAAATCGGCTTTTCCGAAGAACAGCTTCAAGAATGGGTCACAGCCGCCGATAAGGAAGGTTATCAAATTAAATTTCACACAATCGGAGATGGCGCTGTCCGGCTTGGCCTCGATCTATATGAAAATGCTCAAAAAGAAAATGGCAAGCGGGACTCACGCCACACCCTTGAACATATTGAGGTCATTGCCCCGGAAGATATACCAAGATTTAAACAATTAGGCGTGCTTCCTTCGGTCCAGCCTTACCATATGGCCTTAATGCCGAGAGAAAGCCATACAGAAAGGGTTTCAAAGGAAAAGTTCCCTTATATTTATCCGAACGCCCTCTTCTTCAAGGAAGGCCATGTCATGCCTTACAGTAGCGACTATCCGATTGTACCGCTAAATCCGATGCTGGGACTTTATCATGCAGTAACACGCAAAGATTATTCACTGGAAGATACTTGGAATGAACAGGAAAAAATTACATTGGCACAAGCTTTAAGAGCCTATACTTACGGATCTGCTTACAGCGTGTTCCGGGAACACGAAATGGGCACATTAGAAAAAGGAAAGCTTGCAGATATAGTTATTCTCGACAGGAACTTGTTTCATGTTCCGGAAAAAGAAATCCTCGATGCTAAAGTTGAAATGACAATGGTTGATGGAAAAGTAGTTTATGAAAAAAACACAAAAAAGCTTGTGAATCATCCATAAGATGCTTCCTTGTTTGAAGCCCCTTTATACAACATTTTATTCGTAACCGCTCACAAGCCAAAAGGAGGATTTGTATGCAACAAGACCAAATGAAGCGCTCCCTTACCCTTATCCCGGTTGTACTTTTCGGATTTTCATTTATGGCACTGGCGACTGTTTTCAGCACGTATGGAATAGCTGCGGAATTGTCGAACGGCATGGTATCGGGATCCTATTTATTGGCGCTCATTGTCATGCTTTTTACCGCCTATAGTTATGGTCAAATGGCGAAAGTCGTGCCATCGGCCGGCTCAGCTTACACCTACACGCAAAAGTCGATCAGCCCACACGTCGGCTTCATGGTCGGCTGGGCCGTGCTAATGGATTATTTATTCATTCCGATGGTCAACTATTTGCTGTTTGGCATCTTTTTCTCAGCGGCTTTTCCGGCCATCCCAAGCTATATTTGGATCCTGGGGATGCTTCTGCTCGTTACGCTCATCAATGCCAGAGGAATCAGGCTGGCCACCATGGCCAATGCAATGATCACGATATTTTCTCTGTTGTTTATCTTCATATTTATCGGCTTTTCCGTAAAAGAAATTGTTGGCGGAGCGGGTACGGGCACCCTTTTAAACGTGAAGCCATTTTTCAACCCGGATGAATCTTTCTCTTATATTGTTGCCGGTGCAGCCCTATTATGTTTTTCATTCCTGGGCTTTGATTCGGCAACGGCGTTTGCGGAGGAAACCGTCAATCCGAAAAAGACGATTCCCCGCGCTGTCATGTTGATCACCCTTGTAGGCGGAGCCGTTTTCATGACGGTATCTTATTTTGCATACAATGTATGGCCGGACCACACGACATTTACAGACCCGGATTCAGCATCTCATGAGATCATCACTTTTGTTGGCGGCAAATTAATGGCCACCTTATTTCTGGCCGTTTATGCGGTAACGGTTTTTGGATCGGCAATGTCTTCCCAGGCAAGTGCCTCTCGCGTGCTATTTGCCATGGGACGTGACGGACAACTTCCGAGTTTTTTTGGCAAGCTTCATCCCAAATTTAAAACACCTATCAATAATATTTTATTAATCAGCGCCATCTCCCTTCTTTCTTTAGTGTTGAGCTTGACCTTGGTGGCGTCTTTCATCAACTTTGGAGCGTTTATAGCCTTTATCTCCGTCAATATCGCGGTTATTTCTTATTACTTTATTAAAAAGAAAGAACGGTCCTTCAAAGGAACCATTCTTTACTTGATCCTTCCGGGTATTGGGGCCGTGCTTGATATATGGTTATTATTGAATTTGGACATCCATTCAAAGGTGTTGGGAAGCATCTGGTTTGCTCTCGGTTTTATTTATCTGATCTTTTTAACAAAAGGATTTAAACAAAAACCACCTGAGCTTCATTTAAGTTTGGAAAACGATTCACAAGATAGAACAGCGTAACTGTAGAAACATGAATATGGGGCGAAGCCGGGACTAATGATGGCCGGCTCCCATCCATCCCCTAAATTGGATCCAAAAATTACTTTTTTTTAACAAGAGGCAAATCAAATACTCCTTACACAAAATCTTGGAAAAAGGAAGTCAACCCCTTTCTTTTCTAAAATTAATCATATATAATCTATAGTTGTGAAGATTAATTACATAATGCCACTGGATACAGCGACATTTGGAAAAAAGGAGCGATATCAATGAGCAACAACGAAGCGTTACGACAAGAATTGGTTGAATTGGATAAAAAATATTTTATTCATCCCACTTCTTCACTTCAAGATCAACAAGAAAAAGGTCCTTCCATTATTTTCGATAAAGCAGAAGGCGTTCATGTTTATGATCTGAATGGAAAAAAATACATTGAAGGAATGGCGTCTCTTTGGAATGTTAATATTGGCTATGGACGGAAAGAATTGGCTGAAGTCGCCAAAGAGCAAATGGAAAAATGCGCTTATGTCTCTAGCTTTACCGGCTTTAGTAATGAGCCAGCCATTCGCCTTGCTGCTAAAGTAGCTGAAATGACACCTGGAGATCTCAATGGTGTTTTCTTTACGTCCGGTGGTTCTGAATCAAACGATTCGGCATATAAACTCGTACGTCATTATTGGAAAGTAAAAGGCAAACCAGAAAAAACAAAAATCATCGCTCGCAGAAGAGCGTATCATGGAGTAGCTTCCGGCTCTACAAGTGCAACAGGTATCGAATCTTTCCATGAATTCACTACTTCTCTTGCGCCAGGATTTGTTCACATCGATCCGGACGATCCAGAAGATTTCAGAAGAGCTATTCAAGAAGAAGGCGCAGATACCATTGCTGCATTTTTAACTGAGCCTATCCAAGGTGCGGGAGGCGTTAACTTCCCGAAAGAAGGATACCTCCAAGAAATTCGTAAAATCTGTGACGAGCATGACATTCTGTTCATTGCAGACGAAGTCATTAACGGATTCGGACGTACAGGAAAAATGTTTGCATGCGAACATTTCGGCATCGTTCCGGATGTACTCCTGTTAGCAAAAGGTATCTCGAGCGGATATATCCAACTGGGTGCAGTTGTTGTACGTGAGCATATCCATCAAGACTTAATCAAATACTCCAAAGGGGTATTGATGCACGGATTCACTTACAGCGGACATCCAACAGCTTGTGCCGTCGGCTTGAAAAACATCGAAATCTTAGAGTCTGAAAACATGGTTGAAAACTCCAGAGTCATGGGAGAGCTTTTAGGCAGCAAGCTAAAAGAACTTCAAAACGAAACAGATATCGTTGGTGAAGTTCGCTACCTCGGATTAATCGGCGCTATAGAAATCGTCAAAAACCAAGAAACAGGTGAACGCTTCGAAGAAAAACTTTCTGGAAAAGTTGTCGCAGAAGCAAGAGAGCGTGGACTCATCTTGAGAAATGTTACTTATTGGGAAAAAGACACAATCGTTTACTCCCCTCCACTTTGCATGACTGAACAAGACGTAAACGACTTTGTCAGCATCCTGAAAGAATCGATTCTTGACATTCAAAAGTCTTTATAATGATATATACCGAACCCCGCAGAAGATAAGTTTCTGCGGGGTTTTTTTGAAGTGTTTAACCGCTATTCAAATGTCATTGCCCAGCCAAATCAAATAGCAGGAGTCGTGGAATGTGACACGGTCTTTTTGCCTTGAAAGCTCGTCCTTTCTGAATAAGCTGATGCAAACGTATACAAATTTCAGTCCAAAGCCGGGATCGTCATTTTTAAAAATGTTATAGACATTGCGGATCAATTGTCACGATTGGTATGTTGTTTTTCTAAAATTCGCTCACTTTCTCTGTGTCAAAAGGGCGTTTTAACTGGACTGTTTCTTATATAAGGGAATTCCTTGACTACCTTTACACTGATATTGATACGCATACTTTTCTTGAACGAGCAAAATAGCAACGGCACCAATAACACAGGCTAAGCTAATAGCCATAAAGTTTCCCTGGACAGTCAAATTTTGCGACATAAGCAGACCTACCAAAGTCGGCGACAAAATCCCTCCCAATCTTCCAAAGGCCATCATCACTCCAAGTGCTGTCGACCTGATCTCCGGCGGGTAATATTGTGAAACGACCGGATTAAGCAAGTTATGAATTCCAATCGAAGCCGCTCCAATCACGCCAACAAGTAGATAAGCCAGCACGATATGCTTGGCGACCGAAATAAATATGAGTGACAGGGCTCCTGAACAGAACAATGGAACAAGCACTTTTTTGGCACCATATTTGTCCAGTAAGGGCCCAATGGCAATCGTGCCGATAATCGCTCCAACATTGAGCAGCGCCAAGAAAAGCAAGCTCGAACTAAGATCATAACCTGCTTGAATCATTAACTTTGTCAACCAAGTATTCATTGCATATATCAAAATAAAACAACTGAAAGAAATGGCCCAGAACATGACGGAGCTAAGCGCACGCTTTTCACTAAGCAGCACTTTAATAGATACGCCCTTTGCTTCTTTGCCACTGGTTGAAAAGATTGTATTTTCACTAAGCCTTTCGCTTGGAACAGTCTTTGTCAATATTTTTCGTATTTCATCGCTTCTTCCTTGACTAGCCAATATTCGCAATGATTCAGGTAGCGCCTTTACCATAAAAGGAATGAGTAAAAGCGGGATCGCCGCCAACCAAAAAAGTGGCTTCCAACCATATGTTTCAATAGCAAATTTGCTGATAAGAGCGATGAGCATCGAGCCGACAGAATAGCCACAAAAAATAAGAGCCACCATTGTGCTCCTTATTTTCTTTGGGGCAAACTCGGTTGACAATGCAACCACGTTCGGCATAACACCGCCAAGGCCAAGTCCCGCAAGAACGCGCAAAATAGCAAAAGAGACAGGAGTGTTTGCAAATCCTGACAAGAATGTGAACAAGCTGAACATCACTACGCTTACAATGACAATTTTTTTCGGGCCGATTCTGTCGGCAATGATACTCATTCCAACAGCCCCGACGACGGTTCCAATGACCGTATAGCTGCCGATTGCTCCTGCTTGGACGGGGGTAAGCGACCACTCATCCATCAATACAGGGACGACAGCTCCGTAAATCGCCGTGTCATACCCATCAAACAAAATGATGAGAAAACACCACATCAGCAAATTCAGATGAAAGGGTTTAAAGCCGCTTTTATCATAGATTTCATTTGCGTCTACAGTTTTCATATTAAAAACCCCTTTGTTGTTCAATCTCTTCTTTCAGTTTTAATTTGCTTATTTTTCCGGAAGGCGTAACAGGTAAGTCATTCAATATCATAAATGTATCCGGAATTTTGTACTTTACAAATCTCTGTTTCATATATTCCGTCAAGGACTCTTCGCTTGCTTTCGACCCTTTTTTTAAAACAACACAAGCACAAGTGATTTCTCCATAAATTTCATCAGGCAGCCCAATCACTGCTGCATGAACAATGTCTGGGTGTTGATGCAAGCTTTCCTCCAGTTCCCGTGGATAAATATTGAACCCGCCGCGAATGATCATTTCTTTTTTCCGCCCGACAATGCGTACGTAACCGCTTTCATCAATTGTTGCAATATCCCCCGTATAAAACCAGCCTTCATGATCAATGGCTTTAGCCGTTTCTTCCGGCATATTGAAATATCCTTTTGTCACCACTGGGCCCTTACAAGCGAGCTCTCCAACCTGTCTTGTTTCACACTCTTCCCTGTTTTCATCGACGATTTTGATACGTACACCGGGAATGGGGCGTCCCACAGTTTCTGAGCGAAGCTCATCACTGTCCTCAAAGCCTGTAATCGTAAGGGTTGCTGACGTTTCAGTCATCCCGTATGCCACAAGAACATTACAGTTCATTTCTTTCCTGATTCTTTTAACCACTTCCACCGGACATGGAGCAGCCGCCATTTCACCAGTACGTAACGAGCTTACATTATATTTGCTAAAATCCGGATGGTTTAGCTCCAAAGTAAACATAGTCGGCACACCGGGATGAACAGTTACTTTCTCTTTTTCTATCAATTCCAGCGCCTTTGTAACGGAATATTTCTCCATCACGATCAGTTTTCCTCCGCAACTGGCTGCCCGAAGAATAAATGTAACGCCAAAAATATGAAAAAGAGGATTTGGCATTAAAAAAATATCTTCTTCGGTACATTTCATTACCTTGGCGGCTGATAATGTACTATACAGCACGTTTTCATGTGTCAACATCGCTCCTTTGGAACGCCCAGTCGTTCCAGAGGTAAACAGAATGGCAAACAGATCTTCCTTTGGCTCCACATGAAGCGGTTCTTTTGGTGATCCGCGCATCATCAGTCTCGAGTAAGAAATAAACTCATCCTCTTCAAAGCCGACTGAAATCAAATTTTCAAGCGTTTCAATCTCATATCGAAGCTCCTGAAAATAAGCTTTTTCTCCACAAAAAATAAGCTTTGCCTGCGATTGTTCAACAACATAGGCACTCTCTTCTTTACTAAAAAAAGGATTGATCGGAATGATGACAGCACCGGCACGGGCAATGGCATAAAATGCGGTTATAAATTCCAATGAATTTTGTAAAGCAATCCCGACGTGGTCTCCACTTTTAACACCAAGTTGGATCAATTGATTGGCAAGCTTCGTCGCTTCCTGGTCAAGCTCGCCGTAAGTCATTCTTCTTTCACCGACAACGGCGGCTTCCCTGTCGTAAAATGTTTTTGCGGCTTCCTTCAGTGTATTGCTGACATTGAGAGTCTTCTGTAATTGTTTCATTTCCTCACCCGATTTCTGTAATGGCATTCCTTTCCATGGAAAAAGTGATAGCTTTTGCACGGGTCATACTTATAGCGCTTCCCAAATGGCCGCGATTCCTTGTCCGCCCCCAATGCAAACAGCTGATGCACCGTATGTTTCCTTTCTTCTTTTTAACTCTTTGACGATCGTATAGGAGATTCTTGTCCCGCTGGCCGCCAATGGATGCCCCAATGCTACGGCTCCTCCATTTACATTTCCAATTTCCGGATCAAACCCAAGTTCTTTTTGGCAAGCTACATATTGGGCTGAAAATGCTTCATTAATCTCGATCAAAGAAATATCTTTCAGCCGCAAGTCTGCTTTTTTCAAAGCACCTTGAATCGCTGGAACTGGGCCGATTCCCATATATTTTGGTTCAACTCCCACAACGTCCCATGAGACGAGACGCGCGATCGGTTTCAGTTCGTTCTTTTCAGCGTAATCACTTGAGGTGATAATGACGGCTGCGGCGCCATCCACCATGCCACTCGCATTTCCCGGTGTGACGACTCCATTTTCGACAAACCTCGCCGGCAATTTCGCTAATTGTTCCCTGCTTGTTTCGCGAATATACTGATCATGCTCTATTATCTCGTCACCTTTTCTCCCCTTTACCATAACCGGAACGATCTCCTCTTTAAAATAACCTTTACTTCTCGCCTTGATTGCCCGCGTGTGGCTTCCCAGTGCGTGTTCATCCACTTCTTCTCGTGAAATATTGTATTTTTCAGCTACATTTTCAGCCGTTTCGGCCATTGTATATCCGCAGTTTGTGTCAAGAAGCCCATCCCAAAGCCAGTCTTCAACAATAGGACCACCAAGCGGGCTTCCCCACCTCATCCCGCGAATGACATGGGGCACTTGGCTCATATTTTCTGTTCCGCCTGCCAATACAACATCCGCTTCACCGGTTAATATATATCTCGCCCCGGTCAGAATGGTCTCAATGCCGGTGCCGCATACACGATTGATGGTAACGCCGGGAACTTCCAAGCGGGCGCCTGATTTCAAGCCGATATGTCTTGCCAGCATGTGGGCATCCTTGCTGGATTGCTGTACATTTCCGAAAACAACCTGATCAATTTCTTGAGGACTGATTCCTGATTTTTTAATCGCTTCTTTTGCGGCCATAACCCCTAACTCCGTAGCGTTTATCTCTCGAAAGGAGCCCGAAATTTTTGCAAAGGGGGTTCGCGCGCCTTCTACCATTACAATGTGACTCATTGTTTCCACCTCTTTCATATTCTAGCGCATCTCGGAAATGAATTTTTCACATAAAGCGCAAGCCTTTCAAACAGATGTCAGTAAATGTCTTAAAAAAAGGGCAAGTGCCCGTTGAGCAACGTACAAGCGGGACCACTCCGCAGGGCTTAGGTACACATATTAAAGAGAATCCCCACACTCATCCGGACTATTATAGATTTATTTAAAGTGCAATCATGTTTAAATGATGTATTTTTCCGCTGCAATCACTCTCGCGGCGATACGACGCTTCCGTTCTACGATATTATGAGGAGTGCTGCTCATCAGGCGGCCTGCTGTATGAAAAAGTGATTCCTGGTGGTGATGGAGATGGTGGAGAATATTTAAAGCATTAACGAAACACCATTGAGCTTTTTCATGAACATACACTTTGACGCAATCAACCATTTGGGCACTTTGTTCCTCACCCAAGTTGGCAAGCGATTTTTCGGCGCGTAACACCGCGCTTTCACCAGTGTAAATGGCGATGATCAGATCAGCCAAAAACGCTGCCGCTTCCTGTTCTTCATTCATATCGGCCAGTTCGGACTGCTTGAGAGCCTGAATCGTTGAATGGCCATACTCTTTCATGAGCGCAAGAGTCTGTTTTTCCTGTTGAAGCGGGCCGTTCTCGAATGGCTGATCATCAGCTTTCGATTTCTCATTTTTCAATAAACTCGCTGCGATAATCACCCTGTTAATCTCATTCGTTCCTTCAAAAATCCGGTTGATCCGAGAGTCGCGGTATATCGCCTCCACCTCATACTCCGCCATATATCCGTATCCGCCGTGAATTTGAACAGCTTCATCGCTGATAAAATCAAGTGCTTCAGTTGACATTACCTTATTAATCGAGCATTCGACCGCAAAACCGGCAAGCGTTTTTCCATAATCACCGCCATGCGCCTGCATTTCTTCAAACCCTTTCTGCATTGCTCCCGCTGTTCGGTAGATGGCACTTTCATTTGCATACGTTTGAATGGCCATGTCGGCAAGTTTTTGTTGAATCAATTTAAAATTCGAAAGTGGCTGGCCAAACTGTTTGCGTTCATTTGCATATTTGGCGGCAAGTTCAATAGCTCTTTTAGAAGATCCCAATGCCGATGCAGAAATTTTAAAACGGCCCATATTCAACACATTAAAGGCAATGATATGCCCGCGGCCAATTTGACCAATCACATTTTCAACGGGAACAGCCACATTGTCCAAGATGAGCGAACGGGTTGATGATCCCTTCAAGCCCATTTTTTGCTCTTCCGGTCCCGTGGCCAACCCTTCATAGTCCTTTTCCAAAATAAAGGCGGTCATTTTTTCCCCGTCCACCTTGGCATAAACAATAAATATGTCGGCAAAAGCAGCATTCGTAATCCACTGTTTCTCACCGTTTAACATATAATGGCTGCCATCCTCAGATAAAACCGCCGTTGTTTTTAAGCTCATTGCATCAGTCCCTGAAGAAGGTTCCGTCAATGCATAAGCTGCTATTTTTTCGCCGCTTAGCAGGTCAGGCAAATAGGCGGCTTTTTGTGCCTGATTGCCGAAATAAGCTATCGGCAACACGCCAATCCCCGTTTGTCCACCGAACGTAATCGAGAATGAACGGCCCAAAGCCATTTTTTCACCAATGATCGCCCCGCTGACTTTGCCGAGATCCAATCCCCCTTCCTCCTCAGGAATATCCGCTCCGATCAATCCGAGTTCTCCGGCTTGTTTCATCAAGCGGACTGTTTCAGTAAATTCCTGCTTTTCGATTTTTTCCAAAGCCGGCATGACTTCGTTCACAACAAACTTTTCGGCCGTTTCCGCAATCATTTTATGTTCATCTGAAAAATCTTCGGGAGTAAAAATGTCTTCGGGGAAGATGTTGCCGTCCAAGAAGTTTTTAATACCCGCATTTTTTGTTGTCATTCGCTCAACTCCTTTGATACCCATAAAAGGCGATCCGCTTTTCAAGTTTTACTGTACTTTTCACATCGCTAAGGTTAAAAAAGAAGCATCCGGAATGAGTAGAGAAGGCTGTATATCCGGATACTCCATAAACCCGCCCTTACCGTCCGGTATATACAGGCTTTCTTTTTTCAACAAACGCAGTCAATCCTTCTTTTCGGTCCTCTGTAGAGAAAGCATTACCGAAACAAGTGTTTTCAATCGTTAAACCTGTTTCCATGTCCGTATTGCTTCCCGCGTTCACAGCAACTTTCAGCATTTGAAGTGCAATCGGAGGTTTTTGGGCAAGCTTTGCGGCCCACTCTTTTGCCGCAGCGAGCACTTCGTCCGCCGGTACAACTTTGTTTACAATGTGTAATTCATGAGCGCGGGCAGCATCGAACATATCACCAAAATACAAGAGTTCTTTCGCTATTCCTTGTCCGACTATTTTTTGCAGACGCTGCGTTCCCCCTCCGCCAGGGATAATTCCCAAGCCGACTTCCGGGAAAGCAAACTTCGCTCTTTCAGAACAAATGCGCAGATCGCAGGCTAAGGCTAGTTCAAAGCCGCCGCCAAGAGCCAAACCGTTAATCGCGGCAATAACCGGCTTCGTTACATTCTCAATTTGCGTAAAAACATTTCTGGAAACCTTGTTCATTTTATGAATACCCACAAGATCGAGTCCGGACATTTCGTTAATATCCGCGCCTGCTACAAACGCTTTTTCGCCGCTGCCGGTCAAGACGATTGCCCGGACATCTTCATCCTCATCCAATTGTCCGAAAAGATGCAAAAGCTCCTTAAATACTTTTGTGTTTAAAGGGTTTACCGGCGGACGATTGATTGTCACAACCGCTACGTGATTCTCGATGTCACAAAGTACAAATTCCAGATCTTTTTTCTCCCGTTTATTTGTTGTAATCATAAAAACCAGCTCCAGTCTTTTTCCCGTGCCTTCCCGCCCTCATCATTTGCTTTATGAGAAGCGGCGGTGAAAAACGGGAATCGTTGAATTCTTTTTGAAAGTATTCCATGACATAATAGCCGATATCAATCCCGGCAAAATCTTGAAGCTCAAATGGCCCCATTGGATAATTCAAGCCAAATTTTACTGCTTTATCGATATCCTCCGCCGTAGCCACGCCTTCTTCCAATAGGCGGATTGCTTCAATAAACTGCGGAATCATAACGCGATTGACAATAAAGCCGGGTGAATCTTTTTTAACTTCCACCACTTCTTTTTTCAAGCGGGTAGATAGCGCTTTCAACGATTCGACAGTTTCAGCGCTCGTTTCAAATCCGCGAACGACTTCCACTAACTTCATCAATTGTGCCGGGTTGAAAAAGTGCATGCCTGCAACCCGATCCGGGCGCTTCGTTGCAGAAGCAATTTCCGTAATAGACATTGAGGAAGTGTTTGTAGCTAAGATGACATCTGCGCGAGTGATCTCGTCCAGTAGGGAAAACACTTCTTTTTTCAGAGCCATGTCTTCCAAAACCGCTTCAATAACGATATCTGCATCTTTCATCTCTTCCAGATTAGTTGTTGTTTGAATCCGGGCTAGCGTTTCTTGTTTTTGCTCTTCCGTCATTTTGCCCCGCTCGACACTTTTGGACATAAATTTTTCCATCCGGGATAAAGCGCCATCTAAAAAGCGGTCTTCGATATCCCGCAAAATCACATGAAAACCGTTCAGAGCAGCGAGATTGGCAATACCTGACCCCATTGAGCCGGCTCCAACTACCCCAATCGTTTGTATAGACATGATTCCATCTCCTCTATTCATCATTCAAAACATTAACTAAATTATAAATGTTAAATGTACGATTATGTACATACACATTGTAGGAAAAAGATGGTCTCATTTCGACATTTGTTCAAAAACATTTTCCGCAAAGACTAAACGATACAGGGATTTTTCCAGATTTGCACTAACTCTACCCAAGAAGTCCCCCCATAACTCCGCGAGACATCCTTTAAAAGGCTGTCCGAAAAGTAAGATTGCAGCTTGAGCATTAAAAAAATTAAAACCCAAGAATGCTGTAAAATCAACATTCTTGGGTTTTAAATGTTAGTGCATTTACCCTAATTTGGACTTTTTAGACAGTCTCCACACCTAACTGTTCTTTCTTTTCAGCTCATTTTCCCGCGCATATCGTACAGTTTAAAAGCCATCATCAAGTTAAACCGGACTTCGGCATCTCTTAAATCTTCACCAAGCAGTGCTTCTATTTTTTCTAAGCGGTATAATAACGAACTGCGGTGGATAAACAATTCTTCCGCAGTGCTTTTGGCATTTCCATTATTTTGCAAGTACACTCTCAAAGTATGAAGCAAATCCATGTTTTTCCCTTCTGAATACTTTTCCAAGCGCCCGAGCTGATGTTCCATAAATAATTTAGTTGCTTGCGCATTTTCAAGTTGATGCAAAATCGTATAGGAACCAAGTTCTTCAAAAAAGGCATATCCCTTTTCTTTAAAGCGGCTTTGAACAATATTCAATGCTTGTCTCGACTGCTCGCCGCTTTCATAATAACCTTGTATATTGTCTGTCTGTCCTCCAACTCCCAGCAATACATCGCAGTGAATTCCACTTCTTTTGGCGGCCTCCTGAATACCTTTGTAAAAATCCGGCCAAAACCCCTGCGCATCTTTTTCTGCCGGTACAATGAATACATATTGTTCTTTAAACGTGGCGGCTAAAATGTCTTTCCTTTTTTCCACGACAAAAATTTTTATATAATCCCAAACAATTGATTTTTTTTCCTGTTGCT
The DNA here is from genome assembly GCF_016909185.1 of Siminovitchia thermophila. Lineage (GTDB taxonomy): Bacteria > Bacillota > Bacilli > Bacillales > Bacillaceae_C > Siminovitchia > Siminovitchia thermophila. The sequence continues at coordinate 105,131 of NZ_JAFBFH010000006.1, read as the reverse complement.
CCAGCAAGTTACAGCCTGCTAATTCGGTTTCCGAAAGTGTAATCGCCAGCAATGCCACACGATGAGGATTGTACAAATCCCACAAAAACAAGTTGGCATACTGAAGGATGCTCTCTTTATTTTCAACCTCCTCCGCGAGAAGCTTGCTGATGAAGTTTTCCTTTGCCTGCTCTGTCGCATCCAACACCAGTTTTTGCTTAATAAATTGAATGGAGCAAATGTTTCGGGCCATTTCAATCATGATTTGGTCATAGTCATCCAGTTTATCACCGGACATGCCGACCGCCAAATATCCGAGTAAATCACTCCCGCTATTAATGGCCCAGAGTGAAAATGTTTGATTGAATTCCGCAAGAACGATGTGAGAATGATTCTTTCTTCTCGCCTTTTCGGCCTCCGTCCGCAAATGGGGGATCAGGTTTTCCTTTCCATCTTCCATTACGAAGGTTAACGGCCGCATAAAACGGTCGAATAAAACAACTGATGAACGAAACAGTTCGCCAAGCATGGAGATGATTCCGGCAAACCCTGCTTGCTTGATCGTTTCTTTTACGAGCGCCTGCTGATATTGCAACAAGAAATGTAAGCGATTTCGATTTTCTTTTTCATTATTATAGAGCCTGGCATTCTCCAAAATGGCGGCTATGTGATTACTAAGCAGGCGAAGCATATGAAAATCTTCTTCTACAAATACCCCGGATTTCTTCCTTTCTACATGAAGGACGCCGATCGTTTTTAAATCTATGGAAATGGGGATCGTTATTTGGTCCCCGCCTATTTTTTCCAAAAAAGGAAAATATTCTTTTAATACATAATTATCTTCGATCTTCACCTGCTTTGGAGCAGTCATTTTCCCATATGAAGGGGGTTGAAAAATAAAGCAGTTATCAGGGTCGTTGTAAAGATAAATACAGGAAAATTCGGCATTTGTCCCTTTTCCAGCTCGCGTTGTAATTTCTTCAATGCTTTCTTCAAACGGTGCATCAATAGAAAGATTTTTTGTAATCCATTCTATACCTTCTATTTTTTTTAATTGTATTTCCTTGCTTCTCGTCATGGAAATGGCTAATGCAACATCCTTCCCGAATTCATCAAAATGCTTTCCCATTTCAAAAAGCGGGACATAACGTAAGAAACCGATCATGCAAAATCCAAACGTATGCAGTTCATCCTTGATGGGCACCGTAAACCATGTTTGCACGCTCGAATTTTTTAATAAGGAAAAAAGTTTGCACTTCACGGCGGCTGAACTTACCTCTTTATTTGTTAAACTGCGTTCAAGCAACTGAGTGGAACATTCGTCCACTCTCAGCGGAAACGAACCCCTCACCTCATTGATATTTCCGCTCCACGTCTTTGGCACAAAATGCGCATCTTCAACGAATACCACACCGACAAAATCGCAGTATAACTTCGCGCGAAACGAGTCACTCAAATATTGCAATGCTTGTTCTTCGGTATCTATTTTAATTAATTGGCGCGACGTTTTTCTCAAATGCTGTTCAACTTTTCTAATAACCTTTTCCCTTTGAGCTTCAGCCATTGTAAAACGCTCCTCTCTTATCCATTTATTATAGGACAAAGTGTTCACAATGTAACTTTCAGAGTTATTTTTCACTTATTTGAGGCGGTATTTTGCACATCCATAAAAACCCAGCTATCTTTACAGTGAAATTAGCTGGGTTGATCATAAACGCTGTTTATGTTGAAGCTAAAAATAAAGTTATTGATTAATTACTAAATCGAACTCATGGAAGTAACAATACAGTCTTTAAAAAATCCAATCAATATGCCACAATCCCGCCTATTCGTTGAAAATTGCCGCAGAACACCATCATCTGCAAAGATATTCAAGATACGCACTCAAAATACATTATAAGGTATAAGTACCTTTTTGGAGAGACTGTTTGTTTTTAATCCGATGCTGGAACGATAGAGTCGCAATAAATACAGTTGCTCCCCACACGAACAATCCTCCGTACGTTACCACATATACCCAAATGGCTAACCCTTCGGTGTATCCTTTTGGAAGCACTCCGAAAAATTGAAGAGTTGTCATGAAACAAATAAGAACAGTCAACACCCCAATTGACCATCCTGGTATGATTAATAACCATTTTGGCAGTTTCTCCCCCCAGGAAGTCACGAAAACTAAAGCAAATAAAGATGCCAGTATCGCCAAGACAGCTGTGAAATCTATTCCGATAGTATAAGCAGGTCCTTCCTTTAATGTATCACCAAACGCTGCGACATCTTGCGCAGCTTGTTTTGTTGTAAGCCCCACGGTTGATCCCCATGCCCAAAGCGATTTTAAAATCGCATACGGCAACAACGCAAAAGCTGCAACATAGCCCCATCCTTTAGTCAAATAAGATTTGGCAGCTTTTTCTGTCCTTATATGTTTCTCATGTTTTAAACTCAAAAGACATTTTCCCTTCTTCTTTAAGATATGAAGCCGCTTCTATTGAAAAGCTACTTTTCTATATATTGCTTACCAACATAAAGCAGCGTAGTTAATACTGGAATGAAAACACTGTAAACCAATCGTCGTGTTTATTATAATATGAGCAGGATTTAAATTACTTTGTACCAAGAACAAGATGTTTTATAAAATCGCACTCATATAATTGGGTCGTAGGTTGACGACTACAGTAAAACTCATCTTGAATCTAGCTCCGTTTTTTCACAGTCACAATTTGCTCTATAATGTTAATAAATATCCATATACCACTTATATCTACTAAACCGCCATTCCCAGTTATTTCATCATGGAGGTGGGAATTATTTAACATTTGTTAATTTTTCAAAGATTGGTGTAACTTTTTCGGGAACATGATCAGTTTTACGAGCACGTTCCGTTAACATAGAGGCATATATTTTGTTCCTATCAAGCATGTGTTTTCCGTTAAAATTGTAATTGATTGTTAAAAAGAACTCCACTTTACTTTCGTAGAATGGTTTCTTGCCGGATATATTCATTTTTTATTCGAACATACCCTCTTTCTTTCACTATTTAAGTAAGCTACTCACTCATTTTTAAAATGAAGTATTTTACGAACATTGTCAACATGAACTTTCATATGCAACACGCAAGATTTGATTTAAATTGTAAACAGCTTACATGTACGGGATCCTCCTAAAGTGACAGTTCACAAGAAAAAAGAAAGCATGCAACATGTTCACTTCTACAATCGTACTAAACATATGTGTTTCCCGTTAGAACTTGGTTTGACCGATCGGATGTCTGGCATTAAAATGAATATAAGAAAATTTTCGAAAAAAGGTGAAGAAATGCCGGAGGAACGGAAAAGAACTTCCCTCGAGAACGCATTGCATGTTTTGAAGCTTTTTTCCATGGACGAGCCGGAAATGAGCGTCACCGATGTTTCGAGGAAGCTTCAAGTAGCAAAAAGCACATCCCACCGCCTTTTATCGTCACTCGCTTCGGAAGGCTTTGTGTATAAAGACCCGCATACAAACCTTTACAGCCTGGGATCTTCCATCTTGTCACTCGTTCAAATTGTCAACTCACAAATTCCAATAGCCAATGAAGCGGTTCCGATTTTAAATATGCTTGTGGAAACAATCGGGGAAAATGCCCATTTGGCGATATTGGAGGGGCTCGATGTTGTGTACTTGCAAACGATTGATGGAGTTTACTCGTCTGTTGATTACATCCATTTGGGAAATCGGAAGCCCGCTTTTTGCACAAGTGCCGGCCAGGCAATCCTCGCCTTTCATCCAAAGACGGCGGCGCGCGCTTCACGCCAATTGCGGACTTATGCCGTAAATACAATCACATCTCCCGACGCTTTCTTCAAAAAATTAAAAGACGTCCAAAAGAACGGCTTTGTCATATCTGAACAAGAATATCGGGACGGTATTACCGGAATCGGCGTGCCTGTGTATAATGATAAGAAACAAGTTATGGCTTCCCTCAGCATTACAGCATTAACACAAAGAGTTTCATCAGACAGGATAAAAAATAGATATGTAACCCTTCTGCAAAAAGCGTCCGGTAAATTAACAGAGATGATTACATTGAGAAAAAGAAGTGATGTAAAATGAACGGATCAACTCTCTCATCTGTTACAAATGCTTTACGGATCCTTCGACTTTTTACGCCCAAAAGACAAGAGCTAAGCTTTACGGATATTGTCAGGCATACAAACCTGCCAAAAAGCAGTACACATCGAATGATTGCCACCTTGGTCAAGGAAGGCTTTCTGTCAAAAAATCCGCGAACCAACCATTACCGTCTCGGACTGGCTATTCTAAGTCTCGGCGGTGTCATTTTCAGCCATCGCGAATTATATAAGGAAGCTCTTCCCATCGTGAAAAAGCTGTCTGAAACATTGGATGAGTCGGCTCATATTTGTTTGCTGGAGAATATGGATGTCGTCTATTTATTCAGGGTGGAAAGCCGTCATCCAGATCGACTGTTAACACAAATCGGCCGCAAAAATCCCATTCACTGTACAAGTGAAGGACTTTGTATTTTAGCCTTTCAGGACAAGAGAACAACACAAAAGCTCCTGGATTCCGAATTATATCCTTATACACCCTGCACGATTACCGATCCAAACGATCTTCGCGCCCTCATTGCCGATATTCAACAAAACGATTATTGTATTATGAAAGATACTTATTATGAGAACTATACAAGCATCGCAGCCCCTATCCGGGATTATACAGGCACGGTCGTGTCTTCTCTTTCAGTGATCGGACATTCCAGCCGCATTACAGAGAAAAAACAAGACATGTTTATAACAGTAATCCAAAATGCGGCCCAAAAAATATCACGGCATCTCGGACACTATTAAAGCCGCTCCCCTTTAAACCGTGCGGCTCTATTTTTTTCCGCTTTAACTGGCAGTAAGCTCCCATTACTCCAAGAAATCGAGATTTGGGGATCAGTTGCCTGTAAGACTCTGATTTCAAGAATTCGAGGAAAAACGAGAATGATAAGTCGGGAATCAACTCCCGGTATTAGCCCCATTGAACCAACTAACGATCAATATGAACGCTGATGGGAGTTTCGCTCCATCTTCTTTTATGAGATCCGTATAAAAAATCAGTAACTTGATAGTTTCGTGATGTGTGGGACTGGAATAGTTTGTCCCGCATGATGAGAATCAGGGGATCTTCCGCATGCAAAAACCTCCCCCATAGCCTGGCGTTCGCTTGAACTCTGGCTGTCCGCGGTATCCGTTCTTTTTGATATGTTTGAAAAGCGGATGAGTAGTCATCTTGCCGGAGCAAACTGTCCGCAAGCACCGAAGCGTCTTCCAATGCCTGGCACCCGCCTTGAGCCAAATATTGAAGCATGGGATGGGCAGCATCGCCAAGGAGGGTAATATTTCCCTTCGTCCAATTTTCCAATGGCAGACGATCATACATGGGCCAACGAATTTGGCGGTCAATAAACGAAAGTGCCTTTTCAACCAGGGGATGCCCACCTGCAAAACGGCGGTCCATCTCCTCCGGCGTACCCCAATCATCAGAGTTCGGTTTGTAGTTGTATGACTTAAAAACAACAACTTGATTGAACAACTCTCCCCGGCGAACAGGATATTGTACAAGGTGCAGGTTAGGCCCGATCCACATAACAACGTCTTCCAGGTTGGCATCCGAAACCTCCCCAATGGGAATCGTGCCACGGTATGCAACATATTCGGAACAGGCCGGTTTGTCATCTGAAAATAGCTTTCTCATATTTGACCACAATCCGTCTGCACCAATCAATGCTTTTGCATGAAATGTTTGTCCGTTTTGGTTGGTCACAACGACATCGTTTTTACTTTCTTTTGCTATTTGAATGGCCTGACCATTGAAAAGCTTGATTTCATCCGGCTTATTCTTGCATGCCTGGAGTAAAACATTGTGCAAATCCGAGCGATGTACAACGATATAAGGGTATCCGTAACGTTCACGGAATTCTTCTCCCAAATCCAAAGCGGCCCATTCACTTCCCGAATAAACGTCTTTTAAAACAAGCCTCTTGGGAAAAACAGCAACTTTAAAAATATCTTCCAACACGCCAAAGCGATCCAAAACAGCCAGCGCATTCGGAGCAAGCTGAATTCCCGCACCCACTTCCTCAAATTCCGGAGCTTGTTCAAGAACTGCAACACTTTTTCCTGATTCAACCACACCCAAAGCGGCAGCCAACCCGCCAATTCCTCCTCCAACAACCATTACATCGCTTACATCATTCATATAAAGCTCCCCTTTTTCCATGCCCCCTGTTTAACTCCACCAGTAGAGAACTATGTATACTATTTATGGATAAACTTAACGGGTATGAGGGTAAATGTCAATCTTGTATTTTGAAAAAACTCACTTTTCTCGTGGATATGCTGTTCCACTAAGGTTCAAAATGATTCAGCAAAAAGATGATCCAAATAAATGACAAAACAGCCGAATAACAAAGACATTCAATCATTACAGTTCGGAAATTTTCATCCTGGTTCTTTTCCTCGATGAAGGATTTTCGTAAATCCAAACGTTAACCGGTATGACAAAAAGTCATCTATCGCATTCTACAGAACCTTTTAATTAACATCTTCTTCCTTCAGTGCCTCCCTTTTTGATTTTAATAACAATCTAATCAAGACATTCTGTCGTTGGCTTTTCCCCTTATACCAAAAAGTTACATAGATGAAATCAGCCAGCACGTGAACATGTAGCTTATCTAGTATCGAAGACCTTTGGTTTTAAAGGAGAAAAGAAACAAATTTTCTAAAAAGATAAAAAAATGAATTGACAAGCAGGTTCATTGTTTATACAATTAGTGAATATAGTTCACCAAAAGTGGACAAACCGTTTCGCTTACGACACATCGAGAAGGGGGAATGAAAGTGGGCTACACTCAGAAAGTAAAGGTGCTTGTAAAAACATCTTTAGTAGTTTCGGCCATGCTCGCACTCGCTGCATGCGGAGGTGGAGCAAGCAGCGACGGGGCTTCATCGGATCAGTCTAAAAATGGGGAAACAACATCTTTTAAAATTTCGCATGTTACACAAGAATCTCATGTCTGGCATAAAACAGTCGAAAAGTTTGGCGAAGAGTTGGAAACGCTATCTGACGGAAAAATGAGCGTGGAAATCTTTCCCGGTTCCCAGCTAGGTTTAGAGAAAGATATGGTTCAACAATTGGAAACGGGGTCATTGGACTTTGGATTTTTAACAAATGCCTATATGAGCACACGCCAAGACTCATTAAATGCTTGGTTTATGCCATTTACCTTTGAAAACTTGAAAGAAGCAGCGGCGATGAGAGAGTCCGATGCAGCAAAACAAATGCTTGAAGAACTCGACAGTCAAGGACTCGTCGGTTTGGACTTTATGTTTGCGGGTAACCGCCACGTACTTCTTAAAGATGGAGCTGTTCAATCACCTGATCACTTAAAAGGGAAGAAAATCAGAATAATCGGAAGCCCTGCAATGCAGGATTTCTGGCAAGAAGTTGACGCAGGTCCTACTGCCATGCCGCTTTCTGAAGTATATACCTCGCTGCAAACTGGGGTCATTGATGGAATTGATATTGACTTGGATGCGCTTGTAACAGAAAAATATTATGAAAACGCCGAAAATTTAACATTAACAAACCATATGACATTTCCAACGGTCGTTGTCATGAGCAAGCAGGTATATGAAGGCCTTTCGGAAGAAGACCGAAAGATTGTTAAAGAAGCAATGACCAATGCAGTCAATTGGGGAGTAGAAGAAGCGATTGCGCGCGAAGAGAAAAATCTCGAAGAGTTGAAAAAGCTTGGCGTAAAAGTAGAAGAATTAAAAGACCCTTCTTTATTTGATTCTACAAAGAAAACAATTACCGACAAGTACGAGGGAGAGTCCGAAGTAATAAAATCTTTCCTCGAAGAAGTACAGAAATGACGGGGGAACAAGCATGAAACTGTTACACCGATTAAGCGACATTCTTTATCAAGTTGAAAAACAATTAGCTATCGTTCTTTGTTCCGTCATGCTGATTTCATTATCAGCTGGCGTTTTATATCGTTATGTCCTCAATTCTCCACTTACTTGGTCGGATGAAACAGCGATTTTTTCTCTTATTTGGCTTACTTTTATAGGCGGCAGTATGAGCATTAAACGGCAGGACTCTGCCGCCGTTTCCATTGTTATGGATAAATTACAAGGAAAACTCCGCCAGGCTTTATTAGGAATTGGAATCGTCGTCATGACAGGTTTTATAATCTATATCTTTTATTTTTCCCTTATTTGGCTTTCTTCTTCAAACATTGCCATCCAACGTTCAAGCTCTATGGGGATGCCGATGATTTACGCTTATGCAAGCATTCCTGTAAGCTTTTTCTTTATGATGATTCATACCATCGAATTATTCGTCAACAATCTCAAAAACAGCGAAGGAGGACATGAAGCATGACTCTTGCACTCCTCGTTTTTATTATTTTATTGCTTTTGCAAATACCTATCGCCTTCGTTCTTGGCATTACAACAATCGCTTATATTATCGTATCAAACAATATGGGGCTTATGGAAACCGCTCCCCAGCGGCTGTATTCCGGTCTGGAGAACTACGGTCTACTGGCGATTCCCCTTTTCATGCTTGCTGGCGAGTTGATGAACTCCGGGGGAATTACAAAAAGGCTGATCCATTTTTCCAAATCTCTTGTGGGCCATTTTCGAGGTGGATTGGCGTACGTGAACGTTATCGCCAATATGCTTTTGGCTTCGATTATTGGATCGGCCACCGCCCAAATTGCGATGATGAGCCGGATAATGGTTCCTTCAATGGAAAAAGAGGGCTACTCCCGAGAATTCAGCTCCGCTACGACAGCATCTGCCGGCTTGCTGGGACCCATTATTCCGCCAAGTATGCTGTTTATTATTTATGGTGTCCAATCGGGTGCTTCCATCGGAGACATGTTTATGGCCGGCATCTTTCCCGGAATCTTGCTTGCCATTACATTTATCATCCTGATCGGCTATACTGGAAAAAAGCGACAATGGCCTACACAAAAGCGTGAACGGATATCTGAAGTAATGATCTCATTCATCAAAGTAATTCCCGCACTCTTAGCACCTGCTATAATTGTCCTTGGCATTTTGAGCGGAGCTTTTACACCGACAGAATCGGCAGCCATTGCCTGTATTGTGGCGCTCATTGTAGGGTTTTTCTTTTACAGGGAGTTAAAAGTAAAGAATCTTCCTTCCATATTTATCAATACCGCCGTAACAACAGCAACCATTACATTACTAATCGCCATGGCGAACCTGTTTGGCTGGATGCTTTCTTTCGAAAGAGTTCCACAAAACATTGCCACCTGGATGGTATCCTTAACTGAAAACCCTCTGTTGTTCCTATTAATCGTGAATATTTTCTTGCTGATCGTCGGTATGTTTATGGACGGGATTGCAGCACTCATTATCCTTGTCCCTATTTTTTCGCCGCTTATCGCCAACTATGGAATTGACCCAGTTCATTTCGGCGTCATAATTTGTATCAACTTGACGCTCGGTTTATTAACTCCTCCTGTCGGTGCGGGATTATATATTGCATCATCACTTGGACAAGTCAAGCTGGAAAGCCTTATTAAAGCTATTTGGCCATTTCTAATCGCATCATTCATCGCCTTGCTGATGATCACATATTGGCCTGATTTAACGCTTTGGCTGCCGTCCATAACGAAATAAAATTTAGAGATTTTACAAGGACTCTCCTATGTGGTGGGTCCTTTATTTGTTCCTCATACCTTTTCGCAAGCCTTCTATAAAACCACACCGTTTGATGCTATAATAGCTGTATTACTACTGGAACAGAAATGAGGTGAAATAATGGAAAAACTAATGGTGCAAATTCTCGACAAGATTCAAGATTTACAATCTAACATGAACAGCCGTTTTGACTTGTTGGAAACAAGAATATCGAAAATTGAAATGAGAGTGTCTCATTTAGAAGCAGAACAACAAGTGATGAAAGAGGAGATATCAACCATCAAACAAACGATGGTGACAAAAGAAGATATTGCCGATGTTGCCGACATTCCCCACATCAACATGGCTGTCATGGAAATATCAGAGGCAGTCAAACGAATGGAAGAAACCCAAGAAAAACACGAACGCACACTGGACTTGCTTTCACGGCGCTCGATTGATCAAGAGGCTGATATTGCCAAACTGCGCCAGATTATATAAATCTATCTCCTTTGTTCACATCACCTCAAGAATGAATCCAATCTTACAAAGTCGAGTTCCTTCTCTCTATATATACACCGTTTTTTTCCGCTCAAAAAAATCCATTTCCAAAGCTTTTCTCGGAAATGGACTTTCATTTATTTTTACACGATGACAGGCTTAAATTCTGATTTCACTTCCTGATGGCCATTATTCATATCAAGCTCCTGCTTTCTTTCGAGACCGAATTTCTCCAGGATTGGCAGGTCGTTTGTTTGGAAAAGGTATGCGTCTTTCTCTGCTACATGCTCATGCCATGCCCAGTTTGGAACAACGAAGTAGTCGCCTTTTTCCCAGTCAAAACGGACACCGTTTATGATCGTATAACCAGCACCTTCATGAACATGATAAATGGACGCATGAGTATGGCGATGTGCCTGTGAATGGAATCCTTTCGGCAACTTTTGCATCCAGGCGGCAATGGTCGGACAAGCTGTTTTTCCGTTGGAAGGATTGATATACTCGACAGCATAGCCGTCAAATGGATCTGGCTCGAATCTGCTCAAACCTTGGAGCGCAGCTTCGGTATGCTTCCATTTAAAATTTCCGAGCGGCGCTTTTTTCTCATAGCGATCCCCAATCGGACGGACCATTCCACCTTCATAACGCTGCTGGGAATAGTTATCCGGCAAAGAAGGCTTCTCAAGTTTTTCGGGATAAGGCTCAAAAAATGTTCCGCCAAGATAGTAGATGGTTGGAATATCAAGGCAGTCCATCCAAATCATCGGTTTGTCACCAGGGTGTCCATGCCCGTGCCAAAGTCCGTTTGGTGTTGTTAAAAAGTCGCCCCGTTCCATGAACAGGCGCTCTCCTTGAACGATGGAGTAGGCTCCTTCTCCTTCCATGACAAATCTTAAAGCATTTTGCACATGACGGTGGGATGGTGCTTCTTCACCAGGCAAAATCAATTGAACTGCCGCATACAGGGTTTGCGTCGTGGATGCCCATCCCCAAGGCTTGCGGTAATTCAATCCAGGGTTTTGCAAATAAATCGCACGCCGTTCGCCGCCTCGGTCCGGTGTAAAAATCTCGGTTGCCTCCATTAGTTTTTTATGGAGCAGATCATACTTCCAAAGATATGCTTGCGCATGCGGTTCGGGAGTATGCTTCATCAGATCAGGGATTGCGTTCCATAGCGGTCCAAGGTGATATTGCTCAATGTCTTTATTAAAATCCTGGACTAAACTGCTTTCAAAAAACGAACTTTTTTCAGCCATTTTCCTTCTCCCCTTTATTGTATCTTGGACAAATTGCGTTGAATCTGTTCATTATGACCTTGGATATGCCCGACGATCAATTTGTCAATAATAAATTGGACCGGTTTTCCGTCAAAGTTCGGATTGCGGCTTGGCGCGATCAATTGAAGCTGTTCATCCGTCAATTTACTTAACGTTTCCTCTGTTTGAGCCGGAATGTTCTCTAGATCTTTGATGACATTTTCAACTGCCAACTGATCTACCGCCGCTTCGTCTACAGCTTCTAAACGAATCTTATTTGTATGGTCTCTTCCCCACACATCTTTGGGGCTTTGAATAATTTGACGAATTTCTCCCAGCCAGAAAGGAATCGCTTCAGCTACATGTGCGATCACTTGCATAATCGACCATTCTTCGGCTGATGGCTTCCAACGGATCGTATCTTCAGAAAGATCTTTTACCGTATTCACCATCTCATTGATTGCTTTCTCCACATCACGAATGGCTTGTTGTTGGATTTTTCCGGTCATGCCCATTATCCCTCCACTCTTTTTACTTTGTTCTCAAGAACTCCTACTTTATCGACTTCAATACGAACGACATCTCCATCTTTCAAAAACGCTTGGGGTTCTCTCGCCACACCTACTCCTCCCGGTGTACCAGTCAAAATGACATCTCCCGGTTCAAGCGTCATTAATTCTGATAAAAACTCTATGAGACGCTGAACAGTAAATACGAGATTCGCAGTATTAGAGCGTTGCCTTTCCTCTCCATTAACCGTTAAGGAAATTTCAAGTCCGGAAGGGTCGGCCAACTCATCAGATGTAACAAGCCAAGGCCCCATCGGCGCAGAACCGTCTACAGCTTTTCCTTGAAGCCATTCAATCGTCCGCCGCTGAATGTCACGGTATGTGACGTCGTTGACAATGGTATAACCCGCAACATATTCAAGCGCCTCTTCTTGAGAGACATTTTTTGCACGCTTTCCTACAACAAAGGCAAATTCAGCTTCATAGTCAAGCTGTTCAGAGATTGGAAAAAATGGAATATGATCTTCCGGTCCGACAATCGTATTGGCAAATTTCGCGAAAACAACCGGATGTGTCGGTAATTCACGTCCCATTTCCAAAATGTGTTCCCGGTAGTTGTGGCCAACACAAATCATTTTTCCAGGATTGGTTACAGGAGCCCCTACTTTTACATCTCCTTTTCCGAAAACAAGCGGCACAGCGCTTTCATTGTTCAAAGCATATTGAACAGACTCTTTTGCAAATGCAAGACTTTCTTCTCCTCCTTGCAGAAAACCTTCCATATCAGTCGGAATATAGGCTTCTGCAATTTTTTCGGCCCTGATTTTTCCTTCTGCTTGCAACTTCGCTTGAAACGCCGCATTCAGATCAATGACTTGTTCCCCTTCAACCGCGCCGATTCTTGTAAAACCGTTGTGTGTAAAAGTGACCAGCTTCATTTTATCCTCTCCTCTTAATTCACTTATAGTTAACATTGTTCTCTTAAATAAAATGTATCGTATCCGCTTTCAGATGTCAATATTGAAAAAACAACAGTTGGACAGATGAATAAAATTATGACATGATAATTTCAAACGTTAAAAGGAGTGTTTTTGGGGTGGAAAAAAAGAAAACACTCCCTGTTATACAGTCACTGCAAACAGGGATTGGCATACTGGAATTATTTGTAAGCGAAGACCGGCCCCTAAAGTTTTCCGAAATTCAGGAGCTGACGGGCATCACAAAAAGCAACTTGCATAAATACTTAAACACATTAACGATTACAGGATTGCTGCATCGCGACAAAGACCAGGGAACATACCATCTTGGAAGTAAATTAATCGAATTTGGAAATGCTGCAATTGGAAGTGTGGATTTAATTCAGAAGGCGACCCCCTATTTAAAAAAGATCAGCCGGGAGTTGCAACTTACCGCATTATTATCCGTTTGGACACATGATGGCCCTGTCATCGCCAATATTTGGAACAGTCAACCGGGACTGAATATCGGCGCGCAAATTGGGACTCGGCTGCCCGTTCTTTCATCGGCGGGGAAAGCCTATTTGGCTTTTAAAGATGAAGCCGCCGTCAAAGAATGGAAACAGAAAGGGCTGGAGTACATGCCCTTTGAGTCGAAACGACAGCTTGAAGAAGAACTGCCCAACATCAAACAGCATTATTTTTCATATGCGGCTGAACCACTCGTAAAGCAGATATCCTCTTTCAGCGTTCCAGTACTCGACTATAAATACGATATGATTGGCTGTATTACGATCGTTGGCTTTACCCAGCTTATTCCCACCTCCCATGAAAATGGTATGAGTACATTCGTAATTGAACAGGCGTTCGAACTTTCCGAATGCTTTGGTTGGCAAAAAGAAAGCTAAATTTCTTTTGAGTCAGGAATAAACAGAGAGCACCGTATAGAGTGCGACCGGTGTTGGCGCGAGAGGATGATTTTTTATTCCAATCCACGCATGCGACGACGCACTCGTAAAAATAGAGATGGAACTGCCGGCGTAAATCGTTCCAAGTTCCATCATCCTTTCCATGCACCGGCGATAAGTGCGCCTCCCCCAATGCCGATATCGAAAAAAGCCCGATCAGCGCTTCGGGAAAGCTTGAAAAAAAGCCCCCGTCCGAAGCCGCTCTATCCCGTGGCCATTGCGACATCCCTCCATAAAACTTGCTTATACCACAGTCACTATATCTGGAAAGACAGTCCCATTATCATACCAACGCCCAGTGAACGGATAAAAGAAGGACAAAATCATCAACAGCCAGTAAACACAGCTTTGAATGAAAAAGCACTGGAATAAGCAGAGTAAAATAAGCGCGTGAAATGAAAATCGCAAATACGGCTTGTTTTTCTTCCCAGGGATATTTTGTTCCTAGACCAAGCAATCGCGCCCTAAAGCGCTTATGTCCAATTTTCTATAAATCGTCAGTCTTAAAAGGTCGGGAAACCCATAGCCAAGTTGCTTACCTTGACAGAATTCTTCATCCCTTCCCCACCTCCGCCTATAATCGTTCCTGTTGTGGTCCATTCCGAAGTCGAGGAGACTCCATTACGTAGCGGAATAAAATGATTGTTTTCCCCAACTTTTCAATCCACGCAACTATTCCAAGGAAGATGGCATCACCAGTACACCTGCAGTACCGATTGCACTATAGAAAAGAACGTATGGAAACATCATTTTCGACTGAAAAATTCGCGACCACCAAGCCTCTTTCTATGGAAGATCCTCCTCTCGTTTATATTTTGAAGTGATGAATTTTTCGAAAGTTCCATATAGAGGAACTATATAGTTTTTAAAAGCACTTTCTATCCATAACATAAAGTTAATGACTTATATGCCGGACGAAAGGAGAATTTTAACATGGCCAGTCATACAGCTTATCCTGTCTATGAATTTCATACGACTCTTGAAAGCTACCAATTACACAAACTCAATCAAATGCTTGTTTTTCTTGTAAAAGAAAATGAATTTTATCGCAGCAAATTAACCGGAATCACATTACCTCTTCGTTCCATGGATGATTTATTACAGCTTCCTTTTACGACAAAGCAAGAATTGGTAGACGATCAAACGCAATTTCCTCCTTACGGGAAAAACCACACATATCCCATCCAGAGCTATGCGCGCTACCATCAGACATCGGGTACTTCCGGACGGCCACTCAAAGTGCTTGACACAAAAGAGAGCTGGGAATGGTGGGAAACATGTTGGGAAGAAGTTTTCCGATCAAGTGGTATTAATAAAAATGATACCGTTTTCCTGGCATTTTCTTTCGGCCCGTTTATCGGTTTTTGGGGTGGATTTGAGGCCGCAAAAAAGATTGGAGCTTTTGTAATTTGCGCTGGGAGCCAAACATCGAAAGAAAGATTGGCAACAATGATGGAAAATAATGCAACTGTCTTGCTTTGCACACCAAGCTATGCTCTTCATTTAGCCGAAGTTGCCGAGGACATGGACCTTGATCTTCCAAACTCATCCATTAAAACGATTATCACCGCGGGAGAGCCGGGTGGATCTGTTCCATCGATTCGCAGGCAAATTGAAACAGCATGGGGAGCAAAGTTGTATGACCATGTTGGTATGACGGAAATGGGAGCTTACGGTTATTCATGCCAGACACAAAACGGCATTCACGTGAATGAATCGCAGTTTATTGTCGAGATTTTGAATATGGAGACGAGTGAACCTGTGAAACATGGTGAGAAAGGTGAGCTCGTACTAACCAATTTGGGGCGTTACGGATATCCGCTTATCAGATACAGAACAGGGGATGTCGTGATCAACCATCAGGAAAAATGCCCGTGTAAAAATCATTTTCGATTCTTGCCGGGCGGCATTATCGGCCGCGCCGATGATATGGTCGTCATTCGCGGTATTAATATTTATCCATCCTCCATCGAAGCAATCGTTCGGGAATATCCGGAAATCAAGGAATTTCGGATTATTTATTATACAAGCGGAGACATGGATCAAATCAAAGTCCAATTCGAAACGACAGATGACAGAGTTGAAAAGAAGCTTTCAAGCGAGCTGCGTGAACGTGTTGGGCTTCGCATTGAAACAGAAGCTGTTGAGCCAGGCGTGTTACCCCGCTTTTCCATGAAAGCGAAACGAGTTATGGATCAACGGAACAACAGAATTACAATATGAGAAGCGCAAAAAGCTGTCCGGACATTTTCCCGGTACAGCTTTTTACTATTATAACAAGTATATAACGTTTCCTTCCAGTCCAAGCGGAACGTGGCCATGCTCAAGCAACTCCATCAATGGCGAAAACAATTCCGATTGTCCGGCTATTTCCGCAGCAGCAATCAATACGGCGATATACATGGCATGACCCGTCAAAAAACGGACGGTCTTTTCTTCTTGAAAGACGGAAAAAGCCCTTTTAAAAGCAACATGGAATACAAATTCGGGCAATGCGTCCACTGCTTTTTCCAACAACTGCCCCTGCCCCCGTTCATCCACTTTCTTTTTAAACTGATCGGGAAGCGCGCTCAGCACTTCCCATAATGGGCTCTCTTCAAAACGCAGTTTGCTGATCGTCTCTGCCGCTTCCGCCTTGGAAATCCACTTGACCACATAATCGGTTACATGTAGTTTTTTCATAAAATCCCGCAATAATACTTCAGCTTGTTCATGAGACTTACCTGCATTTTTATACCACTCTATTTTTGATAACCTGTCTGCAAGATCATTGATCAACACCCCGAATTGGTCTTGATTGAGCATCACAGCCATTCTTCATCCTCCTTTTGGATAAGTATCATTTAATATTTGGTTGTCAATTCAGGAGGTCCAAATTTCGGTCCATATGGCCCCTCGTCAAGCCAGCGGCCCAGTCTTGGCACAATGGAGACAAGCGAAGCCGCCAGTTCCCTTTTCATATTCATTTCCGGTGAGTCTCCCTGCAGATGATGTAAAGCGGTTGTGGAAGCATCCCGGTTCCATTTAGCGGCGATTCTCCTTTCATTGGCCGCCGTCAAAATGGCTTCCCTTCTTTCCTCCTCGTTTCCTGCATGCAGCGCTTTTTCAATACCGCGGACAGCAATCAATGCATCAGGAACACCCGAATTTAATCCCCGCGCACCAAAGGGCGCAAACAAGTGAGCCGCTTCACCGGCTAAAAGCACTCGGCACTGATCATCTGTAAAAGAATCGGCCACTACTTGGTGGAAACGATAACTCGAAACCCACGTAATTCTATCTGCATATTTTGGATCCATCACTTTGGGAATCCAGCTTTTTACCCCTTCTAAACTAGTAAACTCTTCCACATCGTCACCTTTTAATAGCTGTAAATCAACTCGCCAGCCGCCTTTGAATGGAACATGCATCACATTGCGATAGCCCATTGCCGGATGCTGGTAATGAAATACCCTTTCGATCGGCAGCGGATCATTCTCGTCTTCCTCCAAATCAACAACAAGGAAAGTGTCATGTGTTCGGGGACCTTCAAATTTCAAACCCGCTTGTTCTCTTACAACAGAGCGCGCACCGTCGCAGCCAATCACGTATTTCGCTTTCCACTTGCTTCCAGAATCAGTTGTAATATAAACATCGTCCTCTTGAATGTCCAATTTCTCAACAGATTCTCCCCAAATGAATGGTACCCCTGCTTCCACACACGCTTCATACATATACTTTTCAATTTCATGCTGATGAAGTGAAGTAAAATGCGGCAATGTATTCGGATCTTGATTGTCCGTTATGCCGTAATTCCGGACATATACTTCTTTCCCACGGTACAACGTCCGCTTAACGGGCCAAATCACTCCGTTTCTGGCCAATTCAAAGCCAAGTCCTTTCGAGGTTTCCTCCAGCAGCTTTAAAGTGGCACTATGCAAATAAATCGCCCGGCTTCCCGGCCTTGGATGATCTTTAGGGTTGGCTTCAATCACCACACAAGATATCCCTTTTTTTTGCAGCGCCAACCCGGCGGTAAGTCCAACAGGTCCCGCGCCGACTACAACCACATCATATTTATGGATTGTCATATTCTTCTATCCCTTCATTTGTTTGACTACATTATATTCGGGATAGCGTTTCCAAAATAGTGGATTGTTCCTGTATGCGGAACTCATTACAAATGGAATGAACCAACATACCAAAGGGAGGAAAAACCTGTTAAAAAAACAGGGTTGTACTTGTATAGAAAGTAGAAGGTAAATCAAAAAAATGGGCAGTATCTCCAAAAGTCGTCGGTAAATCAAAAAAGTGGGCGTATTTCCCAAAAAAAAAAAAGCAAATCAAAAAATGGGGAGGAATTACTGGAATCGGCAAGTAATTCGAAAAAGTGGAGAGTATTTCCCAAAGGTGGCGAGCAATTCAAAAAATGGAGAGTATTTTCCAAAAGTCATCACATAAGTAGACCTCAAAAGCGACCTTTGCTTTCCCAGGAAGATGAAGAGACCTGCGGAAAGCGAAATATGCTGATGTAGCGATGATAGGGATTTTTTTACACTATAAGAGAGTATAAAATGTTTATGGTTTATGGTTTATAGTATAAGAAAAACGATGGCTTTCGCTAAAAGCTTGGCGACAAGCCAAGTTTTTCTAAACACAAATAAACCGAACAATTTTAAACGAATTGTTCGGCTTTTGCTATTTCTTATTTGCTTATGCCCCAGCCCATTTTACGCGCTCCCAAATGTTGCCAAAAGACTCCTTTTATTTTTCGCGTTTAAAAAATCCAAATGCTTCTTGTGCTTCTTTTGGAATCGGTACGGCTTTCGGCTGACTATTTTCAATCGACGTCCAAGCCCTCACCTCATAGCCCTTGGCAACAATCTTGTTCTCCCTCTGAAATACATGTTCTACTTTAAATACTTTCTCTTTCATGTCAATGATTTGTGAATGGACTTCTACCAAATCCTCAAAAAATAAAGGAGACTTAAACTGGCAAAAAGTTTCCAATAATGGCAAAATGATGTTCTTCTCTTTTTGCAACTTTGATACAGGCATCAGTGCCGCTCCGACCAACTCGTGAGCGGCCTGATCCATCCAGCGATAAAAATTTGGATAAAAGACGATCCCGGCCGCATCTGTATCTCCAAAGGCCACCTTGATTGTATGTATGTTTTTCATGTTCATTTATCCTTTCTCTACTTTATTGTTTGATTCATGCGCTTTCACTCACACGGGGCTTGCCATGCAAGTTGTACAATAAACCTTTTACATCTTCATAGTACCTATGTGTTTAGTAGTTTTGTAAAACGTTTAACCATCAGCTCCTACACGCGCTCTGCTCAAGGATTTTCATCAAATGATAGAGAAGTGATAGGTGCGGGACTTGTATATGATGTTTTTTCGCCCTTGCCCATATGGCTCCATTTAGAAAATCAACCTCTGTCTTACGCCTATTTTGAATATCATAATACATAGAGGAATAATGATTTCCGGACATAGAGGGATGACATACACGATATATGGTTTGCTTTACCTTTTCCTTATCAAAATCAACCTGTTCCGCTTTGGCGACAAGATCTATTTCATTTAGCATTCCATCAATGACTTCGGAAATGCCTGAATATGAACCAACTTGGGCAACCGAGCTTAATGTCAGCGTACAAAGAGGATTTAAGATTGAATTAAAGGCCGCTTTTTCCCATATACTTTTGATGACATTTTCCGACACACCGGCATGTAAACCTGCTTGCTGAAACAGGGAAACGATCTGTTCGGCGCCGTTTTTCCTTTTTCCACCCATATGCATGATTTCACTATAGCCAGAGCCAAATGCCGCAACACTCCCCGGCCCTTGTAAATTTGCCGCATACGTTGTCGTTCCGGCAAACAGCTGCTCTTCTTGAACATAGCGCGCCAATATATCCAAATTTCCTATGCCATTTTGCAACGTTAAGATGCTCGTGTCTTCGTCTATGATAGCTTGGCATCTTGCCATCATGTCTTCAGTATCAACTGACTTTGTAAAAACGATGATCAAATCGATAGGAGTGTTTATGCATTCCGGAGCGACTGCCTTTATACGTACTTGATGAACTCCATCCTCATTTTCTACGCTCAACCCGTATTGGTTAATCTGTTCCACATGAGCTTGCCAACGATCAACAAGGATCACCTCATAACCGGCTGTAAACAGCGCAGCCCCAAACCGGCATCCCATTGCTCCGGCACCCACAATGGCAATATTCATCTTTCCGTCTCCTTATCAATTTATCATTTTTAGATAAAAACCTGCCCGAAAAATGGAGGCAGGCCTTCCATCAAAAGCCCCAAATAGGGAACATGACCAAAACAGGAATATAGGTGATGACCAACAATGCGACTATTAAAGCCAGCAACATCCATCCAGAATGACGGGATACTGTCAAAAGCGGCGACTTTCCTATGTTCGATGAGATGAGAAGCGTGGCCCCAAACGGCGGTGTTGCCATTCCAATGGCGGTATTGACTACCACAATGATGCCAAAAATGACTGGATCAATCCCAAGCATATGGATAATCGGGAGAAACATAGGAACAACGATAACTAGAATCGCCATTGTATCCATAAAAGCGCCAAAAAAAAGCAAAATGACATTGATGATTAATAAAATAACAATCGGATTTTCCGACAATGACAAGAAACTGCTGACAATTGTGTTTGGAATGTTTTCATAAGCCAAGACATAGGCAAATAATGCGGCATTGGCAATCACAAACATGATCGTAGCTGTAGATTTAGAGGAATCTAAAAAAATTTTCCATACATCTTTCATCTTTAATTCTTTATAAATGAAAAAGCCGACAATCGTTGCATAAACGACAGCTATGACCCCGGACTCTGTCGGGGTAAAAATGCCCAAAAACACTCCGCCCAATAATATAAGTGGTGTGCCCAATGCCCATAGAGAACGTTTTAATGCTTTCAAAAATTGACTAAAGGTAAATGGCGCATTGCTTCCTTTATAACCTCGTTTCTTTGAAATGATATAAACGACGATCATCAGCGAGATGCCAACGATCAGTCCTGCCGGCAAACCGGCTACATATAAATCTGATATAGAGGCCCCCGAAAGACTGCCATAAATAATTAAAGAGATACTGGGCGGTATGATAACCCCCATAGGACTTGCCGTAGACACAATCGCGGTGGCAAAGCCGCGGTCATAACCTTTTTCGACCATTGCCGGGATCATCAAGGTGCCAAGTGCCGCAGCTGTTGCGATAGAGCTTCCCGAAATAGCCGCAAAAAACATGCACCCAAGTATCGTTACCAATGCCAGACCACCTGTCATTTTGCCCACAATAGAATTCGCTAAATCCAAAATTCTTTGAGCCAATCCTCCAGTGAGCATCAGATTTCCCGCCAGGATGAAAAAGGGAATGGCCATCAAAGCTGACACATCTACACCGGAAAATAAACGCTGGATCACAATGGTTGGTGTTATATCAGCTATGATTATGTAAATAATAGATGAAAAACCGATTGTGATTGCCATCGGAACACCGAGTAAAAAGAACACAACTGTTAAGATAAAAAACATGGCTACCATAATTGTTCCTCCTCTGT
Organism: Siminovitchia thermophila; assembly: GCF_016909185.1. GTDB lineage: Bacteria > Bacillota > Bacilli > Bacillales > Bacillaceae_C > Siminovitchia > Siminovitchia thermophila. The sequence continues at coordinate 83,673 of NZ_JAFBFH010000006.1, read as the reverse complement.
CGCGGCATGTCGTTTTGCACCTATTTTCGCCAATATATGAATCATCATGATAACAGCAGATATTGGAATAACCGAATAGATCCACCCCATTGAAATCCCGATATTCGCCGAGCTTTGTGTACCAACAACTTCAAGAGCTTGAATTCCAAAAATAATAAGAAAAAAGGAATAAGCAATCATCACGGCCCCTTGAACAGGAGTGAGCCACTTGCGCAAGCTTGGCCATCTGTCTTCAAAAATGGAAACCGTAATATGAGTGTTGTCGCGGGTGGCGGAGGCTGCCCCGAGATAGACGATGCCAATCATTGCAAAACGAGATAATTCATCAGACCAAAGAATGCCTCCTTGAAAAAAGTAACGTAAAACAATATGAATGGCTAACACAATCGTCATCATGAACAAAAGAGAAGTAATGAATGCTCTGGTCACCATATCTATCCCATCGCTGATCTTATCCATTATTTTCTTCATCACTGCCAACTCCCTATATATTCAAAATAAGGGGCCTGTCTAAAAAGTCTCATGTAGAGTAATCAACTAAAATTCAAAGCCCAAGAATGTTGATTTTACAGCATTCTTGGGTTTTGTTTTTTTAGTTTTCAAGCTGCAATATGACTTTTCGGTTAGCTCCGGTTGACTTATTCAATAGATTGAATCTTTTTTAGTAAGTCGTCGCCATATTTTTTTGTGTAAAGTTCATATACTTCATCAAATTTCCCATCAAACTGGCCCCTGTCAAAATCGTTGATCTCCATGCCTTTTTCTTTTAAGATTTCCTCATACTTTTCATCGTTGGCTTCATTTTCTTTAGAAATTTCTTGTCCGGCCTCGGCGGCGGCTTCCATCACTACCTGTTGTATTTCATCCGGAAGATTGTCCAATATCGGCTTGCTCGCCATTAAATAAGCAAAGACAAAATGGATGCCTGTCTTGGAAACATATTTTTGAACTTCATCCACTTTTTCATCATGAATGATATCCAACGTATTTTCTTGCGCATCGATTGCCCCTTGTTCAAGCCCCGTATACGCATCTCCCCAGTTCATTTGTTGCGGGTTTGCTTCCAATGCCTTGTATGAAGCAGTATAAAAATCACTTTCAATGACCCGTATGGACAGACCTTGAAAATCTTCGATTGTTTCAATAGGTCCTTTATTATTCGTAACGTGACGAAATCCTCTGTTCATAACTCCCAACATTTTTAAATTCGCATCCTCTGTTAAGCCCATAAACTCTTTTCCAGCATCAGAAAATACAAATTGATTTACATGTTCCCAATCATTGAATAGAAAAGGCAAGTCTACTAGCGACACTTGCGGGGCAAATTGTGAAACCGGCGGTCCGCTAATGACGCCAAAGTCAAGTGTTTGTAATTGCATAGCCTCAAGCAATTCGCGATCCGCCCCTAATTGTCTAAAGGGATAAATGGAAACGCTTGCATTTCCATCCGTCTTTTTCTCCAGCTTTTCTTTAAACAACTGGGAAAACTTCTGGTAGTTTGAATTTTCAGGAGCCTGGTGACCAAGCTTAAACTGGTAAGTGGCCTTACTTACAGATGAGGATTGATTACTTCCTTTTTTGTCATTGGAAGTATTGCTTGCTGAATATTGGCCGCACCCTGACAACATGACCAAAATGATAGAAGATAGCAACAGCTTAAAAATGAGCTTTTTTCTCATAACCTAAATCCTCCTCATTTTATTTGATTATAGCTGTGATAGCGGTTACAAATGAGCGCATTATTCCTGTATATGGAACTAAAATGATTGGATCAGAAAAAATGGCCCTATGAATGTGTAATGGACTCGCTTAATTCCTTTATTTTTGTGCCGAATGTTGGTAATCAATCAGCTCCCGATAGCTCCGTTTCCATTCATGAATGAATTCGATTCCTTTGTCGGCTCATTGTGACAGGTGCTCCACTACTGACATCATGAATGCCGTATGGATCATTTAATAGAACAGACCCTAACGTATCGACTTTTTCTTCAAGTAGCAGATAATCTTCTATGATCCGTGCCATGAGGAAGCAGTTGCCCATCCAATCGTACGATTTATGTTTAAATGAAGAAGTCTCTTAAACAAGCGTTCATCTTTTCTTTGTCTTCTTTTGCTATGACTGTTTGTTTCCAATCTACTGGCACTTTGCTAAACAAAGGACCTTGAGAACTCCCAAGCTCCCCGATTACCGGGCTGTATATCGGTTCCCCACCTGAACACCCCTAATAAAACCTTCAAACTGGAGAGAATCATGTAACGTATTTGCCAGGCGAGAAAGCAAAGCGTTTGTATAAAAAATAATTCAGTGTACTACGGGATTGGATGCGGTTATCACCAGTGCGTCTTTTGCATCATTCCTTCATTTGTTTGCCATTGATTGCTCAAAGAGCTTGATATTCCCTTTTAAAAAAGTCCTGTTTGATACAACATCGTTTCGGTTCAACTCTTGCAATAATCATTATCATATGACTTCCTGCCAAATCGCTACATTCTCCCTTAGGACATTTCTTTATCGGCACACACTTTGGAGATCAGCAAATGATGTAACAAAAGTCGTTCATTGAGATCCAGCAAGCATAATTCCTTTCCCGAACTTGGCCCAAGCGAAAAAACAATTGCGGAGCCGAGAGTCCCGGCTCCCCCAATGATCGAGACCTTCACGATTACTCCCACCTCTAGGGAATTGATCAGTTTAAAACTGTTATATGAAAATAGAAGTTTTTATTGGTTAAAAAGCAAATTCCCTTTCTTTCGTTTGTACAGACACCCATTTTGCGCTAGTAAATTCTTCTACTACCCAGGGATTTCCAAACCGGCCAAGCCCACTGGCTTTCGTGCCGCCAAAGGGAATATTGGGGGCATCGTTTACTGTTTGGTCATTGATATGAGTCATCCCGGCATCAAGTTCCAAGGCATACCGTTCTCCTTTTTCCAAATCGCTGGTGAAAATGGCGGAACTTAAACCACGGTCCGTTTCACCAGCAATTTTTATGGCCTCTTCATCCGTCTCCGCTTTTATCACAAGAGCGATTGGAGCGAATAATTCTGTCTGCGCAATATCACTGTCATTTTTTACATCGGCAAAGATAAAAGGGGTCATCACATTGCCTTCAATGCTTCCTTCCAGAACGGTCCGGGCTCCTTCTTTTTTAGCCAGCTCTACATAGCCCGCCGCTTTTTTCAATTGCTGCTCATTAATCAGCGGGCCAATAACTGTTTGTGGATCTTGGGGGTTTCCACATGGAAGTTCTTTCGCTCGGGCCGCAAATGTTTCCACAAATTCCTCATACTTATCTTTGTGAACGATGATTCGATTAATGATCATACATATTTGCCCTTGGTGTATGAATTTTCCGAATATGGATGCGTTTACTGCCTGATCCACATTGGCATCTGATAGGACAACAAACGGGCTATTGCCGCCCAGCTCCAAGGCGACTCTCTTTAAGTTCCTTCCTGCTATTTCTCCTATACGGCGTCCTACCGCTGTAGAGCCCGTAAAACTGATCAGGCGGGGAACGGGGTTTTCTATCATTTCATCTCCAATTTCTTCTATATCGGTTAATAACATGTTAAACACGCCGGGGGGAAGGCCTGCATATTCAAATGCTTTCGCCAGTACGACACCGCCAACCAAGCCCACTTGGATATCTGGCTTATGCACAACCGCATTTCCAAGCGCGATGGCCGGAACGATTGTTCTAAGCGACAAATTCACTGGGAAGTTAAACGGAGAAATGGATGAAATGACACCGAGCGGCAGACGATAAACCTTATTGATTTTTCCTTCCGGACCGCCGGGAACCTCCCAGGCTTTTCCCACTTCATGAGCATAGTTGAGCGCCTCTGCCATTACTCCCACAGCAAGCTGATGCTCCACATTTGCTTTTAAAATCGTTCCACCGGTTTCCCTGCTGATGAGTTGAACAATTTCTTCCTGATGTTCATTCATGTATTCCATTGCTTTTTCAATGACTTGCTTTCGTTCCTCAACCGAAGATCGAGCCCAGCTTTTCTGGGCCTCTTCGGCAACCTGGAAAGCGTCCTGGAGTTGCTCCTTGGATGCGATATTCATTTCGGCAATCAGTGAACCATCGTAAGGATTTATATTCTGATATGTTCTCCCGCTGTCTCCTGCAACCCATTCTCCATTGATAAAACTGTGGGTCATCTGCTCAAAGCTCTGCATACTCAATCTCCTTCCTCATTTTCTTTATTAATAGCTTGCAAATAGACATCCAAAACAGCGGACCTGCCAGACTTTACTGCTTGAAGCGCCTCTTTTAACGCTGCTTTCACTTCTTCCGGTCTTGTAACCTTTTTTGCATAGGCTCCTCCTGCTGCTTCCGCGATTTTCGAAAGATCTGCATGCGGCGTAAAATCTACAAAGAACTCATTCATTTGCTTGGCAATCCCGTCAGGGTGAACACCCAGAGTAGAAAGTTTGGGAGATTTCCAGCCCCTGTTATTAAAAATAACTGTAAGAAAGGGCAACTTATATTTACGGGAAATCCAATGGACGGAAGAAGGTACACTAAACAGATAGCACCCATCACCAATTAAGTTGATCACTGTTTTGGAAGGGGCTGCAAGCTTGGCTCCTATGGCCGCGCCTCCATTCCAGCCAAGTCCCCCAGCCCCGCTGCCCAATATGGAACCGGGCTTCTTCCGGTTCAAATGGGTATACGATACTTCATAACTTGAAATTAACTCATTGGTTATGATGGTGTCCTCATCACATAATTCCCGGATCGCCGCCAACAGATATTCGGGCGTAATAACATCTTTTGGATATTTCTCCGCGGCAACCTGTTTCCCGCGCATCGCATCATGATATTCTTTGATCCGCTGTCTTCGGTTTATAACTTGCTCCCTATGAATGTCGGTTGTAAGCAAGGCCGCGTTTAATTGCTGAAGGGCTATTTCCGCATCAGCGGCGAAAAAACGTTTTGCGGGAATGTACCATAGCGGCATGCCTTCTTTTAATGGGTCCTCGTCGATATAATAAATGACAGCATCCCTTGATGGCTTGTTTTTAAAGGGAATCCAAGGAACATCACTATCAATAACGAGAATGAAGTCGGCTTCTTCCAGAACGGTATTTTGCGCAGGGGTATTCCACTGATAACCACAATGGAGTATGTTATCAGACGGGAAGTTCATATAATTGGGAACAGACTCAAGTACCGGGATCGCCAATTTTTCACAAAATGCGATTAATTGTTCTACCGCCCTTTCGTTTTTTCCAATATACGAAGTAACCACCAGAGGATTGACAGCTTTTTTCAAGTCTTCTATTATCGGCTGTATTTCCATGGGCGCCAAACCGCGCGGCGCCACTGGTTCCCACTGCTCTGGATTGATGCTTACCGGTTCGGTTTCCGCTTCCATTACTTCTCGTGAACCTATTAAATAAACCGGGCCTTGGGGACTTGTCTTGGCAATCTGCAATGCCCGATGTACGATTTGTTTTAGATTCGTTCCCGTTTTGATTTCATAATCATATTTCATGTATCCCCTTACAATGCCTCGTTGATCGGGAACATCCTGAATCCAGTGAATAAATTCATTTCTGCTTCCTAAAAGCTCTCCTTCTTGCGTAATAGGTGAGGTTCCCGCAAAAATGAGAACTGGAACGCGGCCTTTCCAAGCATTATGGATAGCCGCACCCAAGTTTTGCGTTCCGCACTCAACATGGACAACGACTGCCTGTGGTTCTCCGGTTATCTGAGCATAGCCGTGGGCGGCACTGAGCGCGACCATTTCATGTGGACAAATGATGACCTCCGGCAATGTTCGACCTTCTCTTTTGGCATCAGCCAATGCTTCTATCATAGCCGGGTGATCACTGCCAAAATTGGCGAAAAGGTATGATACCCCCGCTTCTTGCAAAGCCTCAAGAAATGCTCTACTTGTTGTATACATACTCAAGTCCACTACACCCTTCTGTTATTTTTTGAAAAATGAAAATCGCGTTAATTAAATTGTAATTCCATTAGGACGTCAGTACAATACGATTACATCTATACTTTTGATAGATATGATCTATGAAAAAGGAGGAAGAAAACATGGAACTGCGTTTGCTGAACTATTTCTGGGCCGTTACAGAGGAACTCCACTTTACAAGGGCCGCCGAACGGCTGGGAATTAGCCAGCCCACACTCAGCCAGCAAATTCGCTTGCTTGAAAGCACGTTAGACACTGTCTTATTTCATAGAGGCGGGAAAAAGGTTGAATTGACTGAAGCCGGAAGGATTCTGTTGGAGCACGTGAACAGAGTGTTTTTCGAATTGGATCAAGCAAAAACGATTATTCAAGAATTGAAGGGGCTGAACCGGGGAAAATTACGAATAGGGAGCTCTGGAAATCATCTCATTTATTCATCATTGCTTTCCTTTCATAAGCAATATCCCAACATTAAAATTTCTGTCTTTGACCTTAAAACTGAAAAAACCGTCGAGAGGCTCTTGAATTCCGAATTTGACCTGGGCATCGTTTTTTTGCCGATTCATCATCCAAGAATAGAGACCATTCCACTTTTTTCCTCTAAGCTATATGTCGTATTATCCAACCATCACCCATTAGTCGAAAAAGACACAGTTCATTTGCAAGAACTACAAGAGTACCCACTGTTTTTATTGCCTGAACAATATTTGATCCGCCAAGAGGTAGATTTATTTAGTAAAAAATCCGGTTTCCGATTAGAGCCGATCGTTGAATTATCCGATACAAACTCACTCATTAAAATGTCCATTCTGAACAACGGTTTTACTATACTTCCCAAGCTTTATGCAGATTACGCCACTGACCTGCCTATTAAATTGGTTAAAATAGCAGACAACGTTCCGGTTATGGAAATAGGCGCAATATATCGAAAAGGAATGATTTTTTCAACAGCTATTCAAGCGTTTTTACAGCATCTAAAAGACTTTTATCAAAAAGGGAATTAAGGAGTAGTAGGAAAAAGCCCTCGGAACATGGCCGCACGATGTAACATGTTGGCCAGTAAAACCTCGAAACGCCAACATCAAGAGCTGTATCCATAGCCATCAAAGTAAAATGTTGAGTCAGCGAACTCAAAACCCCACTGCTAAGACGCGGAACAAAGGCTCAGACCAAAGCGCGCTGTTGGCAAGATGCATAGACGGCGAGACTCTGGATAAAACTTACTCTTTATCTTCGCGGCTTGACGATGCGATCAAAACTTTGCTTGTCTTGTGCACAAACACACCTGTACGTCACGGCGCCTTTGGGAAGAAGGAAAATACTTGGCGGTTGTCAATGTTTGTGTATTGTGATTGCCGCGGGTTGCAACAATCTTTGGGAGGAAAAAAATACTTGGCGGTTGTCAATGCCTTGAAGCGGTAACGGAATGAAGCAATAGCGGAATGATGATAAGGAACGGAAAGGCAATGACAACCTTGCTACACCCGAACCCTCTTGGCTTGGAACAAACATCGTTTCGCCTTTGTGAGTGCGGCACCCTTGAAAGCTTGGGAATGTCACTGGAAACATTACTTGTCTGTCTACCCGGATTAATCGGGCCTTTATTGGGCAGTTGCTCCCCACTTAGCAACGTTTTACCTCCATTCTTTGATGATGAGCTTAGCTGATGCTGTAACGAAAATAGTTGACTCATCCACCTCCAAATGGTGAATTTTTTTGTCCGCTCTTAAAAAAGGGGTTAAAAAACCCTTTTTGATGATGATAACGCTCTATGATGCTGTCATTGGCTTATGAAAGGCAGGCCAAAATAAGAAGGAGCTGCGACAAATTTTCCAAAACTTTGTATACTAAAGGTATACGACAAAGCTGAAATGATGTAGAAGGAGAGATTCCATGACAAATTTCAAAACGGCGGATCTATGCGACCATCATTCCGAGCATGTGCAAGTATGTAAAATAGACTTTCACTCATACGGGAAAAAAGCTCGCTTTTTCGGAAAAGTGGAGACTGTAAAAGTACATGAAGACAACGTCCTTTTTTTACAAGCACTGGAAAATGTCCCTGAACATTCGGTTGTGGTGGTTGATGGAGAAGGTTCCAGGAACTGCGCTTTAATGGGAGATCGTTTGGCGGGCATCGCCGCAGCCAGAGGACTTGCTGGAGTGATTATCAACGGCTGTGTCAGAGATTCGGCGGATCTAGCCAATATCAATGTCGGCATATTAGCCATTGGAACAAACCCTTTGAAAAGTAAAAAAGAGGGAAAAGGAGAACGCGGAGGTATTTTGGAGTTTGGAGGAGTTACATGGAAACCCGGAGATTACGTGTATGCCGATGAAGATGGCGTCATTGTTTCCGATCGGGAGCTTGGGTAAAATAAGCGCATATAGGTGACAAACGCACTCCCGGCACAGCTTTTAGCCGAAGTGTCATCATTTGATTTAATTGAATTGAGATTTTGAATGATGTTATTAGCGAGAGATGTCCATTTAAAACCGATTTATCATGTCACATTAAAAATTCATTGGAACAGTTTAAGGAGTATTTTAAATGGTAAAGAAAGTAGTTTCAGCCACTGAAGTTGCTAAATTAGCCAATGTATCGCAATCAACGGTATCTAGGGTATTTACCCCAGGAGCTAGTGTATCGGAAAAAACAAGAAAAAAAGTGCTCGAAGCCGCAGAAGTACTGAATTATCATCCGAATGCCTTAGCTAGAAGCCTGATTACCAAAAAAACGAATATCATTGGCCTGGCCATGAAAGATATTCAAAACCCATTCTACCATGAGGTATTAGGAATTTTTTCAAAAAAGCTTAGAGAAAAAGGATATTTTGTATTATTCGTTTATACGGAAAATGAAGAAATCCAGCAAGATGAAATCCATCATTTCCTGGAATACAATGTAGAAGCAATCATTGTGACAGATGCCCTCTTGTCTTCGAAGCTGGTCGAACAGCTAAGGAAAAATGATATCCCTGTCATATTGTTCAATCGGTATGAAAAGAGTTTATTATGCAACTCGGTTAGCTGTGATAATATATATGCAGCAAGGGAAATTGCGGCTTATGTCTATAAAAAAGGGTACACAGATATCGTATATATTACTGGAAAAATCAATACATCTACCAATAGAGACAGGCAAAAAGGGTTCACAGAATATCTAAAAGAAAAAGGAATAGATGTAAAAATAATAGAGGGAGATTATACATACGAAAGAGCATTCCATGTGACAAAACAATTCATAGAAGACGGGCACAAACCGGAGGTCATTTTCGGCGCTAATGATATAACCGCCCTGGGTGCGCTGGACGCGCTTAAAGAAAAAAACGTTCGCATCCCCAAAGAGACGGCAGTTATTGGATTCGATGATATTAGAATGTCTTCTTGGCCTAACTACGCTTTATCCACATGGATCCAGCCAGTTCAGGAAATGGTTGATGAGACGATCAATATCTTAATGTCCAGTAAACAAAGAAAAGAGCCGCAAACAATCAAAGTGAAGGGACACTTTATTCACCGGAACACAACCGTTTAAAAACCCTGTTCTCAAAGAAGGCCATCTCATACTACATGAAAAGAGGCCTTCTTAGGAAGCAGGAGAGATCGATCTGCAAAAGAGAAGATCGTAATTTAATGAAAGTCACATATTGAAAAAACGGAGCGCCGCATGTCAAGAACTTTCCGCTCATCCGCGGATTTTGCTTTATATGCGCGTATTTCTGCTTATACGCGGGTATTTTCCCCTATACGCGGGTATTTTCCCCTATACGCGGGTATTTTCCCCTATGCGCGGGTATTTTTCTCTATACGCGGGTATTTTCCCCTATACGCGGGTATTTTTCTCTATACGCGGGTATTTTCCCCTATGCGCGGGTATTTTTCTCTATACGCGGGTATTTTTCCCACATGCGCGGGTATTTTCCCCTATGCGCAGGTATTTTTCTCTATACGTGGGTATTCTCCCTTATGCGTGGGCCCCCCTTACGCGGGGCTTCTTATCACTTTCATAAAAACATGTTGACAAGTGAAAACGGTTAATATAATATTTTAAACATATATTTTGAATTGCATACGTATGCAAAACCTTTTACCATGCCTTGCATACGTATGCACCAAAAGGGAGAGAAAAAAATGGCAACTTATTTAAAGAAAGGGAAAGTAGCAAAAGCAATTCAACAAGACGATGAGAAAATTTCTCAAATTGTAAGCTCTACCATTAAGAGAATCGAAGTAGGAGGGGATCGGGCAATCAGGGAATTGTCGCTCAAGTTTGATCATTGGAACCCGAACAGCTTTCGATTAAGTAATGATCAAATCTATGAAATCGTATCTTCCATTCCTCAGCAAACAGCCAAAGATATTGAATTTGCCCAAAATAATATAAGAAGGTTTGCAGAAGAACAAAGAAAATCGATGCAAGATATCGAAGTGGAAATAATGCCAAACGTAATTCTCGGGCATAAAAACATCCCGGTAAACAGTGTAGGATGTTACATTCCTGGCGGTCGTTACCCAATGGTAGCCTCCGCGCATATGAGTGTGCTAACCGCAAAAGTAGCCGGAGTCAAAAGAGTAATTGCCTGTACCCCTCCTATTAATGGACAAATTCCAGCCGCGACGGTCTATGCCATGCATAAAGCAGGAGCGGATGAAATTTATATTCTTGGTGGTATCCAAGCGATGGCTGGAATGGCTATTGGAACCGAGACCATTGAAGCAGTCGACATGATTGTGGGCCCTGGTAACGCCTTCGTCGCGGAAGCCAAGCGGCAACTCTTCGGCCGTGTAGGAATTGACTTGTTTGCTGGTCCTACGGAAACATTGGTGATTGCCGATGAAACAAGTGATCCAGAAATGATCGCAACGGATCTTCTTGGGCAAGGTGAACACGGACCAACTTCACCAGGAGCGTTAATTACAACATCCAGAAAAGTTGCCGAACAAACCCTCGAGGAAATCAAGAGGCAGTTGGAAATATTGCCTACTGCCGATGTGGCCAAAGCGTCATGGGAGGATTATGGACAAATTATCCTGGTGGAAAATGAACAGGAAGCTTTAGTAGAAGCTGATAAATTAGCATTTGAGCATGTGGAAGTCCTTACAAAAAATCCTGATTTCTTTTTGGAGAATATGACAAATTACGGTTGCTTGTTCTTGGGTCCTGAGACAAATGTAGCCTATGGAGATAAAGTAATCGGAACAAACCACACGTTGCCGACAAAAAGGGCGGCCAGATATACAGGCGGACTTTGGGTAGGAAAGTTCCTTAAAACGGTCACTTATCAAAAAATCACCTCGAAAGAACAAAGTGCCTTTATTGGAGAATATGCGGCAAGGCTATGCCAATTGGAGAATTTTTCCGGTCACGCGGAGCAGGCTTTACTGCGCGTTCGGAAATATGGAAATAAAGGGAAATAATTTATGTTTTTTAAAAAAAGTAGGTGCCTTTTATGATCAATATGTTCGGATTGATTGGCGGACTGATTTTATTAACCGTTCTTGTGATGAGAGGGATGAATCTTCTGATCGTTGCTCCCCTTTCGGCATTTTTCGTAGCAGTGTTGAATGGAATCCCTCTCTTTCCCCCGTTTGCTTCTGAAGACCAGACGGACTTTATCACTGGATATATGGATGGTTTCGCCGGATTTATATCATCATGGTATCTGATGTTTTTGGCAGGGGCCATTTTCGGAAAGGTAATGGAGGACAGCGGGGCTGCAGATAGCGTTTCCCGCTGGATTGTCGAAAAAATCGGTATGAAAAATGCTGTGCTCGCCATCATCCTTGCCTGTGCCGTACTGACATATGGCGGAGTCAGCTTGTTTGTGGTAGCCTTTGCAGTCTATCCTATGGCAGTTAGCTTATTCAAGGAAGCCAATTTGCCCAGGAGATTTATTCCTGCCGCAATGGCCTTTGGTTCCACGACGTTTACAATGACATCTGCGGGTTCACCCGAAATTCAAAATTGGATTCCAATCCCCTACCTGGGTACAAGCCCATATGCCGGATGGGAAGTAAGTTTCATCACCGCGATGTTTATGCTTATTTTCGGCTATTGGTGGCTGATGAAAATGATCAGAAAAGCCGTTAGGAACGGTGAACATTTTATGGAGAGGGCCACCGATCATACCGAAATCAGAAACGATTTGCCGCATCCACTTATCAGTTTGATTCCTTTATTATTTGTTCTGATCGTTTCTTTCATTTTTCATGATACATTAGCCCAGTCGGCACTTATACTAGCGTTGCTTAGCGGTATTCTTTCAACATGGATATTAAATAGAAAGTATTTTAGAAACTTTTCGGCTGCGGTGGGCGAAGGTACGATAGGCGCTCTCATTGCCATTGGAAATACGGCTGCTGTTGTAGGGTTTGGGGGAGTTGCCAAAATAACCCCTGCTTTTGAATCCGCAGTTGATTTCATGACAAGTATTCCCGGAGACCCTTTAATTGGAGGGGCCTTGGCGGTCATGGTAATCGCCGGATTAACAGGTTCGTCTTCTGGCGGACAATCGATTGCTTTGCCCATCTTAGGACCTTTTTATTTAGATATGGGTGTCAATCCAGAAGCACTGCACCGGACGGTCGCCATGTCATCGGGCACACTCGATTCTCTTCCGCATGGCGGATATGCCGTGACGACAATAAGGGCGATATCAGGGGAAACTCATAAAGACGCATACCCCGCGTTTGGAGCTATGACAGTGGCCGTTCCCATCATCACCGTCATTCTCGCAGTCATTCTCTTCTCACTTGGCGTTGGTATTTAGAAGTAAAATAGATTCGTAAAGTGAAATACCATTTGCTCTGCCGCTGAAAACCTTATTGGCGTTGGTATTTAAAGTAAAAATAGATTGCTAGAGTGAAGGATTTACAATCATACCAATGAATAAACCATTGACCACATAAGTTGAAGCTGGGACATTAGTAGAAAACAAATTGAAATTCCCTGCAAATCGTGAAAATAAAACCGCGTGAAATCAAGGTATTTACATTTGATTTCATGCGGTTTGTTCATTTTTATAGGTTTTTCCCAGCTTATGATTATAAACCACTTCCTTTGCAGACCATGACGAACGCTATACGGAAGCCCTCTCATTCGCGCTTCCCCTCTCAACATCCTTTCGTTGTTTTTGTATAAACCATATTCCGATGATCAGCGCGGCGCCAACCAAATCCGAAATGGTTTCGGGGAAAATCATCATGATGCCGCCGGCAAACAGGACCATGCGCTCCCAAGGAAGGGAATTGCGATAAAAGTGGCCGATAACGGCGCTGCTGACGGCAATCATTCCGACGATAGCGCCCATTAAAGCAATGATGAGCTTTATTGGTGTAACGTCCACCAACACAAATATGGGATTATAAATAAAAATATACGGAACGATAAATGCCGCAATAGACAGTTTTACGGCCGTTACTCCGGTTTTAAATGGATTGGCCCGGGCAATCCCCGCTCCGGCATAAGCAGCCAAACAAACCGGCGGCGTAATATCAGCGACAATACCAAAGTAGAACACAAACAGGTGGACGGCAATAGGTGCGAGTCCAAATTCATTAATAAGCGCCGGTGCCGCTACAGTTGCTGTCACAACATAGTTGGCCGTCGTCGGAAGGCCCATCCCAAGGACGATACAAGCAATCATTGTAAAAAAAAGTGCCAAAATCAAGTGTCCTCCGGATAAGGCGATGATCCCTGCTGCAAATTTGGCTCCTAGTCCTGTAATACTGACGACTCCCGCAATAATCCCCGCGGTAGCAACCGCGGCAATGACCGGGAGGGCTACCCTTGCCCCCTGCTCCAAAACATGAATGATTTTCCGGAAAGAAAGCCTTGTGCCTTTTTGAAAAAAACTGATGACGAAAACGGCGCCGATCCCCAACATCGCGGCACGCTGCGGCGTAAATCCTGAAAGAATGGTGCCGATCATGAGAATGATCGGAAGCAACATATAGCCGTTGCGAAGCATTAAATCCTTAAATACAGGAAGCTGAGACTTTTTCATTCCAAAAATACCTAGCTTTTTTGCTTCGAAGTGGGTGCCGATGAAGATTCCCGTAAAATACAATGTTGCTGGTATGATCGCTGCCAGCATGATGGTTGAGTAAGGAACGCCCAAATATTCCATCATAATAAAAGCGGCAGCCCCCATAATGGGCGGCATGATTTGTCCTCCTGTCGAAGCAGAGGCTTCTGCTGCGCCGGCAAACTCCGGCTTGAATCCGGACTTTTTCATCATGGGAATCGTAAAAGACCCTGAGGCAACCGTATTTCCGACAGAACTTCCGGAGACCATTCCTTGCAAGGCACTTGCCACCACAGCTGTTTTTGCCGTACCTCCCGTAAATCGCCCTGTCAAGGAAAAAGCCAAATCATTAAAAAACTGACCAATTTTCGTATGAATCAACATGACCCCGAAAAATAAAAACAGGAAAATAAATTTTGCTGAAATTTGAATCGGGGTCCCGAAAACACCACTTTCCTGATACCAGATGTTGGGTGCAATCCTGTCAATCGAAAAGCCCGGATGAGATAATATCGTAGTCGGAATGTGTTTGCCAAAAATGGCATACAAAATCGTAATGCTCGCCACTACAACAATCGGTACGCCGACTGTTCTGCGGGTTGCCTCCAGTACGAGTAAAATGCCGATGGCGGAAATAATAATGTCGATTGTGCTGTACCCTGTCACACGGCTTTTTAAGAGGGCGTCGAAAAAAATGATTTTATGGTAGGTAACATACATGGCCGTAAAAGCCAACACAACATCATACCATGGCACATTTTTTTGTAACCGGTGCATACCTTTTTTGGCCGGATATAACAAAAAAATGATTCCCAGGGCTGTTCCCAGATGGACAGCTCCTTGCTTTTGAGAAGGGAGTGTGCCAAAGTAGCCCGTATATAAGTGAAAGACCGTCAAATAAACACCTAAAAACGTGACTACCCATTTCCACCTCCCTATTCTTTGTCTAAATTGACTTTCTCTATCATATCTCTCCAGGATTTCCTGGGCATTTTTATTGAGGTTTTCGTTCATGCGCGCAAGCCACCACCTTTAGAAGTAATAGGCAAGAAAGAGATGACCACTTCAAATCATCTCTTTCCTTCATTAAATAGTGTGATAGAATTTCTTTTAACGCTTAAAAGACTTCTGTGTATTGATGTAATACGCTTTTTCATGTATACAACTGGATACGTTCTTGTTAATTTGGTGTTTAAGTTTCTCAGGCGTATTTCCTTGGTAACGATTCAATCTTCTACTCGCTTTTGTTCCATTCTCTTCACCGATTACTGTTTTAAATCTTCCAAACTGTTAATTCCCGTTTTTTCACGAGTCACAATTTGAATGACTTCAGGATAAATATGGCCGATAAATGCCGCATTTCCCGCTTCGGCACCTTCAAAGTCCCCTTCTCCCTTTATGGCCGCAAGAGCTGGTACATGGACAGTCATGCCCAGATCCATATTGTCATCGCGAATGCTGGACAGATTCTCAATGGATGCGCCAGTTTCAGTATTTGTAATATTAATGCCGTCCAAATACTTATTCCAAATATTGGCCATTTCTCCACCGAGCGGGTAATAGGTGCCGCCTTGGCTTCCCGTGCCCAAAATCAATTCTTGTTTTCTATCTCCCTTGTCAGCCTTCAATTCCGCTACTGGATTATCCACCGTTATTCCCTGCTCTTCATAATACTTTTTCGCACCGGGATGGATCGGCATCCCTTCAGCGCCTTTTAACGCATTTTCAAGCGTCATGTGTACCGCTTGGGCGTGTGTATTTTCACTCGCTTTTTCAATCATCGTTTTAGCCAGCTCATAACCAAGTTCCTCGTCAATCGTATTCGTATTCCCCATTAATATAGCGTAAGCTGTCACTGTTTCTATATCCGAATCAAGAAAATCATACGTATCCTTCGGTATCGTATACCTTTTATAGCCGCTGTTTTCTTCAATGTATTGTATGGCTTCATCTGAAAGCTCAAGCATTTTCACATCCCCTACTGATGCTTGGAGGCTCTCGATGCTTCCAGCAGGCAACCCAAGAATACCAACGGACACATCAATATTCCCATCCTGTACCCCTTCTGCCGCATCACCAAATCCTTCCTGAAATTCTTCAAAATGCCCTTCTTCAATCCCATACGCGTCTAAAATCAACTTCGAAGCAGTGTTTGTCTCACTGGCTGGAGGTCCTATCGCCACTTTTTTCTTCTCTCCGGTTCCCCCGCATGCGGCCAGGGTCAACATAACCACCATCATCAGCACCAGGAAACCCAACCTTCTTTTCCTATGCATCTTTATTCCCCCTTTTTTGATAGCGTTTTCATAAAAGCGTACTCATAAAATGTTATTCAATATAACTGCAGTTTATTTCTTTAGATCCTTTGGATATAGTGCTAGTATAACAAAAGTAATTTTATTGAACAAGAAAATTTTCTGAATATTTCATGTATCCATATATTCGAAATACAGTTACAGAGAATCATAATGCCCGTAACTGTATTTATGAAAAAGCACCTCACGTCAGTTAATGGATCGCCAACATCAAAAAAAGAAGGACGGTGCAGTCAATAGGTGTTGTCGCCTTTACAAGGCCGGATGAAGTTCATCCTGTAACCTTATTATCTTTTTATGTAAATCGTTCTCTTTAGGTGACCGCTTTTATTCTTTAAGCAGACCAATTTAGATCTTTCATGTGCATGATAAGGAAAGCGCGAAACCGTTTAAGGCGCAACAGGGGATCATTCCCAGTTGCGCCTATACTTGAGTCATGAACATGTCCGCGATGATGAAATACATTCCCCTATATCCTTTGTGCAAAAAGAAGCTGGGACATAAGCAAATACGAAATAGCAAAAACCGAACAATTCATTTAAATTTTGTGTAAAAAAAAGCCCTATCATCGCTACGTCAAAATATTTCGCTTTCCGCAGGTCTCTTCAGCTTTCTCGAAAAGCAAAGGTCGCTTTCCTGCGGGATCTTCAGCTCGAGCTATTCCCGCAGGAGTCTACCTATTTTGACTACGCTAAAAGCTTGCGTATTTACCTAGGACAATTTGTCCCGCATGTAAGGTGCCGTAAGACTCCCACTTCAAAACCTTGAGTGAATACAAAAGATCTAAGTGGGAGTAAACGGCACCTAAATGCCCGATTCGTTCAACTAACATTCAGTAGGAGCCCTACTGAATGAAGTTTCACTTTATCCCGCATGTAAGGTGCCATATACACCACTTCAAGACCTGAGTTGATACAAAAGGTCTAAGTGGGAGAAAACGGCACCTAAATGCCCGATTGGTTCAACTAACATTTCTTGGAAAAGGCATACCAAGAAATGAAGTTTCACTTTATTGTTCGTTTTTTCATCAGCTGATTTAGTTGTGTCCCAGCCCCAAATTGTCGAGAAACCCTCAAAAGCTTATTGACAGCAAATCGTTACACCCTTTGGGATTTACTCGTCTTTTTTGGGGTTAACCAGCGACTTTTTCGATTTACTATCCACTTTTTCGATTTCTCGCAACTTCTGGAAGTACTTTTCAATTCTAGAAGTCACTAGCCACTTTTACGATTTACTCACCACCTCTGGAAGTTACTATCCACTTTTAAGACTCACTTGCGGCTTCTGGAAATCACTATACACTCGCGACGCCGAAAGTCACTGTCCACTTTTCCCATTCACTCGCCGATTCAGGTAATAATTCGTCATGTTCCCATTCACTCGCCGATTCAGATAATGACTGCCATTTTTTTCGATTTACTTACGGCTTGCCATCCACTTCCTCTGCAAGCTGAAGGGCTAGCCACATCCCATTTAGGATGCAGCCGTAAGTTCTTGATGATTCTTTTTCATTTTCATCCATTGAAGGATCGTTATAATGATTAAGATCACTAAGCCGGCCAAGTCTTGAAGCATGTTTGGCGTAATCAGCATGATGGAGCCAAGGAACATAATGATTCTTAGCGGCCAACTGAGCGGAACGAAATAGTAGCGTTCCACAGAGATTCCGAGCATGATGACACCCGTGATGGAAGTGAGTGTTACCACCGCTCCTTCTAAAAAGGTTGTATCTATCATGAGCAATGCATTGTTGTAAACAAAAATATACGGTACGATAAACCCGGCGATGGCCAGTTTCATCGACACAAAGCCGGTTCGCATCGGACTCCCCCCTGAAATACCTGCCGCAGCAAAAGCGGCGAGCGCCACTGGAGGGGTCAGGTTTGCAAACAGTCCGAAGTAAAAGACAAACATATGAGCGACGAATGGTTCAACTCCCAATTTTACAAGGGCGGGAGCGGCCATAGTCGCAGTAATGATGTAAGTGGGGATACTAGGCAGTCCCATTCCCAAAATGATACAGGCGATCATCGTGAAGATAAGAGTCAACATTAAGCTTTCTCCACCTATCGCAACGATCCCATTTGCAAGCTTTAAGCCAAAGCCGGTTAATGTTGCGACTCCGACAATAATGCCCACGGCGGCACATGCGATCGCTACCGACAACGCGGATCGGGCCCCATCTTCCAAAGCGCCCACAATATCTTTAAAAGACATTCTGGTTGTTTTTCTTAATTGGGCAACAAGGACAGTGATGATAATCGTCCAAAAGGCCGCAAAAATGATTGTCTTTCCGCTGAAAAAGAGCATGTAGATTAAAAATACGAGCGGCAAAAACAAATGTCCTCTTTCTTTCATCACTTCTGATATTTTCGGCAACTCTGAACGCTTGATTCCCTCCAATCCTTCTTTGGAAGCCCGAAGATGAATTTGGGTGATGATGCCCAAATAATATAAAGCCGCCGGCAAGATGGCTGCAAGGGCAACGGTAGAATACGGAATACTCAATACTTCTGCCATGATAAAGGCTGCGGCTCCCATGATCGGCGGCAAAATTTGCCCCCCGACGGAGGCGGTCGCTTCTACAGCACCAGCGAAGTTATTTTTGTAACCGATCCGTTTCATCAGCGGAATCGTAAAAGCCCCGGTCGTCACTACATTTGCAATGGCCGAGCCGTTAATACTGCCAAGCATGCCGCTCGCCAAAACAGCTACTTTGGCGGGTCCGCCTTTTGTGTGGCCCGCAACCGCCAGGGCAAAATCATTGAAAAATTGTCCCATTCCCGACCTGCCGAGCACGGCACCAAATAAAATGAACAGAAAAATATAAGTGGCGGAAACACCGATAGCGGTTCCAAATATTCCCTCTGTTGTCACATAAAGCTGGTTGACGACCATGTCCCACTCATAACCGCGATGCCTGAATATGCCTGAAAAATTTCTCCCATATAGCGCATACAAGAAAAAGAGAACGGCCAAAACCGGCAGTGCCCATCCTGTTACCCTTCTTGCCGCTTCCAATACGAGCACCACAAGTAGTACACCAAATACAATATCGGTATTGTTCGGTATACCTCCCCGCTGAATGATCCCTAAATAATCCGCAAAAATATAAACGCTTGTCGCCACCGATAAAAGCGCCAAAATCACATCATACCAAACAAGCTGGCTGCGGCTCCCTTTTTTGCGGGCGGGATAAAGCAAAAAGATGAGCGCCAATACGAACGCAACATGTATCGAACGATGTTTTAATGTTGGAGGTGCCCCCAACACCGAAGTATATAAATGATATAAGGAAAAACCGACGGCAATCAGAGTGATAACGAGTGTCATTTTTTTATTTTTAAATACCCTGAACCGAGATTCCGTATCGTATTTTTCTAAAATTTTCAAATGTCCATCTGGAGTATGCTCGTCTTGATTTACTGCTTTCTCCATTACCTCACCCCTTTTCTATTGTCATTTCCACTTTATGATGATGGGGAATTGCTTCAGGAAGCAGGAGCTTTTTTCCGTTTAGCAAAACGGTCAGCTCGGCAATTTGTGAATGGATCCAGTAGTATGCGGGTTTCGTTTCATGCAAATCCCCCATAATGACAAATCCATCTTCCACTTTCACGCTTCCTTCCTTTTCATTCGGCACGCCGGCCCCAAAAGATTGAAACTTCGTTTCGATTAATGTAAAAGTCTTGTTTTTTTCAATTAACAACTTTTCTTCCCAGATTGTTTTTTCAACAGAATGCCGCCAATGGATAACAATTTCATCTCCGGGGTAAACTGTTTCTCTTACACATTCCTCAGCTGTGTCCTTGTCACAGATCACGAGTTGGAGCGGCTTCTTCATCGCAAATAATAAATTGATAAGCATAAGACAGACAGCTATTGCGCTAACAAAAAGTACATTTTTTCGAAAGAGGGGACGCCAAAAACCCCTTCTTTCGCTTGGAATGCTTTCTATTTTAATACGCCTTCCTCTTTAAAATACTTTTCCGCACCAGGATGAAGCGGAATGCCCAAACCTTCTGTCGCATGTTGGATATCAATGTCTTCTGCCGCGCTATGGGCATCTTTTAACACATCGAGATTTTCAAAAATCGCTTTCGTCATATGATAGACTTCTTCCTCTGTTAAATCTTTACTGACAATCATGGCATTGGTAATGGAAATAGCTGGAACGTCCTCTTTATTGCTGTATGCTCCGGCCGGGATAACAGTTTTACCCAAGTATGAGTACTCTTTTGTCAAATATTCCATGGCATCATCTTCTATGGGAATGATTTTTACACCATGAGATGTTTCCAAGTCCATGATCGCCGAGTTTGGAATGCCGCTGCTGAGCACTGCTGCATGAACAATGCCATTTTTCATTTGTTCTACCGCTTCCGCAAAAGATAAGTAGTCTGGTGTAATGTCATCATAGCTCAACCCATGCCCTTCAAATAAGACGCGGGCAGCCAACTCCGTTCCTGAATTTGGTGCTCCGACTGCCACTTTTTTTCCTTTTAAGTCGCTAAAAGACTCAATACCGGAGTCTGCTGTCGTAATAATGTGCAGATAATTTGGATAAAATGCCGCAAGCGACCTTAAATCTTTTTTCGGGTCTTCGCCTTCAAAAGCGCCTGATCCTTCATATGCCTGGAATCCAGTGTCTCCCGTAATAAAAGCAAGTTCCGCCCTTCCACTTAAAACAAGGTTGACATTTTCTACTGATGCCTGTGTCGCCTGTACAGAGGCATCCGCTCCCAACTCTTCCTGCAAAAGCGTGGCAAGTGCTCCTCCCAACGGGTAATACACTCCAGAAGTACCTCCGGTCGCAATCGTCACAAATAAATCTTCAAATGAAGCCTCTCCGTCTTTTCCATTATCTTTTCCTCCGGAAGTCTTCTCACCACCCCCGCAGGCAGCCAAAAACAGAATGAAAACAAAACATAAAACCGATATTTTTTTCATTTTTGACCCTCTTTCTATTGTTTGTTCGCTCATTGTTAAAATTGCAAAAAACATGCCATCTTCAAACCTCTTGTTATATATAGCGCTTACATAAAAAAGACCGTTAAAAAGCGGCAAATTTTTCCGCTTACCGGAATGTTTTGCCGCTTTCTTTGTAACATCTTAATTTTTCCCGCAAACCTCTCTCGCTAATTCCCAACATTTTTGCTGTTTTTTTTCTGTGGTTTTCATTCCTTTTCAGTGTAGCAAGAATTACTTTTTCTTCGATTTCCTTTAACGGCAAGCCAACGAGCGTGTCGATTGCCGTATCGACATGTTGTCGAAGGACGCCAGCTTTTGTTTCGTCGATAAACCGGTTGGGCAAATCATGTAACTGAATCGTTTTTCC
The DNA here is from genome assembly GCF_016909185.1 of Siminovitchia thermophila. Lineage (GTDB taxonomy): Bacteria > Bacillota > Bacilli > Bacillales > Bacillaceae_C > Siminovitchia > Siminovitchia thermophila. The sequence continues at coordinate 62,044 of NZ_JAFBFH010000006.1, read as the reverse complement.
TTGTACGACAATCATGGCCGATTCGACGATATTCGCCAATTCTCTAATATTTCCCGGAAAATGATAGTTGATCAGCCACTTTAATGCCTCTTCGGAAAAGCCTTCTACTTTTTTATTCATTTCTTTGTTAAACTTTGCAATAAAATGATTCAGTAAAAGCGGCACATCTTGCCGCCTTTCCCGAAGAGGGGGCATTCGGATTTCCATCACATTCAAACGGTAGTATAGATCTTCTCTAAATGTTCCTTCTTCAACCGCTTTTTTTAAATCTTTATTGGTCGCGGCAATCATCCGCACATCAAGTTTTATCGCCTTGTCCGCGCCCAAAGGAGTAACTTCCCTCTGCTGGATGACGCGAAGCAGTTTGGCCTGCAAGGAAAGTGGCATATCCCCTATTTCATCCAAAAAAATGGTTCCTTTTTGCGCCAACTGAAATTTTCCTTCTCTTTTATACAAAGCGCCTGTAAATGCGCCTTTCTCATGGCCAAACAACTCACTTTCCAGTAATTGTTCGGGAATGGCGGAGCAATTGACAACCTCGAAATGCTCTTTTTTCCTTTTACCCGAAAAGTGAATGGCTCTGACAACTAACTCTTTTCCCGTCCCGCTCTCGCCAGTTACCAAAATAGTAGAATCAATATCTTTTACTTTATCAATCAGTTCAAACACTTTTTTCATGCTGGGACATGTTCCAATCATTCCTTCAAAAGCATATCTTTTTTCCAGTTCCTGGCTTAATTGTTCAACCCTTTTATTTAACTGTAAAAATTCGACCGCCTGCTTAAGAACGGAAAACAATTCTTCCATATGAAGAGGTTTGGTAAGATATGAATACGCCCCTTTTTTAATGGCTTCAACAGAAGACGAAATAGAACCATAGGCTGTCATCATAATGACAATCGTTTCAGGCTGGATACTCTTTATATCTTCCAATACTTGTAAGCCATCTGTATGCCCCAATTTTAAATCGAGTAAACAGAGATCCACTTCTTCCTGCTTGATCAGTTGTAATCCTTCTAATGGATCAGTGGTAGTTTGTACATCAAAATCATCTTCCAATGCAAATTGGAGGGATGAGCAAATGGCTGCTTCGTCATCAATGATTAACAATTTCATGATGCCTGCTCTCCTTTTTTGGGAATTTTAAAATAAAAGTGCTCCCTTCCCCGAGCTTGCTCTCCAAAGCGAGACTCCCGTTATTCTCAATGACAAATTGTTTGGAAAGTGAAAGGCCCAATCCGGTGCCATGTTCTTTGGAAGTATAGAAGGGCTCAAAAATCTTCTTTGCCTGTTCAGCCGTCATGCCTTCCCCTTTGTCTCTAATAGTGATGACGGCTTCATCTCCCAAACATAAAGCGTTTACATATAATGTTTTTTCTCGCCGCACATGTTCCATTGATTCAATGGCATTTAAAAAAAGGTTGATCAATACTTGCTTCACCTGGCTTTCATCGGCCTCAATCCAAAGATTCGGCACAATGTCATATTCGATTTTGATATTTTTATTTTCCATATTCTGTTTAAACAATCGAATGACGTTTTTCAATAATGGCCCGATATCAAACCGTTTTTTCTCCTTGGAAACCGGCTTGGCGTAATGGATTAACCCTTCAATTAGTTGATTGAGCCGATCAATTTCCTTTGGGACAAGCGTTGCTATTTCATTTCTGAACCGCGCATTTTCCATTTTTTTTGGAATGAGTTGGACAAATGTCTTGATAGAAGTGAGCGGGTTTCGAATCTCATGGGCAATTCCGGCTACTAATTGAATGAGTGCCCGGCTTTTTTCCTCCTCTTGTAATTGGTCCTTTAATTGTTTTTCAACTGTAACGTCTTCAAACATGAGCAATACTCCTGAAATGCTTTGGTCAATATCATAGAGAGGATGGATGTCATATCGGATAATGGCGGGTGCCCCGCTTGGCGATGTGGTTTTTAATTCCTCTCCCATAATATTTTTACCAGAACCAAGCACAGCGTGTTTTCGCCCTTTCAGCATCTTGGACAGGAAAGAAAATTCATTCATGCGCCTGCCGGTCGGCTTCTGTTCTACACCGAGCATATTCATGGCCATTCTATTAATGGATGTAATGTATCCGTACAGGGAAAAAGTGATAACCCCCCGCGCGCTTGACTCCAGAATCTGTTCTTTTAGTTGGTCACTGTTTTTGGTTTTTTGAATTTGCCGCTTTAAAGATTCATTCATCATTTGCAAATCATGCGTCTTTAAAGCCACTTCTTTCTCCAGTTCGCGGTTCCACTTATAAACGACTAAAAATACTACAATAGCGAAAATGACAATAAATATGAGAAATTCCCTTATTTTCTTCAATTTTTCACTTAGCGGCGATTCAAAATTCTCGAACCATTTATGATAGATATCGGAATAACTTTCCGTCAGTTTGATTTGCCGGATTCCAAGGTTTAGTTGGTGCAGCAACGAGTAGTTTCCCTTTTGAACGGCAAAAGAGTATTCGAGGGGGAGCAAATGGGTGTTGATCAACTGATATTTGTCTTCCAATCCATTTTCTTCCAAAAAATATTTCGCAGTAATATAGTTTCCAACAAAAGCGTCAGCACGCTCTTTAAACAAAATGTTGATAGCTGTTTTAGGCTGATGGGCCGAATGGTAATGGATATCCCGGATATTTCGTAAAAAATCATATTCCGGCGTCCGATATTGAATCGCAATCCGCTGTTCTTGCAAATCGGTTACACTTTGTACCGGGCTGTTCTTTGGGACAAGCACACCCGCTGCAGACACGATGTACCGTTCGGAAAATTCCACACGCTCACTTAAATCCCCCGTAAAGGGAACCCCGAGTATGATGTCTATTTCCTGTTTTTGCAACGCTTCAATGCTCTTTTCAACATTCATCGGGATATATTTCACACGAAAACCGCTGTGCTTGGCCACTTTATTCATAAAATCGATATTGAATCCGGTGTATTCGCCATCTTTTTCAAACTGGTATGGGGGAAAATTCGGATCGAATCCTACTAACAGAACGTGTTGTTCCCGAATGTCAGGCACCGTCTCTTTACCGCCGTTTACTTCCTGATCAGTGTCTGCTAATGCTGTAACAAAAAAGAACAGATAAAAGATTGCGAGTAACAGAGCAGTCTTTTTAAACAGAAACATGCACCTCCCTTGATTGTTGCCTGGCCTGGTGATACTAGATTAGCCCAGCAACGAAAGAGGCGCAACTTTGTTATGCCATTTAGTAAAGAAGAATGCCCAGCCCTCCGGCGACCACGATGACCAACATCGGATGCCATTTGTATTTCAGCAAAGCAAGTAAGCAAAGTAAAAAGAGCAGACCTCCAATCAAAGAATCTTTTGTAAAAGCGAGCAGCCCGTTTGATTGGGCAAATGAAAAAGCGGCAAAGATGATCAGTGCCGTGATGATCGGGCGCATGCCGTAAAAAGCGGATTGAACAACAGGAGCCTCGTTGATTTTGTAAAAAAAAGAAGCAAGCAAAAGAACGATCAAAACGGAAGGCAGTGTCATGGCAAGGGCCGCCGTTGCTCCGCCCCAAAACCCCGCCACATGAAATCCAATGAAAACCGCTGTATTTGTGGCGATTGGTCCTGGGGACATGCCCGCCACCGCGATAACATCGATCAGTTCTTGGGAAGTCATCCAGCCATGGCGCTCCACTTCAAGCTGAATCATCGGTATGATCGCATATCCGCCCCCAAAAGATACAAAGCCGATTAACAAAAAGGTCAAAAACAGATCCAACAGCATCTAATCAGCCTTCCCTTCCGATTGTGACTTGCATGCGGACACGTTTTTTCTCTTCCTTTTTACGCGATGGATCGCAACACCGGAGATCATTCCGGCAAAAATTAAAACAATCGGATGGGCATGGAAGACAATTAATAAGAACAGCGCAATCACCACTAAACCGAAAGTACTTTTATCCAAAATGGAAGATTTTGCAGCAGTAATAGCCGCATATACGATAAGCGCTACAACGGCGGGGCGAATTCCTCGAAAGGCCGCTTCGACGAAATCGTGATCCCGCACCGTTAAAAAGAGCAAACTTAACACAATGACAATGAAAAATGTCGGCGTCATCATTCCGACTGTCGCGGCCAGCGCTCCTTTTAAACCGGCGATCCGGTATCCGATAAAAGCTGAAGAATTAACCCCTACCGACCCCGGTGCCGATTGTCCAAGCGCAAAGGCATCAACAATTTCTTCTTCACTCATCCATTTTCGTTTGTCAACGATTTCTTTTTGCATGAGCGGCATCATCGCAAACCCGCCCCCAAACGTAACAGGGCTGATTTTCATAAATGTCCAACATATTTGGAGAAGGGTTCCAGTCCGATTCTCCTTCATATACTGCCGCCCCCTTTCTAAGTTGAATTAATTTCATTTCTGACGCATAACAGATACTGGGGCGAGCGTTTTTTGCAGATCCGTTTTAGCCTCCTCATCGCTTCTACGGGGGCTTCCGCTCAAGCAATCCCCGCAGGATCGTCGGCTTTTCGTTCAAAATCCACTTAGTTGATTAAAAATATGATTCATATACTTGGATTGCGGCTCCCAAAGCGATTGCTTCTTCTTTGAGCGAACCTTTTTTAAATAAAGTGGAAACAGTTTCCGGCATAAACGTGTGGGCACGGGCACTGGTTACGGTCTCTTCAAAGAAAAAGTCCGTCTCATAAACAAGCATACCGTGGAGAACGATAAGATCGGGTCCTAACGCATTCATCATATTTGCCAACCCGACCCCAAGATAATAAGCGCTCTTTTTGGCGATAAATAAGGCCGTTCGGTCCCCCGCCTTCACCAGTTTCACCAATTGGCCAATATCTATTTCCAGGCCGGTTGCTCTCTTGTATTCATCCAGCATGGCTGGATAGGAGGAATAAGCCGTCAAACAGCCTTGCTTGCCGCAAATACATATTTTTCCGTCTGCCTTTACGATGATGTGGCCGAGGGCGCTGGCATCTCCTTTGCCGGTATAAAAAGGACTTCCCTCATATAAAAAGCCGCATCTAATTCCAAATCCCATAATGCAATACAAAATTCGCCGATACATTTCCCGATGAACAAAAAACTCGGAAGCTGCTCCGCTGTTGGCTCCGTTATCAACGATGATGCGGACCGGAAAACGGGAAAGCTGTTCGGGAATGCTTACCCTTTCCCACCCTTTTGCCAGGAAAGATTCCGGATGTAACAACGTTCCTTCAGAGCGTAAAATCGGGCCAACCGCCCCGACCCCAATCCCAAGTAATTGCGCAAAAGAGATTTTATACTGATGAAGCCATTTATGAATCACTTCATGAATTTCAGCAAACACAACATCTGGCGTATGAGCTTTTGTCATTGGGATCATATGACTTTTCATGATTGCAAATGTAAGGTCCGTTAAAACTATTCTCGTTTCCGTTCTGGATATATCAACACCGATCAGCCAAGCCGCAGATTCATTTATCTTATATAAAATCGGAGGCCTGCCCCCGCTTGATGGGCCCAGTCCTCCCTCTTTGATCAAGCCGTTTTCCAGCAGTTCATCAAGAATTCTTGTCATGGTTGTCGGTTTTGTTTGCACGAGATTAATCAAATCGGCCTTTGAAACCAAATTTCTTTTATGAATGTGCCTATATACTTGCTTATATAATTCATTTTTTCTTGAATCGTTTTCCAAAAATGTTTTCATCACGGGCAGGTCCTCCAAAGCACTTTATTCCTTTTCGGAAAAAAGCATGCGCGATCGGCATTTCCTTCATTATTAAATGTATAGAACCGCAACACATAATTCAAGGCTTTATGGTTAGATCAGGCTCCTTTGGAAGACAAATCTTGGAGCAACATGCTGGACGGGCAAAATGGGCGAAGCCCATAAAGAGGCTGCCGGCAAAAGTCTGATTGATCACTTTTGTCGGCAGCCCTATTTTTACATATTTTCTTGTTTCAATGCGTCGATAATATTTTCTTTTTTTACTTTCGAGCTTGAATACATCATGGAAATCCCAACGATCACAAAAACAGCAATGACGACATAAAGAATACTGAGCCACGGTAAAAAGAAATCGTAGGAAAACGCATGTCCCAAAGCATAGTAAATACAGTACATGGCCACGAAGCTCAACGGCAATCCGTACAATAATGCTTTGATTCCATAAAAGATGCTTTCATAATGAATCATCCGACTAAAGCCTTTCGGTGTCATCCCGACCGATTTCAGCATCGCAAATTCACGTTTTCGTAACGACACACTAGTCGATATCGTGTTTAAAATATTGGCGATGGAAATAATGGTTATTAAACTAATAAATCCATACGTAAACACTGATAAAATCAAAATTAATTGTTCATCCCGTTGTTTTTCTTGATAATGATTTGCGATAAAATGTTTTATTCTTTGAACTTCCTCTATCTTTTTCTGTGTTTTAACGGGATCCGTACTATTTAAGTATAAATAGGGGGTACTTTCTTCTTCTGACAATCCAAACTGTTTGAAAGTGGACTCTGATACGATCATATTTAATTCACCAAGCTCGGCATGCTTTATTCCCATCGGCACCTGGTCCGTAAACTTGGCAACCTTGATTTTACCGACAGATTGCAATTTTTCTTCTTCTGTTTCTTCTGTTTCTACTTCTTCATCTGTTTCATTTGTTTCATCGTCAATCGGCCTGAAAAGCTCAAGCTCCTCCCCTTCTTTCAGATGAATAGCCTTTGTTTCTGTATATTTCCCTGTGCCTGCATCCCCAAATTGGACGGTGTCATGCAAAATCGCGAAGGAACCATTTTTTAAATCATCAAAGCTTGCTCCTGCCTGCTTCGCATAGGCCTGTAATTTTTCATCCTTTAAAGCGTGTAATCTGATATTGTAATGGTATTTGCCATCTACTAACATGTCTTCAAAACCATCCCACTCACGAATGGGGTCCGCCACCTTATCAGCTTCAACCATTGAAACCAAGGTGGACTCTGTGATGAAATTGTAATCCGTAATCTCTTCCGTTTTTATGATATTGCGCAAAAATTGTTCATCATCTTCATAGCCAAGACCGACCTGAATATCATAATTGACCCTTTCTTGTTGCAGGGAAAGTGCTTTTTTCAAGTTGTCCGTAAAGAAAGAGACGGACAAAAATAAAACAATACTAATGACCAATGAAAAAATGGTCGCTTTGTATCTGCGTTTATGGCGCTTTAAGTTTTTCAAGCCTATTTCCGCTTCAATCCCAAATATCTTTCGCACCAACCTGGAAGTTTTGACCGCTTTACCCGTTAATTTTACATCGGCAGTTTGTCTAATCGCATCAATGGCGGAAATGCGGGACGCTTTAATGGCTGGCAGAAAACAGGAAATAAATATAGTTATAACAGATACGATCACCGCGGCAATAAGTGAGCCAGGTGTGACAGTTACTTTTAATGGGACCGTTACACTAAATACATTTTGGATCAGCGAATTAATAAACATAAATGTAATGGCTATGCCGCCAAGTCCGGCTAAAATGCCGATCGGGATACTAATCAACCCAATAACCATTCCTTCAAAAAAAACAGAATTCCGCTTTTGGTGTTTCGTTGCCCCCACACTCGCCATCATGCCTAAATGACGTGAGCGTTCGGAAACGGAAATCGCAAAGGCGTTATAAATTAAGGACACGGAACCGATAAGAATGATCGCCATGATCACAGCGGTAACAGAATAAAGAGCTTGACGCATGCCGTCACTTTTCACCACACCGGAATAACGAAGCAACTCAATGTTCACTTCATAATCGCTAATGCCAATCGTTTGGGCAAATTTCTCTGTATCCTTGTAAAAAGATCCGGTTAATTTTTTGGAGACGACACTGACATTCAGTGGTTCTTCCTTTCCAATTGAATTCTCATTTAAATAGGATATGATAGTGTATCCCGGCGACCAGGGAATCTCCCATTTAGGGCGTTTCATGATTCCCACAATCGTAAATTCTTTCGCCTGCAGATCAACTAATTGTTCAGAGACTTCACCATTTTCATCATAATTTAAAGCAGAATCTTGTTGTAAAGGCCCTGTTATTTCTGATTGTGGTGCTTCCCTTTTTCCAATTTCCAACTTCATGGAACTGCCGACTTTATAATTGACGAGTGCCTCGGTGACTATTTCCTCCGAAATCACAACCTCATTTTCCTTTTTTGGCAGTCTCCCGCTTGACAGTTCAATCGGAAAATGTTGAAAGCCTTCTTTGTCATACGATTTTAAAAATACATATGGCCGGTATTCATCTTGGCTTCCTTCTAAATAAGCATAGCCTATATCTTTCGACAAAATCACTTTTTTGGTCTGTTCGTCTTTCTGTATCGCTTCCAGTTGCTCTGGATTCACGTCTCGATACAAGACATGCCATTCACCTTTATCGGCAATGGTTTGCCTTTTTAATAAGTCCATAAACGATACACCAATTGTCGATACGCCAGTTAACATCGCTACAGAAATAATAACACCGATAATCGTAACAAGGGTACGCCGCTTATTTTCCTTCAAGTGGCGGATCGTTACTTTATTCACGATATTCATGGACGAACCACCTCGTCCTTTTTGATGTTCCCATCTTCTATCGCGATAATCCGATCGGCTTGTAAAGCAATGCGCTCATCATGTGTAATGATGATCAAGGTTTGCTGATATGTTTTATTGAACATCTTTAATAGCTCAATGATTTCTGCACTATTTTGACTATCCAAGTTTCCTGTTGGTTCATCCGCTAACATGAGAGCTGGATTGCAAATCAAAGCCCGTCCAATTGAAACACGCTGCTGTTGCCCGCCAGAAAGCTGATTGGGCAAGTGATGCAGTCGGTTCTCTAATCCTAAGCGGTTCACAATATCTTGAAATTGCTTTTCATCCACTTTATGCCCATCTAATAAAAGCGGCAATGTGATATTTTCCTCAACGGTCAACACCGGAATCAAATTGTAAAATTGATAAATCAAACCGATTTGCCGACGACGAAAAATCGCCAGCTGTGTTTCATTTAATTGGTATATATCCGTATTATCAACAAATACTTTCCCGTTTGTTGGCTGATCGACCCCGCCTAACAAATGCAGAAGTGTTGATTTCCCGGAGCCAGATGGCCCGATAATCGCGACAAACTCGCCTTTTTGGACCGAAAAAGAAATATTGTCTAAAGCCTTGACGGCTGTTTCCCCTTTTCCATATACTTTTGATAAATGTTCAACTCGCAAAATCTCCATTACGAAACCTCCATCCTTTCACATCCTAAACATAGTGTATCGGTTGAACATGACTATGAAGTGACTCTAATGTGACAATTGAGTCACCCAGGAAGAGGTTTACTTGATTCTGATTGCTGTTTTATGCCGCTGAGAGATAGGGATTCTTCGAATCTGTAAGTCCGATCAATCCATTCTTTTGATAAGCCTTCTTCCACCTGTTCAATTCGCTTCATTCCTATTACGTCCACGTACTCTGTAAGATTTGCCGAGGAAATTTGCATCTATAAAGTGAAACTTCATTCAGTAGGGCTCCTGCTGAATGTTAGTTGAACCAATCGGGCATTGAGGTGCCGTTTCTCACACTTAGACCTTTTCCATTCACTCAAGATTTTGACTTACGGCACCTTAATGCGGGATAAAGTGAACTTCATTCAGTAGGACTCCTGCTGAATGTTAGTTGAACCAATCGGGCATTTAGGTGCCGTTTCTCACACTTGGACCTTTTCTATTCACTCAAGATTTTGACTTACGGCACCTTAATGCGGGATAAAGTGAAACTTCATTCAGTAGGGCTCCTGCTGAATGTTAGTTGAACCAATCGGGCATTTAGGTGCCGTTTCTCACACTTGGACCTTTTCTATTCACTCAAGATTTTGACTTATGGCACCTTAATGCGGGATAAAAAAATGCCTATAGGCAAAACACTCTTTTTCAAGTGTCCTAACTACAGGTACCATACTAATTATTTGTGCGGCTGACGTTAAGAGGAGAAGGGCGATCCACTGGCGGTTGTCAATCCAAATTTGCTCCTTTAATGGCATACCGACGAACCTCAAGTTCCTAAAAGAAGAACAAGATAAATAATTGCATAAGTGGGAAGTGTAATGGAAGTAATGATATACATTGTCATTTCGCCTTTAGAGAGTTTTCTTTTCCATTTCGTTAATTTCAGTTGCCTGCAATAAATAGCACTGGAAATAAATATTAATAAAAAAGATAACTCTTTTACAGTTTCTAAAAAGGTAATCAATTTAATCAACCCTTTGGTTTTGGAATAATTTCGTATCGTGTATTGAAGGACCAAATAACAAAAAGAACCTCATATTTTTTGAATTTCCTTGTTTATTGACTTTTGACTGCTTTTTGCTGAACCGTGTAGTGGAAATAGTCCCATACAGATAATAGTAAAGACAATGAGAAAGGCTTTTTAAACTTTGACATCGAAATGACTTCCTCTGTTAAGCACTTTCTGAAACTTGTTTCTATAACAAGCTCCATTTTTCCTCTTTTTCTTTCCAATTGGAAAGGTAATGAATGGCGGTTGTGAATGCTTTGGAGCGAAGGGAACCCGAGTGAGCATAAGAAGCGGAAAAGCATTGACAACCTAGCTTCACCCAATATGATTTTCCCAGGGGGCGGCAGGCCGAGAAAAAACTTCTGAACGCGACTTATCGCAATGTTTCACGGAAGCCGATCAAAAAGACAGGGCAGCTGCCAAACGACAGGACAAGGAATGCTTCTGTCAGTATTGTCAAAGCGCGCAGAAAGAGCGGTAGCTTCGGGAGGCCGCAATAAGACGATCCCTTAGTCAGCAATTGTGCACCGCTGTTGTATTCGTTCAATACGATTTTTGCGCCTGAGCAGCCGGGATCACCATAGTCTTACTCGCTCTTGAAATACTTCATTTCGGACTTCTAAATATGTTAAATAATCTGTTTGTAAAACTTAATATGGAAGGCCGTTCCTTCTCCTGGTTGACTTTGGACATCAACCGTACCGTTTTGGCTCGTCACAATGGAATGAGCCATCGCAAGTCCAATTCCAACACTGTCTTTATCGGCCGTTTTCCCTTTATAAAACCGCTTAAAAATATGCGGCAAATCTTCTGAAGGAATTCCTATTCCATTGTCTGCTATCTTTATTTCGGTGAACAAAGCATTTTCGCTATAGGAAATCGCAATCGTCCCGCCAATCGGTGTATGTTCCACGCAGTTTTTTAACATATTGATAAGCGCCTCCGCCGTCCAATTGAAATCACCAATAAACGTCACATCATCCTTTTTCTCTATTTGAACGGTTTGCATTTTAACATCAATGGGAACAAGGACAGGTCTTAAGGCTTTTTCAATTAACTCCCGCACGTTAATCGGCTCTTTTTTAAATGGCACACTGCCCGCATCAATTTTTGATAGTTTTAATAAAGAAGAAACAAGCCATTCGATTCTTTCAAGCTGAACTTGGAGATTTTGAACAAATTCCTTCCGTTTAGAAGTTGGCAAATGATCATCACTCAATAAATCAGCCATGACGGTCATCGATGTTAAGGGCGTTTTTAATTGATGAGAAATATCGGATATAGCATTCACTAAGTGAATTTTATCCTTCTTTAACAAGTTGCCCTGTTCTGACAGCATCAGCGTCACTTTATAGATTTCGTTTTTTAATATACTTAATTCCCCTTCACGGTTATCCCGAATATCGAGTGTGTAATGACCGGCTGATATTTTTCGTAAATAAGCTGAGAGTTTTTCAAGATTACGATAGCGCCACCAAGTAAATGCAAAAAAAACACTGATGAGCATTCCAATAGTAGCCAGTAAAATATAGAGAGGAAGGATGGAAGTCATCACATTCCACATGACCGCAGCTATTGAAATGATACTAACAATTAAAAATAAAATACGGATCTCTATATTTCTCCACATATCAATCCCCAACCTTATAGCCTAATCCGCGAATTGTTTTGATCAATTGAGGATGTTGCGGATCATCTTCCAGCTTTTCACGTAATCTTTTAATATAGACAGTTAACGTATTATCGTTCACAAAATCGCCGGCTACATCCCAAATTTGCTCTAAAAGCTGATTACGTGATAGGACTTGGCCAATATGGTTCGCAAAAACAAGCAATAAACGATATTCCAACGCTGTTAAAATCAGCTCTTCACCGTTTTTATACACTTTTCCCTCTAACACATTAATCCGAACGGGGCCGATATCAATGTTCGCTTTTGCTTTCGGCTGCTTTTGATAGCGGCGCAACACGGATTTGATTCTTGATAATAGCTCCCGAATGCGGAAAGGCTTTGTAATATAGTCATCAGCCCCCATATCCAGCCCCATCACGACATTGACCTCTTCATCTATAGCCGTTAAAAATATGACCGGAATATCTCCATTCCTTTTCGCCATTTTGCATAATTCATAACCGCTCCCATCAGGCAAGGATAAATCAAATAAGCATAAGTCAATTTCCGCAAAATGCTTGGTTAAGTAATCCTGAGCAGATGCGGCATTATAGCACAGCGTTGTTTCATAACCATCTTGTTGCAGCGAATACTCTAAACCGGAAGCAATCGTCCGATCATCTTCAACAAGTAAAATACGCACGATCTCACCTCTGCCTTCTGCGCTAATCGAAATAGTTCCAGTTTTTTTGATACTTTACGTCTAACAAATTTAATAGGCCCCGGGCAAGCAATCAGTTGCGTTTGCCATTTATGTCATCAGGCCGTGTCTTTTATACAATCCTAACCCTCTTCTCCATTATCTTTCTTCCCCGCTTTTACATCAAGCGCTTCTACTATAAAAAAACTGGCTTCCGCTGTCAAAAGCAGAAACCAATTTCAATATTTTACTATGTTCTTCACCACAGTGCAATCGCGCCATCGGTTCTAGATTCTGTTCCGGCTACCAATACACCCGTTTCAGGGTCTCTCCAAATAATTTGGCCTCTGCCGAAGTTATTCGTTTCCAGCGCAATTCTTATATCATGTCCCAAATACGCCAAATCGCCAGCAATATGATGTGGGAATCTTTGTTCTACTTCAACTGTCCTTCCTTTTATCCATTGCCAGCGCGGTGCATCAAGCGCCGCTTGAGGATGGAGGCCAAAGTCGATTGAATTCATGATTACTTGAACATGGCCTTGGGGCTGCATGAAACCACCCATGACACCAAACGGACCAACAGCTTGACCGCCTTTCGTCAAGAATCCGGGAATAATGGTGTGAAATGTTTTTTTTCCACCTTCCAAAGCGTTCACATGAGTGGGATCCAATGAAAAGTTGTTTCCGCGGTTTTGCAATGCGATCCCTGTTCCCGGAACTACCAGACCAGAACCAAATCCCATGTAATTGCTTTGAATAAACGAAACCATATTTCCTTCCTTATCTGCGGTGGCCAAATAGACGGTCCCGCCTTTGAACGGCTCACCCGGCTGAGGCAAGCAGGCTTCTGCCGAAATCAGTTTGCGGCGCTCCTCGGCGTAGGCTTCACTTAATATTTCTTCCACCGAATATGTCATACGCTCCAAATCCGTAATAAACTTATACCCATCGACATAGGCCAACTTCATCGCTTCTATTTGCTTATGGTAAGTATCGAGTGATTCTTTGCTCGCAAATTCAAAACCTTTCAAAATATTTAATGCTTGAAGCGCCACAATGCCTTGGCCATTTGGAGGAATTTCCCACACATCATATCCGCGGTAATGGATGCCGATCGGCTCTACCCATTCGGGTTCATATTCCGCTAAGTCTTCTTCCGTAAAGAATCCTCCGGTTTCCTTGGAGAATTGAACAATTTTATCGGCTATTTCTCCATGGTAAAATGATTTACCATCGGTTTCGGCAATCATCCTCAATGTCGCGGCATGATCTTTTGAGGACCATACTTCCCCAACACTTGGAGCACGATTGTTTGGAGCAAAAGTATCAAACCAATACTTGAACATGTCCTCTTTTAAATGCTGTGAAAAAGCAAGATAAGCTTTTTTCCAAAACCGGCTGAGAGTGGGAGATACCGGATAACCCTCTTCGGCATATGTAATCGCATCCTTTAATACTTCCTTTAGCGGCAATTTTCCGAATCTCCTTGACAATTCCGCCCACGCTCCGGGTACACCCGGCACTGTTACAGGAATCCAGCCAAATTTGGGCATGGCATCATAACCCATTTGTTTAACCTTTTCAATTGAAATGTGTTTGGGAGCACGTCCACTTCCATTTAAACCATGGAGCTTTCCTTTTGTCCAAACAAGCGCAAAGGCATCCCCTCCGATTCCATTTGACGTCGGCTCACATACGGTAAGGCAGGCCGCAGTTGCAATTGCGGCATCGATAGCGTTTCCGCCTTTTTGCAAGATTGCCAGTCCGGCCTGAGCGGCAAGCGGTTGTGATGTGGCAACAACACCATTTTTGGCATAAGCCGAGTTCCTCGTAATGGGATAAGGGTGTGACAAGTGATTACAAGTAATCAACAATCTCCCTCCTTTTGATAACTAGTTGCATAGTTGATTTTCTATCCAGCCGGAAAACTGGTAACCATGAAAAAATACTGGAGCATGGAGTACGGGCAACTATGAGATGGCCTGTAGCTCCTAAGCGTTTTCTCATTAACTCCTGATCTTTATCCACACCATTCCTGTAAACATGCCCGCCTTAGTTGATGATTTTTTCTGATTGTTCATCCATTTCTCCAACCTAATCATGTATGCACTTACAAAAATTTGTCAAGCCCCACCCTTAAATTGAAAGGATTGTCGAAAAAGGAAAAACGATGCTGATTTTTATACGATGAAACAAACGAACAAAACGATCATAAAATCCCACAAAAACTTTCTTTTGATATATAATATAGCAAATATTATTTTCGTTTCGTATGTTTTTTTAAAATATGAATAGCAATCCGTTCCCGCGCAATTAATGAGGATAAAATATATATTTCGCAACTTCTTTGATTGATTTATATGATCGGCATGTGGATATAGCGTTCAAAGGATTTTGAAAGAGTTTTTTTGCGAAGAGCGGGAATGGCAAATATGAGAATAACGGGCGCATACAGAAAGTTCTTTAGGCGGGTAACATTCAAAATCAGTCGTGATATATTAACAAGACTATTAATCATAGAGGTGAGTACCATCCAATCCAAAGATACATTTGCAGAAAATATGATGCCTTCTTTGACATTAAATGAAACGGATCAAAAAATCATTGAGATACTTCTTGAAAACGCCAGAATTTCTTATACCGATTTAGCCAAACAAATCGGGATTTCCAGAGTAGCTGTACAATCCCGGATTCAATCATTGGTTGATGAAGGAGTGATCGAACGTTTTACAGCAGTTGTTAATCCGATAAAAGTCGGTATTCAGGTCTCCGCTTTTTTCAATGTGGATGTAGAACCAAAATATTTGGATAAAATAGCGGAAAAATTGGCTTTGCATCCCGCCGTTACCAGCCTTTATCATATGACAGGACCCAGTACCCTTCATATGCATGGTGTCTTTAAAAATATGAAAGAAATGGAAGAATTTCTTCTTGAAACACTATACTCCATGAAAGGCATCATGCGTGTGGATACCCAGATGCTTTTAAAGCGCTACAAAAGCAGGATGGGGCTTAAACTATAATCGTATACAGGGGGGATTGCGCTTGGACTTTCAAGGGTACATGGCCATATCAGGGGCCATGGCGCGAACCGGAATTTTCGGCTATGGAGGAGGACCTTCCGTCATTCCGCTATTTCGCCATGAAGCTGTTGTTCGCTATCAGTGG
Source organism: Siminovitchia thermophila (assembly GCF_016909185.1). Classification (GTDB taxonomy): domain Bacteria; phylum Bacillota; class Bacilli; order Bacillales; family Bacillaceae_C; genus Siminovitchia; species Siminovitchia thermophila. The sequence continues at coordinate 46,284 of NZ_JAFBFH010000006.1, read as the reverse complement.
ATGACTGATCAAGAATTTGCTGAATTGTTGGCTTTTGCAAACGCCTTGCCTGGACCGATTGCCACTAAACTTGCGGCACAACTTGGCTATCAGCAAAAAGGAGCGATGGGAGCCGTTGTTGCGGTGATCGCCCATATTTTTCCTACCAGTGTGGCGATCGTGGCTTTATTGGGCGTACTTTATACAATGAAAGAATCTGTTATTGTCGCAGGAATGATTGCGGCTGTCAGACCCGTCATCGCGGTACTGCTCGGCATAACCGCATATGAATTTTGCGTAAAAACATGGGGCGGAATGGGGAAGGTCCTCGGTGTTGTTTTTGGTGTCGTTGCTTTCTTGCTGCTCGGCGTATTGGACATCCATCCGGCATTTGTGATTATGGCGTTCTTGGCATATGGAACGATTCACATCAAGCTGTACAGTTGGACAAAAAGAAAACTCTCCGGAGGAAGCGGTAAGCATCATGATAAAGGAGTATCATCATGATCTATTGGCATTTATTCTGGGCTTTTTTTATAGCAAATATCCTTGGCTACGGCGGAGGCCCTGCTACGATCCCGTTAACACAGCAGCAAATAGTCGATCATTACGGCTGGATGACGAATGAGGAATTCGTTGATATGCTGGCAGTCGCCAATGCGCTGCCTGGTCCGATCGCCACAAAAATAGCCGCTTTCACTGGTTTTCAGGAAGCGGGCTGGCTTGGGCTTTTAGTTGCCACAATAGGAACGGTGGCTCCATCTGCCATTGCCATCATTCTTCTTTTAAAATTGTTGAACCATTTTAAACAGTCGCCGGTAGTAAAAGGAATGACACTGTTGGTCCAGCCGGTTATTGCCGTGATGATGATCCAGCTCACATGGCAATTCAGCTCGGTTTCTTTTGCGTCCATTGGTGTGTGGCAATCTATTTTTATTGGCCTTGTTTCATTGATAGCGATTGTTTGGTGGAAAATTCATCCGGCCATCATCATTGTCGCCGCTTTTATTTATGGCGGTGCCCTTTTACCTTATTTTATGGCATAAAAAATGATTCCAGCAGGCAGACATATTTAGATTCAACTGAAAAAACTTAGTGGCGATCAGATTCAACTGAAGAAAGATCAAACGGCAGCTAACACCAAAACCATGTCTTCCGCCTGTGATGACGGGCACTAGTAAGACAAAAACGGTGTGCCGGTCAGGTGGGGTACGCTATATTTTCAAAACTGTGATGACGGGCACTAGTAAGACAAAAACGTCCCCTGTGCATTTGCTATCCCCTTGAGTTTTTTGAAAAATGGGAGTGCTTACGTAGCGCAAGCGCCGCCATAATCGTAAAAAGCCGCAATAAATTGTCATGGCTTTTTACGAAGTTGCCCGCTTTGCACTCACACCAGTTGGAACAAATCGGCAAGCAAAGACAGGAGATTCGTTTGCTCTCACACCACATACGATAGATCCCCTTGGATTGGAACATAGCTTATACTAATGAAATAGACTTGGACTTAACACGCACCCGTCATATCGTTATGTATCTATTTTTCTATGAGCAGCATAAGCCATGCAATACAGCTTTTCATTTTCCATATGGTAATCGATATACTCGCCGGGATGATCCGTAAATCCGATACATTCTTTTTCCACTAATTGAAATCCGCCGCTGAGGAGATTATTTTCCAGAAAAAGGGGCTGAATATTTTGAATATGGGAGTTTGGATATAGCTTCCGCAATTGTTGATGCGATTTAGCGTCCAAATCATAATAAGCCGTATATCCCAAAATAATCGTTTCTTTATTTAAATAAGGGCGCAATTTTTCCAAAGGCAAATAGCTGTTAAACAAGGAAAAATCGTTAAACGATAATACATCAATAACAACATCGATTACTGCGTGCTTGAAAGGAAGATCCAATTGGCTGTTTACTATGTATAGCACTCGCAACCCCGGATTAAAATGCTCTATTTTCCTTTTTAGTGTTCGCAACATTTCCATTGTATTGCCGCAGAACACATATAGCGCATCCGGCGTAAGGGAACAAAGCAGTTTGGGAGGAAATACATATGTCTCCACATTTGTCTCCAAAATCACTTTATGGGAAAAGTCTTGCCGCAGCAACCGATTAAAAATCCATTGATTCCCTTTTTCCAATAAACTGACAAAACTTGGCGTGATTTCTTCGATCATTTGCTGATCATATATATAATGTTCATTTTGCGGCGAAGTGCTGATATCCGGTGTGACGATAATGCCGTCCTTGATGACTGCCTCATATCCGCAAGCGCAGTGCAGAGCACCTGTAAAGATATATTGTTCCTTAATAAAAGCATCTGTCAGATGCAGCGCCTTTTGACAGTGCGGACAATGGAACATCGATAAAAATGTAATGGGAACACCTGTAACAGCAGCCGCAACATTCATTTGATAAATGGATTCAATTTTTTCATCCAGCAAACGGAGGGAATGATTTATTATTTCCTTTTCCTGAAGGAGATTCTGCTTCTTTTCGATTAATACTTTTAAATAGAAATCTATTTCTTGGATGTCCACGAAATGGGTGACCCGTTTAATGGATATGACTCGATGGATTTCCTGCAAAGTGAATTGCAAGTCCTTCAGCTTCATGATTAACGTCATATCGTCGATGCAATTTTGATCAAAGTAATAGTGGGTTCTTTCTTTTGTCGGAATTAATAACCCCAACTCCATATAGTGGCGAACTGTATCAACGGTAACGCCGACATTTTTGGCAAATTGCCCAATTTTCAAGTTGGAAACCTCTCCTTTCCCGGACTGGTACTCTATTTATACAACAAACATGGGGTATGCTCAATGCTTTTTTATACATCACTTGTAATCTGCAATTGACGTTGTGTGAACCCAATGTTTTATGATATGTATAATATTATTGTAAGCGCTTCAATTAGAAAGGGGGAGTTTTGTGAACACATACGCTGATACCATCTTTTACAACGGCAACATCTATACCGTCGACAAAAACAGAAGCTGGGCGGAAGCGGTCGCCATATCCAACGGCAACATATTGTTTGTCGGCTCAAATGAGAAGGCGCAAAGCTATAAAAGCGCATGGACAAAAACGATTGATTTGAAAGGAAAACTGGTCCTGCCCGGTTTTGTTGACAGTCATGCCCATGTCAGTATGGGCGGAGCCGAAGCGCTCTTTACCGTCAAATTGAATCATTGCCGAAGCCAACAGGAAGCGGCAGATGCTGTAAAAAAGTATCTGGATGACACTCCCGGGGCTGAGGTTGTTATCGGAGTGGGCTGGGGAAATGCGATTGGAGCCGGGGGCGGACCGAGAAAAGAATGGCTGGATGAAATTGCGCCGCATGTGCCGGTTTGTCTTTACTCGGAAGATCACCACTCGCTCTGGGTCAACTCAAAGGCATTGGAACTTGCAGGTATTCGCAAAGAATCGGCCAACCCGAAAGGCGGGGTGATTGAACGGGACCGGGTAACGGGAGAACCTTCCGGAACGCTGCGTGAAAGCGCGATGAACCTCGTGACAAAAAACATCCCCGATTACACCGTTGAACAATACAAAGATGGAATTGTAGCCTATCAAAAAAGAGCCGCCGCGTGCGGTATCACATCTGTACATGAGCCCTTTATGAGAAATGGAAATGCGATTAGAGCATACAGCGAATTAGAAAAGGAAGGGAAGCTGACGATTAGGTATCGCAACTCCCTCTTTGTCGATCCGCACCTCGGTATTGATCAAGTGGATGAACTAGTGGCCGAAAGAAAAAAGCATTGTCATGGGTCCTATTTCCAGACAAATTCGGCCAAAATTTTTATTGACGGTGTCGTGGAAGGCGCAACAGCCTATCTGGAAGAGCCGTATGAACATATTGATTCCCGCGGCGAGCTGATCTGGGAGCCGGAAGTCTATAAAGAAACGGCGGCCAAGCTTCATAAAGAAAGATTTACGATCCACATTCACTCTATTGGGGACGCTTCTACTAGAATTGCATTGGACGGGCTTGCGTATGCGGAGGCGCAAGGCGAACCGTTTGATGCCCGGCACGCCATCACCCATCTCCAGCTCGTCAATCGTGAAGATATTGCCCGAATGAAGAAACTGAATATTGTGGCCGTTCCAAACCCGTACTGGTTCATGAAAGAGCCAAGCTATTACTTTGAGATCGAAGAGCCTTATCTTGGCAAGGAAAGAGCGGAATCACAATATCCGATGAAAAGCCTGATTAATGCGGGACTGATTGCCGCTTCCGCCAGCGACTACCCGGTGACATTGAATTTCCATCCGTTAAACGGCATCCAATTAGGTGTGACTCGGATTGAAATCGGGAAGTCAGATGAGCGTCTGATCCATAACCCGGCAGAAAGAACCTCACTCGCCCACATGATCGCAAGCTTTACAATCAATGGCGCTTATTCGCTCAAACTCGACCACCTGACAGGCTCGATCGAAAAAGGCAAAAAAGCCGATTTGATCGTGCTGGACCAAAACATATTTGAAATACCTGAAAGCAACATCCATCAAGCCAAGGTGCTGCTGACGTTATTTGAAGGAAAAGAAGTATTTCGCCATCAAGAATTTTACAACGATGAAGTAACGAAAGGAGAAGTTTGAAAAATGAGCAAACCGATCAAATTCTGTTTATCACTGTTCCTTGTGACTTCATTATTTTTGTCCGGCTGCGGCTCAAGCAGTTCTTCCGAAACCAGGGGAAAAGCGGATGAAAAGGTGTTGAATGTATTTAATTGGTCGGAATATCTGCCTGATTCAGTTATCCAGCAATTTGAGGAAGAAACAGGCATCAAGGTGAATTACACCACTTTTTCCTCCAACGAAGAGATGTACGCCAAGCTAAACAGCGGCAACCTTGGATACGATATTGCCGTTCCCACACTGTTTTTCATTGAAATGTTGGTGAAAGAGGGAATGCTTGAAAAAATCAATAAAGAGAATATCCCAAATTTAAAACATTTGAATCCCGATTTTACCGGCACATTTGCAGATCCCAATGATGAATATTCCGTTCCCTATTTATGGGGATCTGTCGTCATCGCCGTGAATAAGGAGCTTGTCAAAAAAGATATAAAGGGATATGAAGACTTGTTTGATCCCGAATTTAAAAACAGCTTAGTCATGCCCGAAGATAACCGGGCAGCCATTGGCGCGATGTTGGCCATTTTGGACTATCCAATCAACAGTACCGATGAAAAACAAATTGAAGAAGCCGGGGAACTCCTAAAAAAAATAAAGCCAAATATTAAAGCGTTTGATGGAGACAATCCGAAAGGACTGCTCATTACGGGCGAGGCAAAAGCCGGCATCATGTACAGCGCGGAAGCCGCACTGGCAAAACGGTCAAACCCCAATATTGAGATCATCTTTCCAGAAGAAGCCTCTTTCTTATGGCAAGACAATTTCGTCATCCCGAAAGGAGCCCCACATAAAGAAAATGCCGAGAAATTTATTGACTTTATTCTGAGGCCGGAAATGAGCAAAGAAATTTCCGAATCCTATCCGTATGGTAATCCTAACAATGAAGCTGTCAAGCTTCTTTCCGAGGAAATTCAACAAGAGATGACCATCCCGCAAGATTTCTTCGAGCGCTCCGAATATGCGAGAGATGTTGGGGAGGCAACTCTTCTTTATGATCGTATTTGGACCGAAGTAAAACAATAAAGCATAGAACAGCTTCCGGATACATATTCGAAGCTGTTCTTATTTTTTCGCGCCGCGGCGAACCCGTTTACACTTTGTAATGGTTTCGCTACCTCCCAATGATTGTCATGTACTCGCCACTTCTGAGACATTACTAGCTACTTTTTGTATTTACTCGCGACTTCCAAGTGATAAACTTTGCATTATGATCACCACTTACCGGAATACTTCATACTTTTTTCGTTTTACTCGCCAATTCACGAAGATGACTTGCCTCTTTTGCAATTGCTCCAATTTCAAGTGATAAGCATCTTGGATCTGCATCACCACTTACCAGCGGCTACTGGCCAATTGCGCATTTTACTCACAACTTCCTGAAGTTACGCCATTACTCGCTACTTACCGGAATTACTTGCCAAATTGCCATTACTCGCCAATTTCCTGAGTTACTATCCGCTTTTGCATTTTACTCGCCAATTCATGGAGATTACTCGCCAATTGCGCAATTTACTCGCCACTTCCTAGAGATACCTTTCCGCCTCTTTACAAATGGCAAGTCCGCCGCCAAGTCGGCAGCGGATTGTTTAACATGGCAACTTATTTTTGAACCGCACCATCTTTCCTTATCGTTCCTTCTTCACTTCTGCAATGGAATCGTCGATGATGGAGATGATGGTTCCCACTTCTTCTTTTGTGATACAGAATGGCGGCGCAAATGCCAATGTATCTTGACCTCCATAAACAATGCTTCGGCCCAGAAGTCCCCTGTCAAGCGCTTTGGCGACGACTTTTGCGGAAACCGGTTCGGCATACCGTTCTTTTGTTTCCACATTTTTGAAAAATTCTATGGCGCCAAGCAAGCCGGCTCCCCGGCGGTTCCCCAAGTTGTCATGCTTCTCTTCCAGGTATTTGAGCCCTTTTTGCAACTCGGCTCCCATGTTGCGGACATTTTCAACCATGTTTTCATTTTCAATGATTTCCAAGTTTTTCAGGGCAACGGCACAGCACATCGGGTGTCCGCTGTAAGTGTAGCCATGCCAGAAGTTGCCTGCGTAGTTTTCCATCAATTCTTTTTTGATTTTGTCGGAAATGACCATTCCGCCGATGGGCGCATATCCGCTTGAAATCCCCTTTGCCATACAAATAATGTCCGGAACGACACCAAACAAATCCATGCCGAACTTCTCGCCTGTTCTCCCAAAGCCACAAATGACTTCGTCCGCAATGAACAAAATATCATGTTTATCACACATTTCACGAACTTCTTTAAAATAGTCCTTTGGCGGCAGATTGACCCCGCCGGACCCCTGGATCGGCTCGGAAATGAAGGCCGCGATACTTTCTGCTCCCTCTTCTTCAATCAGCGCTCGCAACGACTCAATGGATGAATCAACATAAAGGAATCCTTGTGCCAAGGAAGTGGTAAACTCCCTGAATGGCTCAATTCCCGTTGCGCTTGTCGATCCCATCGCAACCCCATGATAAGAAAGTCTGCGGGAAATAATTTTTGTTTTATTTGGCTGGCCTTTCACTTTCCAATAATGGCGAGCCGTTTTAAATGCCGTATCGTTTGATTCCGATCCTCCGGAAGTAAAAAAGGTGGTGTTCAAATCACCCGGTGTCCATTCCGCCACCTTTTTCGCCAGTTCGATGACAGGTTCATGGCTGTTTCCTCCGAAAGTGGAGCTAAAAGCAAGTTTTGACATTTGCTCTGCCGCCGCCTGGCCCAGCTCCGCTCTTCCATGCCCGATGTTGACATTCCAAAGAGATGATAAGCTGTCAATCAATTTTCTGCCTCTGATGTCTTTTAAATAAATGCCTTCTCCTTCTGTAAAAATAAAACCCGGTCCATTTTCCACATGCTGTCTAATAGAAGTGGACGGATGCAAAAAGTGTTTTTTGTCTAATTCCGCGAGTTCCGTAAATTTTATTTTCGCTTCATTTTTCATTTGTAAAGCCATGTTGTATTCCTCCTATGAATTTTATATTTATTGAGCCTTTCTTTTTCTGACAAATTCAGGTATCGATTCCGCTGTGATATTCGGTCTATGATCTTCCTTAATTGTTTTGATCAGTGAATAGGTGATCAAAAGCAAGATGACTGTAAAAGGCAGCGCTGTCACGAGGGAAGCTGTCTGCAGTCCTTGAAGCCCACTGCTCTTGATAAGTACAACGACGATTGCCGCCATGAGTACACCCCATATCACTTTTACCACCATCGAAGGGTTTAAGTTTCCTTTGGAAGTCATCATGCCTAATATAAAAGCGGCTGAATCGGCAGATGTCACTAAAAAAGTAACAATCAGTACGATAAAAATAAGAGATAACAGCGTACTCATTGGAAAATGTTCAAAAGTGGCAAATAAGGCACTTGTCACGTCGGTTTGGACAGCCGCGGCAATATTCGCATTTTGAAATAGATCCATGTGGATGGCTGTTCCGCCAAATACGCCGATCCAGACAATGGCGATGAATGGGGGCACGATCAATACACCAAAAATGAATTCGCGAATGGTTCTCCCTTTTGAAATTCGAGCAATAAAAGCCCCGACAAAAGGCGACCAAGCGATTACCCACGCCCAATAGGCGACAGTCCACTCTTTTGTCCACATTCCGTTGTCATAAGGAGAAATGCCCAAACTCATTCCGAAAAAGTGTTGAATGTAGTCCCCTATACCGAGTACTAAGCCATCCAGTATAAAACGGGTGGGTCCCAAAATCAGGACAATAATGATCAGCCCCAAGGCCAAACTTAAATTCAATGTGCTTAGCCATTTAATCCCTTTATCAAGACCCGTTACGGCAGAAGTAAGGTACATGACGAGCAAAAGCGCCGTAATGATCATCAGGTTGACATTATTTTGCGAAATGGAAAATACGTAATCGAGACCGCCGTTAATTTGCAATATCCCCATGCCCAAGGAAGTCGCCACGCCCATCACCGTGGCGATGACCGCCAGTATATTAATTGCTTTATGGATTCCCTTTTTTACCGTCAGCGGCTTCAATATCGTGCTTATTTCGCCACTTTTCCCTTTGCGGAATTGAAAATAAGCCAAAGCAAGCCCGACGATTGTAAAAACAGACCATTGATGTACACCCCAATTAAAGAAAGAGTATTGCATGGCGACCCTGGCTGATTCGGGCGTCTTTCCCTCAACAGGGAGGGGGCTGTCTACGAAGTGGTTCATCGGCTCGGCGATTCCCCAAAAGACAAGCCCCGCTCCAAAACCACAGCTAAATAACATGCCGATCCATGTATAAAAAGGATAATCCGGCTTTTCATCATCCTTTCCGAGCCTTATCTTTCCGTATTTGCTGACGGCCAGAACAAAGAGAAAAATGACGATAAACAAGACAGACAATAGATAGAACCATCCAAATGAATTTGTCATAAATTCATAGGCTGTATTAGCCGCATTTGCCAGACTTCCCGGATTGATCGCTCCCCATAAAACAGCCAAAAAAACAATGACCGATGAAGTCCAGAAAGTGCTATTCATGAAACTCGAGTTTTGTTTATTGTTCATATATGACTCCTCTGTTCATTCTCTGATCCTTTACTTGATTCCAAGTCTGAAACTGACAACCTTTGGTTCTGTCATGTCTTGAATGGCATATTTAACTCCCTCACGCCCGAGCCCCGAACCTTTCACACCGCCAAACGGCATCCCATCAATTCGGTAGTCACTACTGTCATTGATCATGACTCCGCCCACATTCAGCCGATGGATTACCTGAAATGCCTTATCGATATCCTTTGTAAAAACCCCGGCTTGAAGACCGTAATGGACGTTGTTGGCTTTATTGATGGCTTCTTCCACGTCATCGACTGCATATAGTAATGCGACGGGGCCAAATATTTCTTCTTGGGCAATGGTGCAATGTTCCGGCACGTTTTCGATTACTGTGGGGGAGTAAAAAGGCCCATTGCGTTCGCCCCCAATTAAGAGATTTGCCCCCGCTGCGACAGCTTCTTTTACCCAGTTTTCCACGCGGATTGCTTCTTTTTCGTGTATGAGAGGGCCCATGTCCGTCGCTTCAAGCCCTTTATCACCCACTCTATATTTGGCGGTCTCCACAATGAACTGTTCTTTAAACGATTCATATGCTTCTTGTTCAACGTACATTCTTTGCACACCGATACAATTTTGTCCGGCTGCGGAAAATGCTCCCGAAACACAGGCCCTAGCGGCTTCTTCGATATTCGCATCTTGCAAAATGATCGCCGGAGAGTTGGAACCAAGCTCCATGCTTAATTTTTTCAAACCTGCTTTGCGCGCGATCCGCTCCCCTGTTTCCAATCCTCCTGTGAAAGAAATCATGCGTATGGCCGGATGCGTCACAAGCACATCTCCTATTTCTCTTCCAGTTCCTGTTACTACAGATAATATTTTCGGCGGAAGACCCGCATAATCGAAGGCCTTCGCCAGCAACAACGCGCTTAAAGGAGTCACCGTTGCCGGTTTTACGATAATGGCATTTCCCGAGGCGATTGCCGGCCCTACTTTATGGGCGACCAAATTTAAAGGATCGTTGAACGGTGTAATGGCTCCAATGATTCCAATTGGGAAACGATAATAATAGCCGACACGGTTTTCACCTGTTTCCGATTGATCAAAGGGAATGGTTTCTCCTTGAACCCGCCTGGCTTCTTCGGCGCTCAACCTCAATGTTTGGATACAACGCTTCACTTCATTTCTCGCTTCCCGGATTGTTTTGCTTCCTTCTTGTGAAATCGTGACAGCATATGCTTCACTTCGGTGTTCAATATAATCCGCCGCCCGGTTTAAAATGCTCATCCTCATGTGGACGGGCAATGCCTCCGCTACTTTTGCCCCTTCTTTTGCTTCTTCAATGGCGAATAACATCTCTTCCTTCGTAGCGGCGGGAACGGTTGTAATCAGAGCATTATCCTGAGGATTAAGAACATCTATCGTCTTTTCGCTTCCAATCCATTTCCCGGCGAGATACATTTCCCGCCCCAGCACTTTTGTCGACAATTCCATCACGCCTTTCCGGATGTTTTAACAATCTATTTTTCCTGCCAATAAACGGATGGCCGTTTCGGTTAAAATGGAAGCCCCGATTTCAAGGCATTGTTCATCAATATCAAAAATATTTGTATGAAGATCACGGTTTTTTCCGTCCTCCAGCGCACATCCTAAAAAAAACATCGAACCCGGCACTTTTTCCGTCATGTATCCGAAGTCTTCCCCGCCCATGCCAAAAGGAGCTTTTACCACCTTCATATCCGGATATAAGTCTTTCGCCACTTTCGTTAGCAGACTGTTAATGCGAGGATCATTTTTCAAGGCGGGCTCTCCCTTCTCTAAAGTGAAGGAATACCTCCCTCCTAATGATTCCGCTATTTTAAAAACATTTTCCACCTCGCGCCCAAACTTCTCCCTTGTATCAGGTGAATACGTACGAATCGTCCCTGTAATCTCCACCTCTTGAGGAATGATATTGCTTGCGGTTCCAGTGTGAATTTTTCCAATGCTTGCAGCCGCGGTTTCCAAAGGAGATGTCCTTCTGGAAATCAATCCGTAAAAAGATGGAAGGATGGCCCCCAGCATCCATATGGGATCTTTTGTAAGATGAGGATATCCTCCATGCCCGCCTTCCCCGATGATTTTCGCTTGGAAGACATCGACATTTGCCATGCTAAATCCATCATTTACTTGGATAACCCCTGGGGGTTGCCACGGACATACATGGAGTGCCAATATCGTTTCCACATGATCCAATGCTCCTTCTTGAATCATCCTTGAAGCACCTGACAATCCCTCATGATCGGTATCTTCCTCAGCCGGCTGAAATATCAATCTCACTGTTCCTGTCACTTTTCCTTGCTTAAAAAGATTGGAAAATATGGTGGCCACACCGAGTAAAATCGCTGTATGGGCATCATGCCCGCAAGCATGCATCACGCCTTTTCGTTTAGACCTATACTCATGTTCATTTATCTCATCAATCGGAAGGGCGTCCATATCAGCGCGCAAAGCGATGACTGGTCCGCTACCTGATGAGATTGTTCCCACTACTCCGGTTTTAGCTACTCCCGTTTCAATGGCAACATTGCCCAACTCTTTTAGCTTCTCGCAAACAAATGCAGCCGTATCATGTTCCTGAAAACTCAATTCAGGATACTGATGAAGGTGACGGCGCCAATCTCTCATTTTTGCTGCTGCCGCCTTTGCTTCGCTAACAATCGAAGTTTGACCAGTTGTCATCCCTAATCCCCCAAACGCTTTTTATGTGAAATGATGAGATTTTTTGTTGTAAATCTCCAGCCCAATCTCTCCATTTTCTATTAAAAATTGATAGGCATATAACGCAATCGCCGTATCTTGCGCACCCGTTCCAGTCAGGTCGCATACCGTGATTTCTTTATCATGTAGTCTTCCCGCCATTTTTCCCGCCGTCACTTCCCCAAGCTCGATTACGGGAGCATTTGAAGAGAGATAACCTTGCGCAATGGCATGGCGCAATTCTCCGAGCCTTGCACACTGCGCTTTCGTATCGCACACATATCTGTCGGCTATTTTCGGAATGTTTGCCGCCAATTCTTGCTTTTCTTCAGCGTCGGAACCCATTGCTGTAATATGCAGTCCAGGATGAAGCCAATCCACCTGGATAATCGGTTGTTTGGCAGGTGTTGTCGTTACGACAATTTCGCTGTTTCGCACGACTGCTTCCGCTGTTTCCGCCAATTGGATGTCGACTTGTAAAATGTCCTCCATTTCATCCTTGAACTTTCGGGCATTTTCCCGGGAACGCCCAAAAACGATGATCCGTTCAAAATCCCTGACAAGTTGTAACGCTTTCATTTGATAACGGGCTTGTGCTCCGGTCCCTATCACCCCAACCGTCTTTACGCGCTCTTTTGCTAAATACTTTGCAGCGATCGCTCCGGCGGCAGCCGTCCTAATCTCCGTTAGATAGCCGTTATCCAAAAGCAAGGCCTTCGGTTCGCCGGTGACGGCACTGATCAACATCATCAATCCGTTGGCACTCGGAAGCCCGAGCTGATCATTATTGAAAAATCCAGATGATACTTTTAAGGCAAACAAATCTTTTCCTGGAATATAAGCTGTTTTTACGTCCACTTCCCCGTTGTTTTCTTTAACGTCTACTCTCATGATGGGCGGCATAATCACTTCTTTTGTCGCCAGTTGTGTGAAAGCATCCTCAACGACAGGTAGCACCTGTTCATTTAACGTGACAAATTGTTTGATTTCGCTTTCCGTAAAAATATGCATGGTTTTCACCACCTAACTGATAATCGTTAAGTCCAAATCCTCTTTTACAATGAGCTCCCTGCGATAATTCGCCAGCACTTCACAACCATTCTCCGTTACCCGGAACGACTCGCTGATTTCAATGCCGTAATCATCAAACCATAGGCCCGGAATTAAATGAAAAGTCATATTGGGCTGAAGGACGGTCAGATCTCCCCGTCTGATGCTAGCCGTATGCTCCCCCCAATCCGGCGGGTAATTTAAGCCCATCGAATAACCGACCCGGGATTCTTTTTCAATGCCATATTTTTGAATGACATTTGTCCAAGCCATCTCCACTTCTTCGCAAGTCACCCCCGGCTTTACCGCATCCAACGCTGTATTTAAACCTTCAATAACGATTTTCGATACTTCCAATGCTTCTTCACTTGGCTGGCCAATCGAGACAGTCCTGGCAAGCGGAGAGTGGTAGCGCTGATGACACCCGGCCAATTCAATAATGACCATTTCACCGTATTGATATTGTCGATCGGTCCATGTTAAATGCGGTGTCGATGTATTTTCTCCCGAAGGGAGCAACGGAACAATGGATGGATAATCTCCTCCAAATTCGGGTGTTCCCGTGATTAACTCTTTATAAATTTGCGCGACCACATCACATTCCCGGACACCTTCGGCAATGTGGGCAACAGCGGTATCCATCCCTCTTTCAACAATTTTCGCCGCGCGTTTTATATATTCAATTTCCTGTTCCGATTTGATGATGCGAATATGGTTTACAAGCAAGCTCGCGTCCACAAAAGTGGCGTTCGGGAGGCTCTGCTTGAGACGCTCATAAGCCAGCGCCGAGAAATAGTAAGATTCCATTTCGAGTCCGATTCTTCGGTTTGACTGGCCGATTTGGTGCAATATATCAGCGACAAATTCCATAGGATGCTTTTCTGAATGAATGTATGTGTCAGGATAAGGAATAATGTTACTTTCAAACAACCAAGTCGTAGCCCTGGCTCCGTTAGCATCCATATGCCTGCCAATCCAAATGGGCTGTTCCTCGTCAACTATCACGGCCAAAACTTGATCAACATAAAAAGACCACCCGTTATAACCTGATAAATAGTTCATATTTGCGGGATTTGTAATGAGCAATACATCGATTCCTTTTTTCAACATTTTTTTCTTTGTTTTCATCAGCCTGTTTTGATATTCTTGATGACTGAATGCCAACATATAAACGCCTCCTTTATGAAAGTGCTTTCAAAGCTGTAATCTCATTATAAAATGACGGTTATCGGAAAAACATCGTTCATTTTGTATGAACTTTTCGTCCCCGCTTTTATACAATTTTTCCAAGTTGACATGATCAAAAAAGGAGCGTCCTTATAGATAGAACACGAAACTTGTTGCATTTTACTCGTGAGACAGATTCCGAAAAAGCGCGAGCCCGTTTCTCTCTTGCCACCATGAAAGTCGTTTGCCATTAAGCGAAAACGCCGTTTCTCAGTCAACATTCGGCAGTGAGTTCTTTACAAGGCAAAAAGCGGGAGCCAACGCCATTCGACTGATTTCATTAAAGGGCAAAAATGAGAAACAGTTCCATTCACCCTATTCGTTACAAGGAAAAATATAGAAATCAGTCACCATTCGCCACAATCGTTATAGGGCAAAAAATGGAGATCAGTCGCCATTCACCAAAATCGTTATAGGGCAAAAAATGGAGATCAGTCGCCATTCGCCACAATCGTTACTGGAAAAAACGCGATCCATCACCATTCGCCAAAATCGTTACTGGAAAAAAACGGGCCGCAACATCTATTCAACCCTGTTCGCTACAAAAGCTGCGAAATGGCTCGACCTCTGTTTGTCGATAAAATGAAATCGGATTAGCTGTAAAAAGGCTGCCGCGGGCATTGCACAACCTCATAAAATTTTACAGTTACGCCAGCCGAATGTTTGGCCGGACAAACAATTCACGTGGAAAATCGGCGAGTACTTCACATCCGGTTTCTGTTACTCTGAATGACTCGCTAATTTCTATTCCGATGTGGTCGAGCCAAATCCCGGGAATCATATGAAACGTCATATTCGGCCTTAATATCGTATGGTCACTCGGTCTGAGGCTTGCTGTATGCTCTCCCCAATCCGGCGGATAATTAAGCCCGATAGAATACCCGATTCTGGATTCTTTTTTGATGCCGCTCTTTTCAATTGCCTTGCGCCATACAAGCTCCACTTCTTCGCAAGTCATTCCCGGTTTTACGGCATCCAAAGCCATATTGATGCCTTCAATGACAATGTTGGCGATATATTGCATCTGATCAGTCGGCTTTCCCACAACAACCGTTCTCGCCAATGGTGAATGATATCTTTTATAGCATCCTGCCAATTCAATGATCACCGGATCGCCATTTTGCAAAACATCGTCTGTCCACGTAAGGTGGCAAGCAGAGGTTTTTTCTCCTGTCGGCAGCAGAGGGACAATCGAAGGATAGTCGCCGCCGAAATCTTCCGTTCCACTGATTTGCGCATGGGAGATCGCGGCTGCGACATCGCTTTGCCGAACTCCCTCCCAAATCGAATCAACACCCGTTCGCATCGCTTTTTCCGCAATTTTAGCCGCTTTTTTAATATACTCAATTTCTTGTTCTGATTTAATAATCCGCACCCAATTCACCAAGTTTGTGGCATCCTTAAAAATCGCATTTGGGAGCCCGGCGGTAAGCTGAATATAGTTTTTGGCGGTAAAATAATACGCATCAAATTCAACACCCATGACACGATTATCTTGCTTTTTCTTCTGCAAAACTCCCGCAACAAAATCCATAGGATGTTTTACATCCGATTGTACGTAGTCATCTTCGTAAGGAATGATATGATCCTCATCCAACCACGTCGTATGTTTGGCCGCGCTGGCGTCTTGTCCACGCCCAATCCAGAAAGGCTGTTCCTCATCAATCATGACAACAAGCATTTGATGGACATAAAAAGACCAAGCGTTATATCCGGTGAGGTAACATATATTCGCCGGATCTGTCACAAGCAAGAGATCCATCCCTTCAGCCTGCATCCTTTGTTTTGTTTTCCTGATCCTTTCTTGATACTCCAACATGTTAAACGATAACAAATCAATCCCTTCTTTCCATATATGATGTTGTTTTAAAACCCGTTTCTAAACCGTTTTAAAAACAATTGCAGCCGTTCCGTCTCCGGATTTTCCAGCACTTCTTCCGGCGACCCTTGCTCAACAATGTTCCCCTGGTCGATAAACACGACGCGATCGGATATTTCACGGGCAAAATCCATTTCGTGTGTAACGAGAATCATCGTCATATTGCTCGTTTTCGCAATGTCTTTGATCGTCTTTAACACTTCTCCGACCAGTTCCGGGTCCAGAGCCGAGGTCACTTCATCAAAGAGCATTACCTTTGGCTCCATGACGAGTGCCCGGGCAATGGCCACACGCTGTTGCTGGCCTCCCGATAACTGCGCCGGATATTTATCGACATGGTCTTTCAATCCGACTTTCTCCAGCATCTCAAGCGCCCGCTCCACCGCTTCCTGCTTCGGCACGCCAAGCACATGAATCGGCGCCTCGGTAACGTTCCTTAATATCGTCATATGCGGGAAGAGGTTGTACTGTTGAAAGACCATTCCGATTTTTCCCGCGCACTTTCCGCAAATGTTTCTTATCCGGGTACTAGTCTTCCGTTGACTTCCTTGTGCCAAAGCGGCTCTCCGTCCACTTCAATCACTCCGGATATCGGTTCCTCCAACGTCATGAGCATCCGGATAATCGTCGTTTTACCCGAACCGCTCGGACCGATAATCGTGATCTTTTCCCCCGGTTTGATATGAAGGTCAATTCCTTTTAACACTTCCGTTTCCCCGAACGATTTGCGGATAGCCTGATAAGAAACCATCGGGCGTTCTGGCGGATGATCTTGGATGGCTCCCGGGGCCGGATCGTCCCCAACGGCTTTTTTCAATACGGTCATTTCAGGCTCACTCCTTTCGTGGCATGGTGTTTGCCGCCTGCCCTTTTCAGCAGTACAGTACTAAAAAGATGTCAAGTACCGGCGCTCCCGTATCATCATGCCGGTGAAGATTTATGATGAATTTTGTCTTTATATGTAATTGTAAGTGCTTTCATTAGCCTTCATTATAAATAGTCGAAATGTAAAAAACATTATAAAATTTGTATGAACTTCATGGGCGTGTCTTTATACAATTTGATGAAAAGAACGCCATCGCCTAGTCCGTATGGCGTTCAGTATGAAAAAATCAGACAGGTCGAAAGCCTGTCTGATGAAAAGTCAGAGTGCAAGACGGTCTTTGTTTTCATTCATCCCGCTCATCCATATTTTAATACTGAAATCAAGCAAAAACATATCATCCGGATTCGTTAAAGAAAGATTTGTCAGTGATTCAATTTTTCGAAGTCTGTACAATAAAGATTGGCGGTGTAGATTTAACACGCGGGCAGCCTGGCTTACATTGCCGGAATTTTCGTTGTAAGCAATGAACGTGTTAATTAAATCCATTTCTCTTTTTTGATCATATTTGATTAATGGGGACAATGTGGAAGTGGCAATTTCACGTACTTCCTCGTTTTTGGATAAATGTAAAATAAGGCGGCTGATCCTTGTGTTGTCAAAGTGGTAGCGCTTTCCAATTCCTTTTTGTTTTCTTCCCACTTCCAAGGCGGAAAGCGCCTTCTGATAACTTCTGTAAAATGCCATTTTTCCATCTTGATGTTTTCCAATGCCCCACGAGATCACAAGCCCCGGCAACAATTTATTGAGTCTTCTCTCCACATGATCCAGAAATTGATTCATCGTCCCGTTGGAGGTGGATGGAGATGCGAATTCAGTTGTCTCCAGAAATATAACAAGTTTATCCACTTCTTGGGCATACATGACTTCCCGATGAACCGATTGCCCGGCATCAGCCAATTCACTCTCAATATACGTCATCATACTTTCAAACCATGAATGCTTCGTTTCATGGCTCGTCCCGCCATCTTTATAAAAAAGAGTATCTAAATTTTCCGGATAACCAATAATACACTCATATTTTAAATCGATATGAAAACCAAGACTCTTAGCCTTCTCTCGCAACGTTTTCTCCTCGGGCTCTTCTTCCGTCGTTAATGAGATGACAAATTCATTCTGCAAGAGACTTTTATTTTCGACAATGGCGGACTCACTCGTCAGCCACAATGCAGAAACCATTACCGCCTGTTCGATAATATTGACTTCCCTTAGTTTTATTTTATATGTTGATGAAGCAACGATAAAAAAATCCCCTTGCTCTTGTTCACTAGATTGAATTTTCATATGAAACAACTGAACTTCTTTTCCCTTTCCCCTACGTAATTTTGAAAAAATCGGGTGATGCGATTCTTCAGCTGCAAGATTTCGTTCCATACTTCTCCATAGACGGCGAACATGGTGAATATTGGCTGAACCTGCGATCACATGCCCTTTACGATTCATGACAATCACCGGCAGGCCTAATTCCTTCTCCACGACAGTGATGATTTCCGCAAAGGGCTTCTTTGTTAAAAACATTTCAATCAATTGTTGCTGAAATTCCTTCAATCTGATCAATTCATCGTGTTGAATATTGTTAATGGCGCTTGTCACTTCATGTATGATGTCTGCAAACCGAATTTCCCACGGCAAATCCACAATGACAAAATCTTTCATCTCTGCAAACTGGGTAATTTCTTCCGGTATTTTATTAATATAGTGGCCGGTAGCAATGGCCAAAGCGGATGCGCCTGACTCATACACATCTTTGCAAAATTCAAAGAAAGATTGCATATTCATATAACAGCCGATGCCCGTCGTTAAAACGAGTTCATTTTCTCTCACGAAATTTTCCACGGGACTTTCAATGACAGATACCCATTCTACTAGTTTCTTACCGACGACACCTTCACCAGTAATCACCTTGGCGGTCTCAAAAATTGGAAATTTCAATACATCTTCCAGTGACAGATTCAATGTTCACCCTCCCCCATGATGCGATGTAACCCAATGTGCGTTATTTTCGTTGATAGTCTTGAATCACCTTTGAAATAACAGAGAGATCTACATTATTTCCAGTTATAATCATTCCTGCTTTCATGCCTGTTACATCTATTTTTTTATTTAGCAGCGCGGCAACTCCGGTAGCGGCAGCCCCCTCTACAATCATCCGGTGTTCATCCGCCATAAAGCCCATGGCTTCGGCTATTTCTTCTTCAGATACGAGCACAAAATCATCTACGAGCTGTTTGACAATCTCAAATGTGTACGTATTGTCCAGCCCAATTCCCCCAAGCAAACTATCCGCAAGAGTGGGTTGTTCCTTTAAGATAACAGGCTTTCCTGCCCGGATGCTCTCAAACATGACAGGAGAACGCTCCATTGATACACCAATCGTTTTAATTTTCGGATTATATAATTTTAAAGCGGTTGCAACGCCGGCAAACAAGCCTCCCCCTGATATCGGGATGACAACAACATCAATGTCTGGCTCTTCTGCTGCCATTTCAAGGCCAATCGTTCCTTGTCCGGCGATTATAGCGGAATCATCAAAAGGTTTAATCACCGTCAAACCATATTTTTCCTCTAACTCATAACAATATGTTTCCGCATCATCTTGCCCTTCCCCGACAATTTCAACATGAGCCCCCATCCGGCGAATGGCATCCACTTTTGCTTTTGGAACACGATTGGATATGCAAACGGTTGCAGAAATCCCCCTTTTTTTAGCGACATAGGCGACAGCCAATCCATGGTTTCCTGTCGAAAACGTCGCAACTCCGCGCTTTTGTTCTTCATTTGACAATTGTAATATTTTATTGGCGGCACCCCTTACTTTAAAAGCACCAATTTCATGGAAGTTTTCAAGCTTCAAATAAACAGAGGAGCCGTATTGTTCCGATAGTTGAATGGATTGGAAAAATGGTGTGGGTTTTACTACTTGATAGACGCGTTTCTTTGCTTCTAAGATCAGTTGGAGTGTCATCTGTTTTCTCATTGAAGTTTGATCCAATCTGATTCCCTCCCTACAAATACAGAATGTTGTCTGGAATATTACTAATACTATCACAAGAAGTTTAATATATATAAGCTCATTTTAAACGGGAATATGTGGAGGTCATTGAATTCAATCAGGCGGTAGCTCCTTTCATACCCCTTTGATTCATATCCTGCCGATCGGAGGTTTGCGTCTCACTCCCAACCTCTCCGGATAAAAGAGGGTGCTCACACCCCCATTCTGCTGATTGAAAAGCCGGACAGATCGAAGCCTGTCTTCTTCCCCGCAGCCATTTCGCTTAATATTTCTCCTATAACACTCGCAAATTTGAATCCGTGTCCCGAAAATCCGCATGCCACTAAAATATGTTCACTCCCGGGAAGGCTGTCAATGATAAAGTCCGTATCAAGCGTGTTTGTATATGTACATGTTTTTCCTTGCTTATGGGGCATCTTTTGAGAGAGCATGCGTTGGGCAAACTCACTTACATCTTGTTCATCTTCAGGAAAAGCGCCAAATGCAGCCAATGCCTCATCCGGCAGAATCGGCCGGCCTCCATCATGGCGTCCTATTTTTACTCCGGAGCCGTGAACGCTCGGAAAACCATAGTATACCCCATCCGCCAAATCGAACGTAAAGCCCGGAAATTGTCCTGTCCGATACAGATGTTCATCCGAATGAAACCAAGAAAATGTTTTTCTGACAAGTTGCAGCGGTAATTGAAGATCCAAGTGTCTCAACACCGCATTCGTCCCTTTTCCAGCAGAAACAATCAGTTTTTCAGAACGGAATGTTTCTGTATTTGTGCGAACGGTAACATGAGAGTTTGTCGTTTCGATTGACTGAATGCGGGTATTCTTACGAATCTCTGCCCCTCTTTGAATAGCCAGATCACGGTAGGCTCGTACACATTTTTCACTCATCAATACGCCGGATTCATTTTCGAAGCATCCTATTAATCCATCAGGAATTTGAAATCCGGTCCATCTTTGGTTGACTTCCCGTGCCGATAGGACTTCCAGTGGAAGTGAATATTTCTTCGCGCTGTCGATGACATTTTGGACGAATAGCGAATCCGGCAAACCAACGTTCAACACGCCCGTTTTAAGGAAAAGCGTTTCGCCTGATTCTTTTTCCAATTGTCCCCATAGCTCCTGCGCGCGAAGTGCCATGGGAACATAACTCTCGCCTTCTCCATACGCATGGCGGATCAGCCTCGTTTCACCGTGATGCGCCCCTTCTGTATGAGGAGGATCATTGGCATCAACCAATAATACTTTTACTCCCTTGTTTGCGAGCTGAAATCCCGCAGCCATTCCCATTGAACCCGCACCTATAATAATAACCTCGTAGTCCATCAATCATTTCTCCTTTCTAACCGATTATATCTGTTTATACATTATTTTCGGGATTCTCATAACGTTTTCTAGTCTTATTACTTTCAAATGTGAAATGGTAGACGCCAAGTTTTTCCCCAGTTTCAAAAACTTCCAATCGCCCCGTCATTTTTGAGCATGGTAAGCCATTCCATACATTGATAGATTGATACCGCAAGTGACTCCATGTTTTTAAAAAGACTTGCACTGCTACATGGTCATATTCCATCTTGTAGTGATGAAAAATCTGCACATTTCTTGTTCGAGTGAATGGGATGGGAAAATCAATATTGTTGGAAGCGATTGCTGAAAAACATGAATTTCGTGCTGGCGGGAGATGTCCATGACTTTAAGTCAGCTCTCGGCGAATATTTAAAGCTTTCTTGGCTTCTTAAAATGACGAACGGTTTCTTTCAACGAGCAGAATCTTTTGTAAGGGCAAGCCCCATATTTTTGGGCCGTTTTCACGTATAAAGACCATTTGGAAGTTGCCATCCATACGTAGGAAGCCGACTTTCGCTCCATAAATTGATTCTTTTAACGGCTTTTTTGCGTGCCTGCTGAATTGTACAATAGCCGGACACCGCTCACAATAAAGATGGGAAAAAGTTTCAACCGTTTTCTATTCAGACACTTTGCTTTTGATACTGATGGCTGATCCAGATGGTTGGCTTGTTACATCACCTGCCAAAGCCCGCATGATCGACGAACTTCCCGATGGCTCGCCATTAGGCTGAACATTGATTGTAACGAACAGAGATGGTCTACGATGAAAATTGGCTTTAGAATACCATTCCACAAAAATCAAATAGTTCCCCCATTCATCTACACGCATTTATTTCATTTTGCCAAACATTCCACTATTCGGCAAACAGTTGTTATTCAGCCGTCCTCATCAAGGTCACCCTGTTTCAAAGCCTGTCTGTAGTCATCACGGGTATCAATATCTTTTACAATTCCCGAATCATGTACAAAGAGTTCTCTTTTCACCTTGATCATGTTTAGGAGAGCTCTGCCTCCTTGATCACCATCCAGAACCTCCAAGACGGCGTCGCGGAGATGACCGAAAAACACGGGATGTCCTCCTGTCTTTTGATAAACGGGCCGCATGACGAAAGGTTCCGAACTACATTTCAGCAGCCTTGCACCTTCATGAAATACGAAGCTGGTTGTATATTGGGAGATAAAGGGCAGGTCACCCAAAAAGACCATCACGCCCGGACCGTCTGTACTTATATGCTGAACTCCGGCTCTCAGACTTGAGCCTTGACCACTCCCATATTGTTTATTTTCGACCCATTTGAAGCGGGAGTCCCGTATATGAATAGTCCTTTTTATTTTATCGGCTTCATGGCCAATGACGGTGATCACTTCTGAAAAAGGATGATACAGCACCTTGTGAATGACATGGGACAACAAGGGCCGATCACCCCAATCAAGCAATTGTTTTGGCCGTCCCATTCGTGAAGAAGTTCCAGCCGCTAAAATAATGGCGCTGATTGAATCTTTCATTTGCTCTCCTTTTGTTACAATCTATTGATCATTTTTGAGGTACGGTGAATGTGAGGGGAATCTTGTAAAAAACCACCGGAATGGCCATTTTTAACCGCGATGATTTCAGCTAAAATGCTGATGGCAATCTCTTCAGGTGTCTCGGAGCCAATATCGAGACCAACCGGACTGTGCATCCGTTTCAGTGTCTCTTTTGCAAAAACATGCCCTTCTTCTTGCAACACCCGCAACATCCGCTCCCGTCTCCTTTTGGGACCGAGCACACCAATATATGGAGAGGGTGAGGGCAAGACAAATTTCAACGTCTCTTGATCCCTTTCCAGATGATGGTTCATCACAATTATATAAGTGCGATCCGTTATCCTAACTTGATCGGACACTTTACCTGCATCCGCCACAATTCTCTTTGCACCCGGAAATCTTTCCTCGCTATTATAGTAAGGTCTTGGATCGACTACAGTTGTTTTCCAACCAACAGATAAAGCATACCGGGCGACTGGAATGGCATCATGTCCAGCCCCAAAAATCATGATTTCAGACCGGGGAACGTATACATCCAAAAAAATGGGAAGTTCCCGGCCATCCGATAAAGAAATGATTACCGTTTCCGATTTGGGATTTCTTTGCTTTAACTTTTTCTTTGCCAACTCTATGATTTGCGTCTGCGCCTCCCCAACACCAAGACATCCAGCTAAAACTCCTTCCGGCGAAATGAATAAACGCCTTGAGCCGCCTTTAGAGGAAAAAGGAGCGGACATATCCAAACTGGTCGCGAGCACACAAGGTTTTTCGTCATTGATAAAAGCCAGCCAACGATCAAAAGCAGATGAATGATTCAAAGCATGCCCCTTCCTTCCAGATTATTCAGACGATGAAACAAGCTCTATGTGGATTTTAACCGTTCCCGGACAGCCAAGCCCCAACCCCCATACAACCTCTTCATCCAGATGATAGGTTTTCAAAACGGGTTGGCCGGTAGAGATCACCTCTTTCGCGGCTTCGGCTACATCCGCTTCCAGACAGCCGCCTGAAATCATCCCCGTCCTATTCTCATACTCATCAATCAACATCTTGGCCCCTTCACGGCGATAAGCAGATCCATATACTTTTACAACAGTGGCAATTGCCGATTTGATCCCCATTTGTCGTAATTGTAAAACTTGTTCCATGACCCGTTCATTTTCCGTCATCCCTATCATCCTCTCCTATACTGTTTCCAAGACATTGAAAAGAGGAAGATCACTCGCTATCATTCATCCTGGTTCAAAGCCTTCCAGTGTCAAAAGCGAGAGTTTCATATTATTTTTAATCGACGAATGTCTCCTGCTTCTTGTCAACATCCGGGAGCCATACACGCGGCAAAGTCGAATGTGAATCACCAATACAAATCCCGCGTCCCCCGTCATATGTAACATGGGACATGGACTCCGGCATTCTTGTAATGGTCGGGTTGCCTTCTTGCAATATAAATACTTCATAATTCGCAAATAATGACTATTGTCAGACACTGAACGGCTGGCGCCAACGTTTTTTTAAGACCGCCAGTTTGAAGACTGTTGCGTATTGTGTTACCAGCCGGTTTCCAGCTGCGGGATTGTTTTCTGTCCCTATTCGGCTTTTTTGTCAACACTTTTGCCACAGCGGTCATTCCTTCATACTCACCATCGGGATCGGAATATTATATGATTTGGCGGCTTGGTTCATTATATAATGGAAGCCAACCAAACAGACGCCGTGATGGTCACCTCTCGGCTTCTTCTTGATTATGTTGACTTACCTCCCTCTGAAGTGGTGCAATTTTGTTCCTTTTTATTACATTAAGAGTGACTGAATCAACGCTTATGGGGGCAAATCTCTGACTTCGAGCATAGAACGGAACAGTATACCCATCCGAACCTGCTGTCAGATCAACCGATTGAAAAATACCTTCACTCGCTTCTTGATACCCGATCAGGACCCCTTTCTCTCCAATAAAGATTTGCCAGATGCCACAACGTCACATTAAGCCGTTATTCCATCGGAAAATCCGGGTTCGTATGTTAACCAGCAAAAAGGCGTCCAAAAAGCCGATATTTTTTCGACCTGGACACCTATTTTTATAAAAAAGCATTCCTTCCCCTTCAGCCAACCATTTAAGATTTATGGTTGAAAAATTGGAGGGCTGTCCGAAAAATAATACTTCAGCTTGAAAATCCCAAAAAAACTAACCCCAGAATACCGTAAAATCAACTTTCTTGGGTTGAGCGCTTTTACTCTAAATGGGACTTTTTAGACAGCCCTGTCATCTTTATTCACGCTTTTTTAGCAAGCATTTCCGTCAATTTTACATTTCTTCCGGCTCGTTCTTCTTCACTGGCCAGGTCATACTTTTTCAACAGATGAAACAGTTCATTTAATGTGTTCTGTGAAAGTTTCTCCTGCAAAAATTGTTCTGTCCGATCAGCCAATTCTTTCGGCAAGAATGGTTTTTGGTCATCAAGCTTTTTTACAACATCCTCAAGCGAGTGATCTATTGGACATGTTCCCATTACAATTCACCTGCCTTCGACTTGTACTCTTCTTTCATCATAAAGAATTCAAGCCAAAAAAGATAGACTTTCGCCAATACCCCCTTACCCTTCCATCGCGTCGATAACCTGATTATCCAATGGAACGACAGATTCTTTTGTCAAAAGGGAAACGCCGATAAATACGATAATCGATACGGCAAAAGCAAATGCTCCGACAATAACACCTGAAGGCAAGATAGCCAAGTCGTATTTATTTAACATTTCCAGGGAGAAGTTTAGAAACAACCCGACGACAATGCTGGAAATAGCCCCGTATTTGGTAGCCTTTTTCCAAATTAACCCCAAAATAATGGGAGGGAATACGGCTGACGCGAATGTTCCCCAACCGAAGATGCCGAGCAATGCAACGAGTGTATCCATATAAAAAGAGAATAAAAGAGATAGTGTCAAAAGGCCAAGCACAGTCAACCGATTCCATAAAAGCTCATTCTTCACTTGTTTGTTGAAGGCCCGCGGAATATCCCGGATTAAGCTCGCGGCTCCAAGGGTAACAAAAGCCGAACCTGTTGACATGATCGCCGCAAGCAGTCCGGACAGAACAAGCCCTGCCACAATGGGCGGTGTAAAGTGCGTTACAAATGCTGTAAGCGACTCATCCGGAGTGGAGATAGCCGGAAATTTTCCTTGTATATCAAGAGACCTTGCCGTCAGCCCGATTCCAACGACCAACAGCGTTGTGAAAGCGTATGCAAGACCTGCCGTGAAGGCGCCCCACTTTAATTCTTTTTGGCTTTTAATCATCAAAAATTTATGAATGAAATGCGGCTGTCCTGCCGCTCCCAGGCTGAATAAAAAGAACCAGCAAGCGACGGTCATAATCGGATACGTACCGAATGACGAAGTTAATTGGGGATCAACGCTTTGCAGACTTTCGGAAATGTGTTGCACGCCGCCTCCGGCATGGATAGCCATAAAAAATACAACCAATGAAACAGCGACCATAATGACACCTTGAAAAAGATCCGTATAAACACTCGCTATGATCCCTCCGCCCACGCAATAAAATGCGAGAATACCCAATCCAATGATGGCGCCCAACTTGGGAGAAAGCCCAAAAATACTGTGCATAATAATGCCCATCGCCTGGACTTGTGTTCCCAAATAACCGATCACGCCAAAAATGATCGCCAATCCGAGCCAGCCGCGGACTGCTTTACTTTCGTATCTTTTTTCCACAATATCCCCGAGCGTATAAACTTCACCCATGCTGCCGATTTTCCAAATCCGCTTTCCTGCCAAATACCATGTCAACCCAAAGCCCAAAGAAGCCGAAATGCCGATTCCCGCAATAAATCCCATCCCATTGCTAAAAGTCAATCCGGTTCCCCCAAGCATTCCAAATCCGCTTTGAATCGAAGAAAACGCCGCAATCGCCATGACAAACATGCCCAAATTCCTGCCGGCAATTAAAAAATCACCCGCCGTTTTCGTTCTTCTCGTTGCCCATAATCCGATCAAAATACAAATTAACAAATAGATAGCGACAACTGTAATGATCGTAGTGCCCACTGACATCCCCCCTTACATGTTGATATTCTTTTGGCCATCTTGGCGCAGCTGTTGTGTGACGGAATCCTTTTGAAAGGTCAACGTATATAACAGACAAACAAGCACAGCAAGCGGCCAAATACCGAAAATATACAAAGCCATTGCCGGCGACAGGCCCCATATAAAGCCTTTTCCACCTGTCGGCGAATCCATCGTGATCACATCATGGAATATATACAAAAACAAATAAATAGCTGTAACCGTTACGGGAATCCAGATTTTACGGGGATTCCTTCTAATATCTTTTATCAGCCCCAAAAAGATGGCCAGCCCGACCATGATCAAAAAGGGATAAAGAACGGCCCTCCATGAATTTGTTACCATTCCAATCACCATCACAACAGCAAGCCCAAACAGGGCGTAAATGGTTTGATCAATTCGCGACATTATTTTCCTCCCTTTTCAATTTTTTTACTTCAGCAGTTGGCGGAAATGTTTCTTTTGCTTTATTCATTCGTTTGGCGCTTTGCTTTTCAGAAGTACTCATGCGATGCCTGAGGTTTTTTTGGATAGCCTCCACATTCATCGTTACAAGTTTGCCACTTCCTTTGAGGGCTTTTCCTTCCACAAAGACCGAGTCGACATTTCGAGGATGCGAATAGCAATAACAAGGTTATGAAAAGATGGAATATTCAGACCCTTATTTCGGATAGAAATGATATCCGCCTTCTTTCCCGGCTCTAAACTGCCGATTTTATGAACTGATCCAATGGATCGCGCTCCTTCAATAGTGGCAAATTCTACTGTTGCACGTGATGTGAATCAAGCTTGGCAGGTACTTTTCCTTGTTTTAACAGTAGCTCATTTTTTAGCGCGCGATCCATATCCTCATTTGTGAAAAAAAAATCGCGATTATACTTGTGACAACATTCGCAAACATTATTGAATATTCCGTATTTTTTGCATCCAAGGGTTCACATGGAACCCTTGAAGGCTTTTACACGGGATAAACCGGATGTTTCCGTTCAGAAAAAATCGTATGCTTTGACGAGTACGCCTCGAACCGTTGAATGAGTTCCCCGCGCAGAGAATTTGCTGGCACGATGCCGTCAATAATCATTTCCGAAGCCAGCTTGTATATATCAATTCCCTCTTTATAATCTTCTCTTTTTTGCTGGATAAAGGCATTTCGCTCACTTTCATCAAGCTCCGCGATTTTCTTAGCATAGACGGCGTTGACCGCCGCTTCCGGCCCCATGACGGCAATTTGGGCGGTCGGCAACGCCAGACAGCAATCAGGCTCAAATGCTGGACCGCACATCGCATATAATCCGGCGCCATATGCCTTCCGGACGATAATCGAGATTTTCGGCACTGTTGCTTCTGACATGGCCGAGATCATTTTCGCCCCGTGGCGGATAATTCCTTCCCGCTCCACTTTTGTTCCGATCATGAAACCGGGTACATCGACAAGGAACAAGAGCGGAATATGGAAGGCGTCACAAAGAGTCATAAATCGGGCCGCTTTGTCTGCCGAGTCGTGAAATAATACCCCGCCTTTCACCCGGGGCTGGTTTGCGATAATGCCGATCGGTTTTCCATCCAGGCGGGCAAGCCCTGTTATGATTTCGCCCGCAAATAACTTTTTAATTTCAAAAAATGAGTCCGCATCAATGATTCCTTCAATAAAATCATACATATTGAATGGCGCATTTTGATTTTCCGGAATGAGCTCCTCCAATGTTTTCTCCAATTGCTTTGCAGGAGTCGCCTCCCGAACAGGCGGTTTTTCCGAAAAATTCGCCGGAAAATATGAGAGATAGCTTTTGACCAGCTCGATGGCTTCTTCTTCATTTTGGGCCAATACGTCCCCACATCCCGATACCGAACAATGCATGCGGGCCCCGCCCATTTCTTCCAACGTCACTTTCTCGCCAATGACCATTTCCGCCATCCGCGGCGAACCGAGATACATGGAAGCATTTTTATCTACCATGATGACGATATCGCAAAAAGCGGGTATATAGGCGCCGCCAGCAGCCGATGGGCCAAACAACACACATATTTGCGGGATTTTCCCGGACAGTTTTACCTGATTGTAAAAAATTCTTCCGGCCCCCCGCCGTCCCGGGAACATGTCGACTTGGTCCGTAATTCTCGCACCTGCCGAATCTACGAGGTAAATAAGCGGAACCCTCATTTTTTCGGCCGTTTCCTGGATACGGATTATTTTCTCCACCGTTCTAGCGCCCCAGGAGCCGGCCTTTACAGTGGAATCATTTGCCATGACGCATACCGTTTGGCCGTCCATTTTTCCAACACCTGTCACTACACCATCTGCCGGCAGTCCCTCGGCCTCACAATTGGCAAACATGGCGTCTTCTAAAAATGAATCCGGGTCAAGCAGCAATCTTAAACGATCGCGGACAAAAAGCTTTCCGCGTTTTTCATTTTGTTCATGATATTTGGCGGCACCACCTTGCCGAATGGACTCCGCTCTTTCATCAAATGTTTTTTTTGACATCATGTACGGCTCCTTTGCAAAGAATTTACTCCAGCTCAATCAGTACGTCACCTTCATTGACAAAGTCACCTTCATTTACTTTTACTTCCTTTACGGTTCCGCCTGCTTCTGCTTGGATGGGAATTTCCATTTTCATTGATTCCAATATGACTACATCTTCTCCAGCTTCGATGCTATCTCCTTCTTTACAAAGAATCTTCCAGACGCTTCCAGCCATGCTGGCTACCACTTTACTCATCGCTGATTCCTCCTTTTATACGTTTTCACTTCGCTGTTTCGCCCTGCAAATACTGTTCTATGAAATTGGTTGTTGTTTCTCCCTGTTGAAAAGCGGGATGATCTGCTATTTTCCTGAGCAGAGGGATGTTTGTTTTAATCCCTTCCACCTCATAGGCTGACAGAGCATTTTGAAGTCTATTGATTGCTTCATCCCGGTCTTTTCCTTTTACAATCAGCTTCGCAATCATCGGATCATAAAAAGGGGTTACTGTTGATTCATGATGAACGCCGACATCATTGCGAACACCGGGGCCATCAGGAAAAACCAATTTCGTGATGTTACCAGGAGACGGGAAAAATGTCATCGGATCTTCCGCATAAATTCTCGCCTCAATAGCATGCCCTCTCGGATTGATATCCGACTGAGACATCGTCAAAGAATAATCAGCAGCCATTTTCAGTTGCTCGGCAACTAAATCGAGACCGGTAATTTCTTCCGTGACCGGATGCTCAACCTGAAGGCGGGTATTCATTTCAAGAAAGTAAAAATTCTTGTTCCGATCTACCAAAAATTCAACCGTGCCCGCATTGGAATATCCAATGGCCCGGGCCGCCCTGACAGCCGCTTCCCCCATTTTCTTTCTTGTTTCATCGTCTAGAAAAGGTGAGGGCGCCTCCTCAAGCACCTTTTGGTGCCGCCGTTGAATAGAGCATTCGCGCTCCCATAAATGAATAACATTGCCAAACTTATCTGCGAGAATTTGAATTTCAATATGACGCGGATTTTCAATATATTTTTCGATATACATGGCGCTGTCTCCGAAAAAGCTTGCTGCGCGTTTCTGATTTCCGGCAAAAGCTTTTCGCAATTCATCAGCATTACGGACAATTTGCATCCCGATCCCGCCGCCGCCGGCAGAAGCTTTTAACATAACCGGAAAACCAATTTCCTCCGCCGCCTGAACGGCAACTTCTTCATCCGCAAGCGAATGGGCAATTCCGGGAACAACCGGAACACCTGCTGCCTGCATTGCTTTTCTCGATTCAATTTTGCTGCCCATGCGGGCAATCACGTCTGAAGAGGGACCAATGAAAACAAGCCCCTCCGCTTCACACTGCTCGGCAAATGAGCTATTTTCCGAAAGAAAGCCATACCCTGGGTGAATGACATCCGCTCCGGATTTCCTGGCAACGTCTAACACTTTATCTGCATGCAGATAACTTTCAACAACCCTGGGGCCTCCCAACAAATAGGCTTCATCCGCCATTTTGATGTGCGGTGCGTCCGCATCTGCTTCTGAATAGATAGCGACTGTTTGAATACCCAACATTTGGCATGTTCGGATAATTCGAACCGCAATTTCCCCCCGGTTTGCAATCAACACTTTTTGAAACATAAATGAACACCGCCTTTCTTTACTGATGCGTAAAAGTGGGTCTTCTTTTTTCAATAAAGGCTGATACTCCTTCTTTCACATCTTCCGTTTGAAACACCTTTCCGAAATATTTGGCTTCCACTGCCAACCCTCTTTCAAGAGACTCATTCCGTCCCTCTGTGATGGCTTTTTTCATCAGGGACAAAGCAGGCAGGGAGTATCGGGAAATTTTTTCAGCCAGCTCTTGAGCTTTTTTTAAGGCCTTGCCCTGAGGAACAACAATATTGACAAGTCCGATCCGGAGAGCTTCACGAGCGGAAACTGGTTCACCGGTAAACATCAGTTCTTTTGCTTTCCCTTCCCCGACGAGTCTCGGCAGTCTTTGTGTGCCCCCTGCTCCCGGAAATAGCCCAAGCGTGATTTCGGGAAGCCCGATTTGCGCGTGCTCTTCCGCGATACGCAAATCACAAGCAAGGGCCAGTTCGCAGCCTCCGCCCAAGGCCAATCCGTTAATGGCCGCAATTGTAGGCTTTGACAACTGGTCGAGCAAATCGAAAGGGTGTTGAAGCCACTTCGATTTTTCTTCAGCCACTTCCTCTCCTTTACCGATCCAATCCGGAAACTCTTTGATGTTGGCTCCGGCAACAAACGCTTTTTCACCGCTTCCAGTTATGATGACTGCCCTCACTTGGGGATCTCCTTCCATTTTCTGCAACACACCGGTCAGTTGATTGACCACTTCCGCGCTTAGCGAGTTTACCGGCGGATGGTCGATTTCCAAGGTGGCGACCCCTTCATTATTCCATACACGCACCACTTGATCTGCAGACACCATTTTCACCCCATTCCCACATTATTTTTTCTCAATACGGCCCATGGCTTGTTCCCTGTCCCATGCGTTCCCAATACCTTCTTCTTTTAGTTTAAACTTCTGTACCCGCTCCGTGGCGGTTTTGGGAAAAGAGTCAACATATTGGACATAACGCGGAACCATGAAGTATGCCATTCGTTCTTCGCACCATTTGATGAATTCTTCATACGGCAAATGTTCACCTTTTCTCAGAATGACATACACTTTGACATCTTCTTCCCCGACTTCAGAAGGCACCCCCACCGCCGCTGACTCCAGCACCTTCGGATGGGCGTTAATCACTTTTTCTACTTCCCATGATGAAATGTTTTCACCTCTTCGTCTGATGCATTGTTTTAAGCGGTCACAGAAGTACATATAGCCATCTTCATCTGCATACCCGAGGTCACCGGTTCGAAACCATCCCTCCAGCATGGCCTCTTCCGTTTTATCAGGCATCTTATAATACCCTTCCATAAATGTGTGTTTCTTTAAAGAACGGATAAGAATCTCTCCGACTTCGCCGACTTGCAAACGCTTACCGTTTTCATCGGCAATTTTCGTTTCTACAAATGGAAATGGCTTCCCGATCGATGGGACTTTCCTTTTGTCAAGAGGATTGGAAACGCAAAATCCGGATGTTTCCGTCAGGCCGTATCCTTCCACAATTTTTATTTTAAACCGTTCTTCAAATTGTTTCCAGAATCTTTCTGGTGTTGCCGCACACGCAGTGATACGAGCAGGGTTGTCGTGATCATTTTCCTGTTCAGGTTGTTTGCACAAAATGGGAATCATCGAACCCAAGGAATTAAAAATGGTCGCTTGATGATAACAGACTTCCTCCCAAAAGCGGGAAGCGCTGAATCTTTTGCTTAGAGCGACCGTGGCATTGGAGTGAATACCGCCCAAAACAGTATGGGCTTGAGCATTAATATGGAATAAAGGCAATGTTGTTAGGAGAGTATCATCAAAACGGACACCGACCATCCGCTCCGAAAAGGCTTGGGCGGCGTTTATATAGGCGGCATGGCTGAGCATAACCCCTTTTGGCGGCCCAGTCGTTCCCGATGTGTAAAGAATACTGTTGATCGCAACTCCTGAAAAATCTAAAGAAGGCCATTCACTTTCCGAATAAGTGAATATATCTTTAAGGCTACTATATCGGTTCGAATATGAAAAGGCTTGATCCTTCGTCTGGATCATAATCTTTACATCTTTTGGCAAAGAAGATAGGCATGGACTTATTCGCGCCAAATACATTTCATCAACTATCATTGCTTTGCAGTCTGAGTGCGTTAAAATGTACTGCAAGCCTGCTCCTTTTAAATGAACATTGATTGGGACGAGAATGGCGCCTATGCATGTGAGACCAAACCATACATCCACATATTCAGGACTGTTATCAAGCATGACACATACTTTGTCTCCCTTGC
Organism: Siminovitchia thermophila; assembly: GCF_016909185.1. Lineage (GTDB taxonomy): Bacteria > Bacillota > Bacilli > Bacillales > Bacillaceae_C > Siminovitchia > Siminovitchia thermophila. The sequence continues at coordinate 13,032 of NZ_JAFBFH010000006.1, read as the reverse complement.
CAATTCCCAGCTCCGAAAATCCGCCTGCTGCCCGGGCGACGCGCTTATACAAACCTTCATACGTAACCCGCTGCTCTTCGAAGCGGAGAAACACTTTTTCCGGTGTTTTTTCAATTCTCCGGACTAAAAATTGCGCCAAATTTTGCTCATCCATCCTTCTCCCCCTTCCATGACTTTTGATCGTGCTCCTTTTAATATGTTGCAAAAAGCATACCAACTTTCCATTCAGGTATGAGAAGGAGTGGTGTTAATGGCTCATCACAAAATTCCCATAGGCTACCAACTTTCCATTCAGGTATGAGAAGGGGCTCTTTTGCTAAAATAGTTCTTTTGTCTGTCGCATTCACGCGAATGTTTTGCAATTTCGCAACAAAAAAAGGAGCTGTTTGTTTTGCCCCTCATACATCGGATATTTCGTATTTTTCCAATTTCCTGTATAGACTGGCCCGGTGGATTCCCAATAAACTTGCCGCTTCCATTTTATTTCCTCCTGCTTTTTCCAATGCTCTTAAGATCGCCTTTTTTTCCGCTTCTTCCAATTGTTTCTTCAAAGAATAGATGCTTTCTGCTTGAGCCAATCCTCTTCCTTTTACCAAATATACAGGCAAATGATGTGTACGAATGTGATCATCATTGTCAATGACGTTCATGGAGCGTTCAAGCACATTTTCAAGCTCGCGAATATTTCCCGGCCAATGGTATTTCATGAATATTTTTTTTACATCATCCTCCAAGGATGCCACGTTCAGACCCATTTCCTCATTCAACTTTATGATGAGGCGGCTTGCAATCGGAAGGATGTCCTCCTTTCTTTCCCGCAATGGGGGAATATCGAGCATAAAAACGTTCAGGCGATAATACAAATCATCGCGAAAGCTTCCTTTCCGCGTCATTTCCCATAAATCTCGATTTGTTGCCGCAATGATGCGAACATCGACTTTTTTAGATGTCGTTGCGCCAATTCGTTCTATTTCCTTCCTTTCCAGCACCCTAAGAAGCTTTGCTTGCATATCGAGCGGCAAATCTCCTATTTCATCCAAAAATAAAGTGCCATGATTCGCCAACTCAAACTTTCCCGGCTTTCCGCCTTTGTTCGCTCCGGTAAAAGCACCACTCTCATAGCCGAACAATTCAGCCTCCAATAATTCTTTGGGAATCGCCGCGCAATTGACCGGAAGGAACGGGCCCGCATTTCGCGGACTTGCCAAATGGATGGCATGGGCAAACAGTTCTTTTCCCGTGCCTGTTTCCCCTTTGATCAAAACGGTTGATCGGCTTCTCGCAACTTTCTGGGCATTGTTTTTCACTTCTCTGATTTTATCGCTGTTCCCTACGATGCTTTGGAAAGAATATTTGGCCCCTCGAATGCGCTTCATTTCTTTTTCGTAAAATTCGATTTTGGACTCCATTTCCTGCACCCGATTCGCCAATGCTTTCAATTCGTCGACGTCATGAAACATGATCTTGCCAATAGCTCCTGTAATTGTTCCGTTATGAAAAATCGGTATGCGGGTCGCCAATACCGTTCTTTCGCCAATTTGAATGAAATGCCCAATCTCCGCCTCTCCCGTTTGAATGACGATGTGCATTCTCGTATTTTCAACAATCTCGGTACAATGCTTTCCGATAACAGAATTCGGGTCATTAATTCCGAGCAGCTTGGCATAGGAGCGGCTTAAAAAGTTGACATTGCCTTTGTCATCAACACCCATAATGCACTCAGACAACCCCTCGAGAGCGCTTTCATATTTTTCAATTGTTTGCTGGAGCAATCCATCGGGCTGACCATCCATTGTCCATAACATGCCCATTTCGCCTTGCCCATCATCTATAGCCGACCGATGTAAATAGAACCGTTTCCCAGCGATTAGACGATCTAAATGCCTTTCATTATGTACCTTCGTCTCCGGAATGACGGCATCCAACTTTTCGCCAATCAGTTCATTCTTTTGTTTCCTTAAAAAAATACCGGCCAAATGGTTACAGGCAGTGATCGTTCCGTTATGGTCCGTGATGATCATCGCTCTTTGAACATGTTGAAGCAGGCGGCCCAATTCCAAATGTAAATCGAGACGAGTTTTCATGACAGCATCTCCCTTTATTTGGTCACCTATATGTTACTGTTTATTGTAACATTAATTTGAATGGATGGATGGGTTAGATGCAAAGCTTTATCATATAAGAATGGGTTTTTACCACCGGTACTCTCTGCCTATTCGTACATTTCGGCAACAGCCAGCGCCTCGGCTTTTACTTTTTCACAGAGCTCTAGTGGTGCAAGTACTTTGATGAGTGAACCATAACCAAGGACGATTTCACTGGCCGATTCAAGCGTGTTAAATTCAACATCGGCTTCGATCCAGCCGCCTTGCGCCGCTTTGACAGCGCAAATTTTCATGTAAGGCTGTTTTGCCAGGCGATCGTGCACCTTTTTACAAAAGCAAATTTGGGCCAGGTAACGGGGAAGCTGAGCCTTGAACTGTTTTGTGGATTGCTCCCAATATGCCGCCAAGTTAAAATGATTTGGCCGTTGAAACGATTCCGCTGTAATTCGGGCCCGCTCGATTCGCGAGATGCGGTATGTGCGCAGCTCACCATCCACCGCCCCAACCAAATACCAGATGTTTCCTTTTGCCACAAGGCCTAGCGGATCAACAACCCTTTCCGACATGTTTTCATTTCGCCGATACGCCATTTCCAACTTTCTTTCCTGCCAGACAGCTTCCTGGACTGTCGAAAGGCATGGAAGTGCTTCCTCTCTTTGATGCCAGCCGGCTCCATCAATATGGATGCGCTCGCGCACCAGTTTTGCCTCAGAATGCATTCTTCCGGGGATCGCTGCCAACAATTTTTGAAAGGCGGCCTCAAAAGGCTCCTCCATCCCCAAATCATTAAGCAGTGATGAAGAATGAGCTAGCAACAATGACTGCATCTCTTCCGTCTTCATGCCGGTCAAGTTCGTCCGATAGCCGTCCGTAAGCAACCACCCGCCGTTCGTCCCACGCTCAGAAAATATCGGCACACCCGCTGTGCTTAACGCCTCCATATCTCGGTGCACCGTCCGCTCTGATACTTCCAGTTTTTCCGCCAATTCTCTCGCCGTCATTTTTCCGTTGTTTTGCAGCAACAACAAAATAGCAATTAACCGATCTGCGCGCATGTCACAACCTCCTGTCTTCTTTATTTTATTGTATCAATATGACAACAGATGTCATCTTTCACTATTTATAATAAAAAAGAAATTTAAAAGGAGGATGATGAAATGAAACCATTACAAGGAAAAATAGCGGTCGTCGCCGGAGCAACCCGCGGTGTCGGGCGGGGCATTGCAGTATCGCTTGGCGAGGCCGGAGCGACAGTATACTGTACAGGGCGAAGCACACGTGAAAAGCTTTCCGACATGGGCCGTACGGAAACGATTGAGGAGACCGCAGAAATGGTAACTGCCCGTGGCGGCATGGGCATCCCCGTGCGCGTTGATCACACAGTCGAAGCCGATGTGAAAGCTTTATTTGACAAAATCAATGAGGAACACCATGGCCGTCTCGATATATTGGTCAATGACGTCTGGGGTGGCGATCCCCTCACGGAATGGGGCCAACCATTTTGGAAGCATTCACTTGTGAACGGTTTGACTATTCAAGAAAGGGCAGTCCATTCTCATATGATAACAAGCTATTACGGGGCACCGTTAATGGCGGCGCGCAAAGACGGATTGATTATGGAAATTACCGATGGATGGGATTATCGCTATCGGGGAAATTTATACTACAGCCTAGCCAAAATTTCCGCGATTCATTTGGCGGAAGCCATGGCGGCAGATCTTCGTCCTTATAACGTCACTGCTCTGGCAGTTACCCCCGGGTTTCTGCGTTCGGAAGCCATGCTTGACCATTTTGGCGTCACCGAAGCCAATTGGAAAGACGCAGTAAAAAAAGAGCCCCATTTCATCGAGTCGGAAACACCTTATTTGATTGGACAAGGCATCGCGGCACTGGCTGCCGATCCGAACATCTTCGAAAGAACAGGAACAGTTCAAACTAGCTGGGATCTATCGGATGAATACCAGTTTTCTGATATCGATGGGAGAAACCCCCATTGGGGAAATTATGCAAAGAAGCATGGTTTAGGATAAAAGCTAAGAACCGTTTTAGCTTTTGCGGGATTAGGGGCTGTCCAGAAAGGTCGGTGAAAACTGATTTTCTATAACAGCCCCATCAAAAAAGTATCTCTTTTATAAAGTTTTCATTTTTTCTTTGGTGACTCTAAGGATTACAACGTTTTGCAATCGTTTTAGCTATCCCGACATTTGGTCTCCAAGGTTCTATATTCCATGGGTTTTTGAATGGTGCGTACCCATAGTGACAGGCATATTGATTATATAAACTAGTTTGATTTTTCCAATGTTTACTACTTTTATGTTTAGCAACTACTTTATTCCAAGAATCAGACAGCTTTAACATTTTATCATTAGTCGAACCACTGAAAAGATAAGGTTTGTGAGTTAAGCTTAAAGAAATTTTTCCACTCCTTGTAATCCATTTGCCGCTAGAAAAATAGCTTGAATAAGAAGTAGCAGCTAAAGTAACCGACATAGTTGTAGGTTCACTCAACCCATCCGATTCCAGGGTATACTCTAACGTATTTTCATCTTTTTTAGTTACAGATACTACATTAAGATTTTCTTCATTTTCCATTACCGGAGATGAAAGAATACCGATTGATTCTTTTTTCTCATTATAAATCATCGCCGCACCATCTAAATTTCCCTGCTCATCCTCTCCAAGTACCATATACTCACCGTTTTGTAATTCCAGAGGAATTTCAACGATGTGTCTATTATCAGATGGTTCAATAACAATTGTCTGTTCAACAATATTTTCGTCGACTAATTCTATTTTTGGGCTTTCTGTATTATTAGATATTACAGGTGCTTCGAATCCTATTTCATGACCGTCCTCGGTTTCAACCATATCAGGAGTTTTAGCAAATGTTAATGAAGGAAATATAGAGCCTATTACCATTAAAGAAAAAAGAAAAAGCACAACCAATTTTCTTCGTTCTATTTCTACAATCCCCCTAATTGAGTTTTTCCATTTTGTCAATAGAGTTTGTTTTACTTTTATACGAAATTAGAGAATTAACTATTGCCAAAACTATAATCCCCATAAAGATAAATGTATCTTTCAGATCACTTGAAAGATTTAATTCATCAATAAGAATAGACCCCATAATAAAACTTAATGTACCCACCACAACACATATAAACGAAATACTGACGGTAGCAAACCAATTAATAATTGTTTTTCTTTTGAAAAAAACAGCATTGACAAACAATCCAATTAAAACGAGTAGAAGAAATATAGATTCATACCTAATATAATTAAAAAATTCGTAATCCAACTTGAATCACCTTTTCGCATATAAATTAATGAAAAATTTATTATTTTTATCGTTCACTTTTATACTTGTGTCTTAGTGTATTATTCAATCCTCCTTTACTATGTTTTATAAATCCTCATATTTTCTCCTTTTTTATCTACACTTCTTCTATAGATACTATACTTCTTTATAATGGTTAAAACCCCTTCTTTTTTTGGAATTTTTTTATTTTACACAATAAACCAAACAAAACACTATTCAGTCTTTTTCATTAAGGAGATATCCTATTTATATTCAATGATTACTCATTTATCGTCGACCGGCAAAATTTTGTAAGGCAATTTATCTCTAACTGAAAGAAAGGTTTTAAAAAGCACCTTAAATAAAGTGGATTTACACACTTTATTTGTTCACCCCACTATAAGAATTTCACTTCTTTTTAGGATATTCAAAACACAATTTTCCGTCCTTTTATTAAAATTTGTCTTTTTTACACTCAACAAAGTTCTTATATGAGTTAGATAGTTTTTTTCCTGGAAATGTTTTCTGTAAAGTTGCACCCCTCACGATTGCCTGGACAACCATAAAGCTTTCCATTGTCTTGTATTTTCCCATTCTCACACGATGGGCAAGAACCGACAAAAAACTTTTCTGTCGCCTTTTCAATATGTTCTTTCATATTATCCACTTGTTTAGGGGCACTTTCTAATAACGATGAAATGAACGTTAAACGGTATGAATAAACGTTTTGTTGTGACCCATCATTTTTCCAGGTTTTAGACAAATACTGTTCCCTTTTAGCAGTCACTTCAGGGCTGGCTACTAAAAGAGTACCGATCCCATAATACACACCATCAAAGGTACAATGGCCGCTGGATTCAACATAGTAAACGTTATGGCTACTATGCATAAAAAAGTGACTGCAGAAGAGCGATCTGTAAAAAGACGACCAAAAAAATAACAGAACTTTTTTAATTATTATATAAATAATCATTAAAAGAATCCGATATAAAAGGAAACTGCCGGGTATAGAAACGAGTTGAGACTTTTCCAATGTAAGGTAACGGCCATATTTTCTCACAATTCAGAACGACTCTGAGCCGATGTGAGATTTCTCCCCTACTCATCAAGAGACTGTTTTAAGAAACTCTTGAAATCAGCTTTTTCAGCGTTTCGATGATGAGAAAATGATCTACATGGAGTTTTCGACTCAGACTCATTCACTGGCTGTTGCAGGCTTTTCAAACATGTTTTTTACGATAGGCAAGGTTTGCAAGGAATGAATAGTTATGAATCACTTGATCTTGATACTTGATACATTCGAGTAAATAAGTTAACAACCGAGGGTACAGCTTGTCATTTGGTGTCGTGTGGCACCCTCATCAAGCCTTCACATATGAGGAGCGGAAAGTTTTTTCACTGAAAGCCTTATTACCCCCGGGCTGATTAACTTTTTACTATAAAGTTTTGACAAAAAAGTATAGGAGTGAAAATATGAAAATTTTCAAATCAAGATCAAAAAGGACAGCCAGATTGGAAGCGGTTACTACCATTTCTCCGCAAGTGCTCCAGCTGTCAGTGACTTCAAGCAGCGACCTGGCAAGCCAATTGGAGATGACTGGTTTAACAAAACGGGACTTGAAAATCGTTAAGTCATTAAAGCCCGTTGTGGACGCCCATATTGAAGAGATCGTCATCAAGTTTTATAATGCTGTCATTAAACAGCCGAATTTGTTAGCGATTATCGAAGAGCACAGTAGTGTTGAACGCCTTAAAAAAACATTAAAACGCCATATTCGCGAGCTATTTAATGGTAATATTGACGATGAGTTTATTCAAAAACGGATCCGCATCGCCAATGCCCATGTCCGTATCGGCTTAAAAGCAAAATGGTATATGTCTTCTTTCCAGAAGCTGTTCAACTTACTCGTCACAATGATTTCCAAACAATCGAAAATAGAACACGAGAAGATCATCGCCATTACAGCCGTCTCGAAACTGCTCAGCCTGGAGCAGCAGCTGGTCCTCGAAGCTTACGAAATTGAGGAAGAGCGAATCCGCTCCGCCAACAAACGCAAAAAAGAACAAATGGCCGGCTATGTTCATTCTATTTCACAAGAACTGGCCGCTATTTCTGAAGAGACGAGCGTTTCTTTAAAAGAGTTAAGTAAACAGTCAGACTCCATTCTTGAACTGGCTAAACAAGGAATGGAGTTGGCAGACAACTCGGCCGCCCGTTCTTTACGGGGAAAGCAAATGCTCAATGATCTGGGAAAGAAGCTAAGCGATATTCAAAAGGCTGTAGCCGACATTCACACCTTCTCGACTGAATTAAACGAGATCGCTTTAAGCGTCACTGAGGTGATCACTCTTGTCGACAACATTGCGGATCAAACTAACCTGCTGGCTTTAAATGCTTCCATTGAAGCGGCGCGCGCCGGCGAATACGGCAAAGGCTTTGCTGTTGTAGCCGAAGAAATCCGCAAGCTGTCGGACCAGACAAAAACATCGACCTCAAGCGTATCAGACCAAATTATCAAAACAAACACTTTGATTAGCCAAGCAAGCCAGTCCGTGGACAAAGTAAATCACCTGATGGCCCAAGGTATTGAGAGCATGGATCGAACAGATAAAGACTTTAATGAACTTCTTGAATTAATTGAAAAAACGAAAGAACAAAACCACCGCATTGAAGACCAACTGCAACAATTAAGCGATATCGTAGTTGAAATTGAACACGCTTCGGAAGAAGTCGCTATCTCTGCCATGACTCTCAATGATTCCACAGAAGACTTTTTAAAACATGAATCGTAAAAACCCGCTTGGAGGCGCCAAGTTTTCAAGAAATAGAACATATATCCCAACTTGTTCGTTCCTCCCTGCGAAACAAAATTGAATCTTCCATCCGCAAAGCCCCTCCCTCCCAGGCCTTTCGTTGAACAGCCCGCGGCGGCAGGTATTCGATCCGCTCCTTCTGTCAGCCATTACACGCTGTTCCCCCATCCACAGCGGATTGTCCGAAATATAAAGCGCTTCTCCTCTGCTTCCCTCCGACTCCTCCCCGTCTTTTCACATCCGCTGTCATACCTGGGAAAACCTTTTCCGCCTTTTCAAAAGCCCCTGCTTTCTTTTCCAGCTCCCCCTCTCCCTTCTCCTTATAATGCTTCCTTATCTCCAGACAGTTTGATCAAAGAGATGATCAGCCAAATAAATTCGATACCAAGCATCCAGCTAACCGGTTCATGTTTATTTGGAAGTCATCCCGAATAACGTTACGTTACCAACGCATAATCGACTTGCTTGCCCCCAACCAGTCAGGAACGACAAGCCAAATAGATGTAATGAAACAACCGGCAACAAGTCTCGGAAGTGTAGGCGGTATCGTTACGTCAAAAAAATTTTACAGAGCACGCTCCCAAATCTGCCGACGCCCTAAAACGTACGGATCATATAGCACTTTTTACATCGAATTTATCCTTAAAGCCTTTTCCTCCTTCCTCTGGCCAATCATCTCCGTATGAAAAGAATGTTAGTTCTTTAGCCAAATTGTCTTCACCGGTTTTCTCCGTAGAAGCACCGGATGAGTCCTTGACTGAAATGCCGCAAGCAACAAATCCAATGAACATGAAAGAAAATACAGCGCAAAAATCTCTCGTTACCACGTTTTAATATTTCGATTTGTTATAAAATTTAGTATATATTGGTTTTTTTGTAATTTCAAATATATAATATGAATCAGTTATATATATATTTTAAATAAATTGAAGAGGAGGTCTCCATGGATCTACATCGATTACGTTATTTTATTACAATTGTAGAATCAGGAAGCATTTCAAAAGCAGCGGAAGTATTGAATATGACCCAGCCTCCGTTGAGCATCATGATCAACAAGTTGGAAAAAGAATTAAACGTTTTTTTATTCGACCGTTCCGGCAAGCGGTTAAAACTGACAAAACATGGTGAATTTTTATACCGGAGAGGGAAGGAGCTGCTCGTGGCGGCCGAAAATATTGAGAAGGAGCTATTGGAACATCGGGACGGATTAAGGGGTACTGTAAATGTCGGCTGCATTACATCAGCCAATTTATTTATCCTTCCTCAAGTCGTTCAAAAAGTGAGGGGAGAATCACCAAACGTGATTGTCCGCGTAAAAGAAGGAAACTCAGCCTATATTTTAAGCGAGCTCAGAAGTCAGGAGCTCGAACTCGGGATCGTACGGACCATCTTTGAAGCAGACGACCTGAACATAACGCCCCTTATAGAGGAACAACTTCTTTTAGCAGTGCCTCCGGGACATCGACTGCTCAAAAAATCTTCAATCGACCTCAATGATCTTAAAAATGAAAAGTTTCTGCTTCCGACTACGTCGTTTGGGCGGGGGATAGCAGACGAAATTATTGAGTCATGCCAAAATATCGGTTTTTCTCCCGAAGTTGTATACTGGGGAACCGAAGTCCTTCCCATGCTCAAGATGGTGAAAAAAGAAGTCGGCATTACTTTCGTGCCAGAAAGCTTCAACAAACTGCAATGGCCCGGAATGCCTGTACTCATACCATTGGAAAATCCGAAACTGCGAACGAAGCTAAGCCTCGTGACACTGCGGAATGAATATATTCAAACCGCGTCCAAGCACTTTATCGATATGGTGAAAGATATGGCGAGTCTTTCCTGCTCTTGAGAGAAGCGATAGCGGGGTTCAAGGCTGCTTTTCGGCCTTTAAATGCCCCTCTTTTAAGTGAATGACAGGTCGGGATATCCCCTGATGTAGCTGGCTGTGTTACGTTTCACAAAGCTTACCCGTCTTTTACGAAGCGTATTACTTCCAATGTTGTCCACCAGTGGACATTCCGGTTTACGCATTGTCTTTCTTCGTACAGATCAACATTGTTGTGTAGGTACTATCCTAACCTGATACTTGAATACCGCAAGTCGTATAAACCCGCTTCCCTATATTTTAAAATTGGTAAATTGATCGTTTCAAACGAAGGCAGTCCAAACCTATTGTCCGTTACCCACAATAAAAAGCCGGAAAGATTGTCATAGGCCGACATTGTTGCGTCCATAGATTCGTAATACGATAATTTATGAGACAAAAACGGTGGGGTGGTGGTCCTCTGAAAGCGATCACATAAGCTGTTTCTTATTTATTCATCATCAGTAAAAACAACATAACCTCTGAAAAAACAGGAAATTGGGCGCAATAAAATCACCGATTGCAGGATTTTCATCACTCCATTTCTGTCAATGAGACAGGACATTTGGGAGAGTCTATTCGACTCCAAACACGAAAATCGACTTTGACGATCAACAAAGAAAAGCTCAAATCAAATGCTGAGGGCATGGTTCGACCTTCTAAAAAAGTGAAAATCGCCATGTTGCAAAGCCCATAATAGGAAAAACAAGATCGGGAACGCTCATCAACAGATGTTTTGTCAAGGGGACTATCAAACTGATCATGATAAAAAACAGATTGAACTGAGCTTTCAATCCCCAAGCCCTCGCCAAGCCCGCGAGCTTCTGAAAGACCCTGTTAAGCACTTTCAACTGGCATGTACATGCTGGATGACATGAGGAGAAAACACCGCTTGCGCTTGTTGAACCAAGCTGCACAGTGAAAGTATACGTCCCTTATCGTCTTTTGGGTAAGAATGGACATTCTCCCTGCTTTAAAAGGAACCATAAGAAGTAAGATGAAAAAGGAGCTGTGACAAAATGATTGAATACAAACATGAACCATTCACGGATTTTTCAAAAGAGGAAAACAAGAAAGCGTTTCAAGCGGGAATGGAGCTTGTAGAAAGTTATCTTGGCCAGGATTATCCATTAATCATCGGCGGTGAACGGATCGAAACGGAAGAAAAAATCACTTCGGTTAACCCCGCGAACAAAGAGGAAGTTGTCGGCCGCGTATCCAAAGCGAACCGGGAATTGGCGGAGCGCGCCATGAACAGTGCGCTGGAAGCCTTTGAGTCGTGGAAAAAAGTAAAACCGGAAGTCCGGGCAGACGTTCTTTTTAAAGCCGCGGCCATTGTCCGCCGCCGGAAGCATGAATTTTCCGCCTTGCTTATGAAAGAAGCCGGAAAACCGTGGAAAGAAGCCGATGCCGATACGGCAGAAGGCATTGATTTCTTGGAATACTACGGCCGGCAAATGTTGGAGCTCAAAGACGGCAAAAAAGTGCAAAGCCGTCCGGGGGAATATAACCGCTATGATTATATCCCGCTTGGCGTCGGCGTCGTTATTTCTCCGTGGAACTTTGCGTTTGCGATTATGGCGGGGACAACCGTTGCTGCCGTCGTGAGCGGAAATGCGGTTCTGTTGAAACCGGCTTCCACAACACCTGTTGTTGCTGCCAAATTTGTGGAAGTGCTGGAAGAAGCAGGCTTGCCAAAAGGTGTTGTCAACTACATTCCGGGAAGCGGCGCGGAAGTCGGCGACTATCTCGTCGACCATCCGAAAACACGCTTTATCAGCTTTACAGGCTCAAGAGAAGTCGGAACGCGAATTTATGAGCGCGCGGCTATCGTGAACGAAGGACAAATCTGGTTGAAGCGTGTTATCGCCGAGATGGGTGGAAAAGACACGATCGTGGTCGATAAAGAAGCGGACCTTGAATTGGCTGCTCAATCCATCGTCCAATCGGCATTCGGCTTTTCCGGACAGAAGTGTTCTGCTTGCTCCCGAGCCGTCATCGTCGAAGACGTATATGACCAAGTGCTCGAACGGGCAGTGGCGCTTACGAAAGAATTGACAGTCGGCGACCCGATGAATCCGGACAACTTCATGGGGCCGGTGAATGATCAAAACGCATTCGATAAAATCATGAAATACATTGAGATCGGGAAAACAGAAGGCGAATTAATGGCTGGCGGTGAAGGAGACGACTCGAAAGGATATTTCATCCAACCGACGATTTTTGCGGGGCTTGATCCGAAAGCGCGCCTCATGCAAGAAGAAATCTTCGGACCGGTCGTGGCTTTTGCCAAAGCCAAAGACTTCAATCATGCTCTGGAAATCGCCAATAATACGGAATATGGCTTGACAGGAGCCGTTATTTCCAACAACCGCGCGCACTTGGAGCAGGCGCGGGAAGATTTCCACGTGGGCAACTTGTACTTCAACCGCGGCTGTACGGGAGCAATTGTCGGTTACCAGCCTTTTGGCGGTTTCAACATGTCGGGAACCGACTCAAAAGCGGGTGGCCCGGATTACTTGCTGCTTCACATGCAGGCGAAAACAACGTCTGAAATGCTGTAGTCGTCCACTTTTTAAAAAGAAAAATGGATAGTGGGACTGGGACAAAAGCAAATACGAAATAATCGAGTAGGAGGGAGTAATTAGCTCCCGTCCTCTCACACCACCGTACGTCAGACTGTCTAACAAATATTCAATTTTCAGCACTCAAACGTACTTTTTTGCTTGCAAAACTTCTAATATTGAAATTAACAAAGAGTTTCGGTGTGGTTAAGCTACTAATAGCTCCACAATCTCCGAAATTTTTTTGATTTTCGTTAGTCTTTTGAAATTATAGGCAACACCAATTAGAGCTGCTTCTGCGTTCACAGAATCCAGCCCTTTCCCTAGAAAGAAAGTATAACCAAAGGATCGCTTAATGGTTCCAAAAGGATGTTCCACAATTTGTGATCGTTT